>DASXMM010000070.1:0-13653 GCA_036495665.1 Candidatus Acidiferrum sp. | reverse complement strand
AGTCGAACCGCCGTTCAGCATCCAGGGCCAATCGACGCGCTCGTAGATTTTTGTGGCGAGATCCTTGATTTCCTGATCGGCGAAGTATTGGCGAGCGGTGAGCACGCCGCAAAGAAGCAGGGAAGTGTCAATCGAGGAGAGCTCGGTGTCCGACCAGCGCTGGCCGGTTTCCATGTGAATGAAGTGGTAGCAGAAGCCGTGTTCGTGGTGGAGATCATTGGCCAGGAAGCGGAGCGTGTCGCGGACGCGCGGGAGAATCTCGGCGGTTTTGCCAAAGCCGCGATGGTCGCCGATGCAGAGAGCCGTCAGCCCGAAACCAGTGGCGGCGATACTGGACATCGCGCGCGTGTCGTTTCCGTTCGCCAGGGCGCGGTCTTTCACCTGGCCCGTTTTGGGGCTGGCTTCGAACCAGAAAAAATCGAAGCTGGTGCGCTGGATTTCGTCAAGCAATTTCTCGTCGGTTCCTTGATAGGGCGCGCCGGTTGGCTCGACGAATGGTTTCTGCGCAGCGGCGAAGCCGCTCAGTAGCGGCGTAAACGAGGAGGAAAGAAGACCGAGGCCGCCGAGCTTGATGAGTTCCCTTCGGTGGAACGAGTGTTTTTCAATCATTTGATCCATCCAGAGTTACTTTATGATTTCGAGCGTTGCTTCCGAACCGTGTGCGGAGTCCGGGCTGATCCAAATCTTGACGCGCGCCGGTTCGACGACGTATTTGTTTTGATCATCCCAAATGGCGAAGGCGCCCGGCCCCAAACGGAACGTGACGCGCTGCGTTTCTCCCGCGGCCAGCTTGACTTGCTGAAAGCCTTTGAGCGCGCGAATCGGTTGTGCGGTGCTGGTGCCTTCCAGGCGAACGTAGACTTGAACAGTTTCCTCGGCTGCTCGCGAGCCGGTGTTGGTGATTTCCGCGGTGGCAATCAAATCCGCGTCTGCTGCGCGCTTCGTGCCTGAAAGATGGTTGTTCAACGTTGCGGCGCTCAATGGAACGGAGCTGCTCTGCGTCGGCCCATAACGAAGACTCGTATATGTGAGGCCGTAGCCGAATGGAAATTGCGGGCTGTCCTGCTCGTCGATATAGCGCGAGACGTATTTGCTGGGTGTGTCGTACGGAGGACGAGTGAGATCGACTTTGCCCGCGGGACGGCCCGTGCTGAGTTCGTTGTAGTAAAGCGGTTCCTGACCGACAGCGCGCGGCCATGAGACGACAAGTTTTCCGGTTGGATTTGATTCGCCGAAGAGAGTACGCACGAGAGCAGGGCCGGCCTGCACGCCCGGGAACCACGCCGCAAGCACACTCGGAACATGTTCAAATGCCCAGGGAAGTGTAAGCGGCCTTCCGCTGAACAAGATAAGGACAACCGGCTTTCCGGTAGCCACAATCGCTTCGAGGAGCTGCTCCTGCCGGCCTGGCAATCCAAGATGCGCGCGTGAGGCGGCTTCACCGGTCATTTCCGCGGCGTTTTCGCCGAGCGCGAGAATCGCGACGTCCGACTGCTTCGCCGCATCGACCGCAGCAGCGATTTGGTCGTCTGAGCCTCCGATTATTTCGACGCCCTTTGCGTAATGCACATGATCGGCGCCCAGCTTCTGGGTGAGCGCGGCGCGCAAAGTGATCACGTCTTCCGGGCGGCCCTGCGCCGACCACGAGCCGAGCATCACTTGCGCGTTATCGGCCAGCGGCCCGATGAGCGCGACGTTCTTCGAATCGGCGGATAGCGGAAGAACCAGCGAACCACCGTTCACAGGCGAATTTTTCAGCAGCACAAAGGAGCGCTCCGCAGCTGCGCGCGCGAGCTCAACGCTTTCCGGCTGAAGCATTGCCGCGGCTTCTTTGCTCTCGTCCACATAAGGATGTTCGAAGAGGCCCATCGCGAATTTGACGCGCAGGATGTCGCGGACCGCTTGATCCAGAAGCGCTTCCGGAACCTGGCCGGAGCGCACGAGTTCGGCCAGATGCTGGTGGTAAAAGTTGCTCATCATGTCCATCTCGACGCCAGCGAGGAAGGCTCTGCGCGCGGCCGTTGCGGGATCATTGGCGATGCCATGGGGAATGAGTTCTGCGATGGAAGTCCAGTCGCTATCGACGATGCCGCGGAAACCCCACTCTTTGCGCAAAATCTGGCGGATGGTGAAGGCATTTGCCGAGGCGGGAATTCCATTGAGGGAATTGAAGGCGGTCATGATCGTGACGGATCCTGCTTCGATGGCGGCATGAAACGGCGGCAAGTAGAATTCCCGGAGCGTGTGCTCGGAAATCTCGGTTGAATTATAGTCGCGGCCGGCTTCGGCGGCTCCATAGCCGACATAATGCTTGACGCAGGCGGCGACGCTGTCCGGCGCATCGAGATGTTCGCCCTGGTAGCCGAGCACGAATGCTCGCGCCATTGCGGCGTCCAAGTAAGGATCCTCTCCGAAGCCTTCTACCATCCGGCCCCAGCGCGCGTCTCTGGCGATATCCACCATGGGAGAAAAGGCCCAGCGGATGCCAACCGCCGAGGCTTCTCGTGCGGCCACGCGCGCGGTGCGTTGGACAAGCTGGGGATCCCAAGTCGACGCCAAACCGAGAGGGATCGGAAATTCGGTGCGATAGCCGTGGATCACGTCGAGGCCGAACAGGAGAGGGATGTGCAGATGAGATTTCTCGACCGCGATGTGCTGATACGCGTTAACTTCCCGGGCGGACGTAATGTTGTACAACGAGCCGATCTCGTCCTTTTGGAGCATGTCGTTGAATCCGACCGGGCCGGAGCCGGGGCCAGTGGGCTGTCCGGCGGAATATTGAGCCGTTTGGCCGACCTTCTCTTCGAGCGTCATTTTTTTCAGGAGGGCATCTACTTTTTTGTCGATGGCAGGGTCGTCGAGAGGGGAGCGGATTGGTGCGCGGTCTGGCGCGGCGGACGGCGTTTCTTGTGCGGCAACGGACCGGCAACACACGATGAGACAAGTTACGACTGCGACGCGAATGAGCGGGGTCAGCACGTTTTGGGTAACTCCAATAGTGGCGTTAAGCGCGCGAACGGCGGTATTTTTCAGCGCTGAAAGCATCAACAAGTTACTCGATTCTGAGTCTGGTGAGGGAAAGAAAGGAAATCGATTCTGAACGCAAAGTCTTCGCGGAGCCACCAACAAAATCCTTATTCTTGAGGGATTCGTGCATTTGTGTGTCCGGACCAAACGTTTAGCGTACGGCGCTCCTGCAGCGAAAGAGCATAGTAAACCGATTTAGTAAGAGATTCAAGCGATGGAGTACCGCGTATGGCGGCTTTGCTAAAGAGGCTCGGTCTTGGTCCTTGTCCTCCGTTAGCCCGTGTGGGAGACTACCAGCCCGGAAACCCTTATGCCCCGTCAAAAAATAAAAGTAAATGAACCTTCTGTGGCGCGGAGAGCCAGCGGCACGGGAGTGAGCTTGAAGCGTCTCGCCGAACACCTCGGTCTGTCACAGGCTGCCGTGTCTTTTGTGATCAACCGGTCGCCTGCCGCGAAATCGATTCCGCACCGCACGCAAGAATTGATACGCGCGGCTGCCCGGGAGCTGAATTACAGGCCAAACCATCTCGCGCGGTCGCTGCGACAGCAGAGGAGTTTTACGATTGGCGTGGTCGTGCCGGAGATCAGCGAGGGATACGCGGCGTTGGTGATGTCTGGTATCGAGGACCATTTGCTGCAAGAGGGATATTTTTATTTTGTGGTGAGCCACCGACACCGGAATGAACTGATCGAGGAATACCCGTTGCTTCTGCAGCAGCGAGCTGTGGAGGGGTTGATCGCGGTGGACACGGCTCTTTCGGAAGGGCTGGATGTTCCGAGTGTGGCGGTTTCCGGGCACCGGGATGTGCCGGGAGTGACGAACATTGTGCTCAACCACGCGAAGGCGGCTTGTCTTGCGTTGCAACATCTTGCAAGCCTTGGCCACCGGAGGATCGCTTTCATCAAGGGGCAGGCGTTCAGTTCCGATACCGAGGTGCGATGGGACGCGGTGCGCGAGGCGGCGCAGAAGTTTGAGATAGAAGTGAAGGAGCAGCTTACGGGGCAACTTGAGGGCGAGTCGTCGTCGCCGCTGCTTGGGTATCAGGTTACGCAGAAGCTGCTGGGCAGCGGGGAAGCGTTTACGGCGCTTTTTACATTTAATGATATTTCCGCTATCGGCGCGATTCAGGCGTTGCGGGAGGCGGGGCAGCGTGTGCCTGAGGATGTATCTGTTGTTGGGTTCGACGATATTCAGAGTGCGGCGTTTCAGAATCCGGCGCTCACGACTGTGCGGCAGCCTCTGCGCGAGATGGGGATGATTGCGGCGGAGACGCTTTTACAACGAATTACGGCGCCGGCGAATGCGCCGTACCCCACCGAAATTGTGATTGAGCCGGAGTTGATTGTGCGAGGGAGCACGGCGCGGCTTGCGCAGCCTTCTGACGTTCGCTGATTGTTTTTATGTAGGATTTGTTTCCTTCTACGAACTCATCTCATAAATGCCTGACTAGGATCAAAGCCGAGGCGAGGTCAAGCACCCCGAGAAAGTTTTCAAGATGCCCTTCATATCGAACGACCGGGCGACGAAAGTTCTGCAACCAGGCAAAGAGCCTCTCGATTTTCCAACGCCGTCGGTATCTCTTAGCCGACGTCCATCCTGAGTTGAATTCTTTCGGGTGCGACGATGTGGGGCGATGACTTCAATGCCGTAGAACTTTAACTCTGCGTCGAGCTGGTCCGAGTCGTAGGCGTTGTCGCCGATCAAGTTCTGCGGCGCGTCGGGAAGAACCATCTGAAGCAAGGTGGAGGTGGCTAGGGTCACTTCGTGTGGCGTCCGATATATGAATTACTTCCGGTTTGCCGACCATCCGGCCAGAACCTTGGACCGCGTTGACTTGGGATGGCCTCCCTTCTAACATGGCTCTCCCATGCCGGATTCCCAGTCAAGGCTTGACCAAGCGATTTCCCACTACAACATCCTGGAAAAGCTCGGTGGCGGCGGCATGGGTGTGTGGGAACAGTAGAAATCGTGAAACAAAGATATTAGCCGAGCGTCATAAATGGCATGAAACTCACCGGCTGGCTGCATTCCCTCGCGCAGGACCTTCGCTACGGATTCAGGCTACTGCGCCTCAATCCCGGCTTCACCGCGATTGCAGTGCTTTCCCTGGCTCTGGGCACCGGCGCAAACACCGCCATCTTCCAATTGATCGATTCGCTCCGCCTGCGAACGCTGCCGGTCGCGCACGCCGAGCAGCTCGCTGCCGTGCGCATCCTGGATCCCTCCTCGAGGCCCGGCCGCGTCCATGGCCGCTACCCCGATGTCACCAACGCGCAATGGGAGCAGATCCGCGATCACCAGCGAGTTTTTTCCAGCATGCTTGCATGGGCGACCGAAGGAGGATTCAACCTGGCGCTCGGCGGCGAAGCACGCTACGCCTCGGGCATCTGGGTCAGCGGCGATTTTTTCAAGACGCTGGAAGTGCCCGCCCTGCGCGGCCGCACGTTGACCGCGGACGATGACCGCCGCGGCTGCGGCTCCCCGCCCGCGGTGATCAGCTACGCCTTTTGGCAGCGGGAATACGCCGGCGGCCCGGACATTGTGGGCCGGATGATCTCACTCGATGGCCATCCGTTTGAAATCGCCGGCATCACTCCGCCCAGCTTCACGGGCATCGATGTTGGTCGGGAATTCGACGTCGCCGTGCCACTGTGCTCGGAACCGCTTATGCATGGCGAATTGTCACTGATTGACCTCCGAAATGGCTATTGGCTCGCCGCCGTGGGGCGTCTGAAGCCCGGCGTGACTATCGAGCAAGCCAACGCGGAAATGGCAGCGCTTTCGATGGGCATCCTGGAAGCGACCGTGCCCCCGCAATACGATGCGGATGCGCAAAAGCACTACCTGCAGTTCAAGTTCGGCGCATTTCCGGCAGCTATGGGATTCTCGAATCTGCGGCGAAGCTACGAGACACCCCTGTGGATGCTGTTGGGCATCGCCGCCCTGGTCCTGCTGATTGCCTGCGCCAATATCGGCAATTTGCTCCTCGCGCGCGCCGGCGCCCGTGGACGCGAGATCGCCGTGCGGCTTTCGCTCGGTGCATCCCGCGGGCGCCTCATCCGGCAACTGTTCGTGGAAAGTCTATTGATCGGTGTTGCCGGCACCGTTTTGGGCGGAGTCTTGGCCCAATGGGTCAGCCGTTTCCTGGTGGCCTTCATCGGCACGAGCGCGCCCGATGTCTTCGTCGATCTTCATCCTGATTGGCTCGTGCTCAGCTTCACCATGGTCATCGCGCTGCTGACCACGATTCTTTTCGGCATGGCCCCCGCTTTCGGTGCCACGCGCATCGCTCCGGCAGCAGCGCTCAAATCCGCGGGCCGGAACCTCGCCGGCGCGAGCGAGCGTTTCAGCCTCCGCCGCGGTTTGGTTGTCTCGCAGGTGGCGTTCTCGCTCGTGTTGCTGGTCGGAGCGATGCTCTTCGTGCGCAGCCTGAAGAACATCCTCTCCGTGGACGCCGGCTTTCAGACGGCTGGCATCATGGAAGCCGATCTGGATTTTGGCCAACTGAAAATTCCCGCGCGGCAACGCCAGACTTACAAGCTGAATTTGATTGACCGGTTGCGCGCGCTTCCCGGCGTCGAGGGAGTGGCGGACGCCAGTGTAGTGCCGCTCAGCGGCTTTGGCTGGACCGAGGGCGTCATCTTGGCCGGCGCTACAAAACGCGCCGACGTGGGACCTCTTTTCACGCGAGTCAGTCCGGACTTCTTCAGCACCATGGAGATGCCCATCATGGCCGGCCGCGCGTTCAACGAACGGGATACGGCCGATTCGCCCAAGGTGGCTGTGGTCAACCAGAGTTTCGTGAAGAAAATCCTCAACGGCGCCAATCCCATTGGCGCGCAGTTTCAAATTGAAGGAGCAGTGGGCAGCGCGCGGCCGATGTACCAGATCGTGGGATTGGTTCGCGACACGAAGTATTACGACTTGCGCGATGAATTCGCGCCGGAAGTCTACGTTACTACCGCGCAGGATGATCAGCCGGACGAAGGTGCGGGACTGCTGGTTCGCTCCAATCTGCCCATGGGAACGCTGACGGAGGAACTGAAAAACGCCCTGGCCCAGGCCAGCCCCGAAATCGGCACGGAATTCCACGTGATGCAGACAAACATCCAGAATTCGCTTCTGCGCGAAAGGCTGATGGCCATGCTTTCCGGATTCTTCGGCGCGCTGGCTACCTTGCTGGCCATGATGGGGCTGTTCGGTGTGATGTCCAATTCCGTCGCGCGCCGCACCGGAGAAATCGGGTTGCGCATAGCCCTGGGCGCGCAACGGCGAGATATTTTGGGTATGGTGCTGGGCGAAGCCGGCACCATGCTGGTGATCGGCCTGGCCGTCGGCGCCGCGCTGGCGCTGGCCTTGGGCAAAACCGCGGGGGCGATGCTCTTCGGCCTCAAGCCTTACGACCCGCTGACGATTTCGCTCTCCGCCATTGCTCTCGCCGTTGTGGCCATTCTCTCCAGCTATCTGCCAGCGCACCGCGCGGCGCGGCTCGATCCCATGGCCGCCCTCCGCGACGAATAAAATCCTGCGGCTGGTCGGTGCGCGATTCCACCACCTGACAGCGTGGCACCTGATTCGGGGCGGACGACGGGCAACACAGAAGTTATGCTGAGGAGGAGTAAACTGGCTAAAACACATTTATGAAATGGGGGGTAGTTTGACGGCGCGATCATAGCCGGTCATTTCCAGGTAACCAACGCCACTGAGCGGCTTGCTTCCCCGACGACCTTCCAGCGAGATGGCTCCCTCCCAATAGGACGGCACGATATTTGTTTTTCCGATCAACTCCTGCGCTGCCAGAGATGTTTGCGCTTCGAGCGCAATCTCTAATTTTGGTACGGCGATCTTCCATGCGATTGGATAGGTTCCATGAGTGACGGGACTCGTCCAACTTTGGGCGAGCGGTTCGAGGCTAAAGTCAGTATTTCGCAGATGCGTCGATTTGCCTTGCGCGTCGATGTAAGTGGCGGACGAGAACGGATCGACTGAACCGTCTTTGCGGCGGATATGAAAGAGCATCAATTCAGTGTTGTCGTCGAGTTGCAGACTTAGCCAGTCCCAGCCGACTTGGTCGGCTTCGAGTTGGTGCGTGAAGAATTCGTGATCCATCCAGGCGAGGCCGGATACTTCGAAGCGCTGGCCGTTTAGTTCGAGTTGGCCGGTCGCCGCCAGCCGCGTCAGCGAGATGTAATAGGACGCGTGGCCGGCTCCTTCCGATTTTTGGCTTACGCCGTTTTCACCGTGAATGACGGGCGGTTTTTCCGGATGGAGGTTCAGACGCAGTTGAAAGATTCTCTCGATGGCTTGCAGCTTTTGATCGGTGTTTTCCCACTGAATCTGCCAGTTGCCATTCCAGATGCGGGCGGCTGATTGGCTGACGCCGGCGATTCCGGGGCCGGCGCGATTGATTCGTTCGAAGTGATAAAACTGTTGGCCATTTAAATCGCTGAGCGCGAGATGCGCGACGTAGAGATCGCGCACGTCCCAGGTTGCAGCTTGTGCGGGATCACGGCTGATGGCCTGGCGGAAAAAAGTCAGTTCGAATCCGAAGTGGCGGCCGTTTGCGGATTTCAGATTGCCTGTGTAGTACCACCATTCGGTTTGAAAATCAGGATGGTCGAAATAGTCTCGTGGGAATTCGAACCGGTAGCCGGGGACGGCGGAGCGGTATTGCGCGGCTAACGGATTGAGAATCGAGAGCGCCGCGACGACGGCGAGCAGCTTAATCCTCATGGACGGCCTCGAGCGGATTGAGTCGCACGGCAACTTGCGCGGGATACAGGCCTGCCACGACGGTGGCCAGATACACCACGGTGATGGCGCCTAACAAGACCGCGACGGGCCAGTGGAAGCGAATCGTCCAGCCGAAAGACTGCTTGTTGATGACGTAGATGAGAACGAGCGAGAGCGCGAAGCCAAGAGCGAGTCCTACGAAATTTGCGAGCAGGCCGAGCAAGCCGGCTTCAATGAGAATTTGCTTGCGGACTTGACTGGTTGCCGCGCCGAGAAAGCGTAATAGTCCGAGTTCGCGGCGGCGGTCGATGACGAGCGCGAGCAGAGCACCGGCAACTCCCATCACGGCGACGATTACGGCGACGGCTTCGAGCGCGTAGGTGATTGCGAATGTACGGTCGAAAACGCGGATCGCTTCAGCTCGCAAATCGCGGTTGGAAAAAAGCAGCACGCGATAACCCGCTGACGCTTCGATGATTTCGTGGCGCACGGTTTCTGTCGATGCGTTGGGGGCGACGTAAATCGCCAGGTTTGAAGGAGTGGGGTCGGGGAGATAGCGCAGCATCGTTTCGCGGTCCATCAGAATGCTGCCGCGCTCGCTGCCGTAATCGTAAAAAACATCGACGATTCGGAAGGAGGCGCGTGCGGCTCCCAGCGCGAGCGCGATGGTGTCACCGGCGCGCACGTGATGTTTATAGGTGAAAGGTTCGCTGACGACGACGGCATTCGCGTTGCGCATCTGCGAGAGGACTTGTTCCGTGGTCCGGCCGGAGAGAAAATTCGACCGGTGATCCAAGCGCAGCGCGCTGAAATCGACTGAGGCAATCGTCGCGGGCATTCCGTCGTAGCTGATTTCGTAGGCACGAAGACGGTCGACTCCGGCGACGCCAGGCAGTTTGCTGATTTTGTCGGCCAACTCGAGAGATATCGTTGGGTGGCGGTCAGGAGCCGGCTCGCCGGCAGGGCCCAGGTAGAGATCGGCGGGAACGCGATCGTTCATCCAGATCACAACCGTTTCGCGGAAACTGCCAACCATGATGCCGACGGAAGTCATCATGGCGATGGCGGTGCTGAGTGCGCCGACGAGCACGGAGGTTCGGCGAAGGGAGGCGGAGAGGCTTTGCGAAGCCAGCAGGGCTTCGACACCGAGAATTTTTCCGAGCCAGCGGGAAGAGCGAGAGATGACGGCGTCCGTGAAAGCCGGAATTGCGAGCGCGGAAGCGACGACGAGCAGAATCGCAGCGAGATAGCCGAATACGGGTTTGCCTTCCAGCGCTGGGACTCGCGTTGCGGCTGTCGCCAGGATTGCCAGAATCAGCGCGAGCCACAAGTCGCGCGATTTGTGGACGCGCGTCATGTATTCGCGGCGCCCGCGCGCCATGGCTTCCACGGGAGAGACGAGCGAGGCTTCGCGGGCGGGCGAGTAAGCGGAGATGACAGCGACACCGACGCCGGTGACTAACGCGAGCACTACGGACCATGCGCTTAGTTCGATCGCGCCGGGACGGCTGCTGACATAGAGCGATTCTACGGTGGCCGCCATGAGTTTTACTGCGCCGGAGGCCATTACGCGGCCTAAAGGCAGGCCAAGCGCGGCTCCCGCCAATCCGAAAAAAGCGGCCTCGCCAAGAAAGGCGGCGAGCACCGCGCCGCGGCTTGCGCCGAGAGCGCGCACGATTCCTGTTTCAGGACGGCGGCGAACTACGGAGACGGAAATTGTGTTGTAGATGAGAAATGCGCCGACGATGAGCGCGATGTAGCTGAGCAGGCGCAGATTCCAACGGAAAGCTGCGAGCATGCGACGATTTTCATTCGTGCCCGTTCCCTGCGGCCGAACTTCGACGCCTGCGGGTAACACGGCGCGCACGCGTTGCTGCCAGGCTTCGAGGCTCGGCACGTCCGGAACTTTCAGGAGGATGCGGTCGACGCGGCCGAAGCGGTTCAGCGCGCGTTGCGCGGCCGCGAGGTCCATTACGACGGCGGATTCGCTGCCGTTCGAATCGGGATAGACGCCGCGGACAGTGAATTCGCGGACCTGATCGTTGACCAGCAAGGGCACGCGGTCCCCAGCTTTTTTGTGCAGGCTCTCGCCGACCCAAATGCTGTCCGGGGATTGCAGGAATCGCAACGGCTCTTCGGGTGAGGGCGGGGCAGCGGTGTTCGTGGAGTTGGATTGGAATGAGAAATTCTGGCTGCTACTGCCGGAGCTTGTTTCTCCCACCAAGTCGAGACCGACGAGCGGAATGGTTTCCTTGGTTTCGATGATGACGACGGAGTCTTCGATGCGCGGCGAGATTCGAATGGAATAAGGAAGCGCAGCGATCGTTCCCACAAGCGATTCGGGCACGCCGCCGGTCGCCACGACTTCCAAATCGTTGTCGCCAGCCAGAGTTTCCATCGAGGCGCGGAAAGACCCGGTTGCGGCTGCTCCGGCAAGATCGATCGCGAGCACTACGGCAACACCGAGAGTTACCGCGAGAACCGTCAAGAGTGCGCGCACTGGCTCTTGCAGCAGCGGGCGAAGCATCAGGCGGTAAAAAAGGAAGAGGCGTCCCATTTCAGTTTCGAGTAACCGCTTCGATGTGGCCGTCGCGTAAATGCACTACCGTATCAACGAGCGTAGCGGCTTCGGCACTGTGCGTGGCCATGAGAGTGGCTGTGTTTAACTGGCGCGTCAGGCGTTTCAATAAGTCGAGGATGACGTTGCCTGTTACGGTATCGAGATTTCCCGTGGGCTCGTCGGCGAGAAGAATGGCCGGCGATTGAACGAGCGCGCGTGCGATGCCTACACGCTGCATTTGGCCGCCCGAAAGTTGATGCGGATAGCGGTCGCCCAGGCCATCCAGTTCCACCCAGGCGAGTTTTTCGCGCGCGACGGTGCGCGCATTTGGTTTTCCAGCGAGCAGCAAGGGCAGCTCGACATTTTCAAAAACGGTGAGGGTATGCAGAAGCTGGAACGATTGGAAAATGAAACCGACTTTTTCGCGGCGGAGAAGCGTCAAGCCGGCGTCGCTCAGAGCGGAGGTGTCGGCGCCTTCGAGCAGCACGCGGCCGGATGTGGAGAAATCCATCGCACCCGCCAGATTGAGCAGCGTTGATTTACCGCAGCCGCTGCGGCCCACGAGCGCAACAAACTGCCCGCGCTCGACTTCCAGCGAAACGTCGTGCAGAGCGTGGACACGCTGGCCATCGGTGAGATAGTCCTTGCTGACATTCTGGAGCGAAACGATGGCCATAACTTGTGGTTGTTTTTTTGTGAAACGGCAGTGCCCGCGACGGCGCGCCCCGACCACCGAGTCACACTTCGCCTAGGCGGCTATGGGCGCGCACAGAACGACTCTTTAAATTTGAGGCTACTTCTTCGCGTTAGCCAGCGCTTTTTCAATGGCGCCCGTGACTTCCGGGGAATCGGGAGTGACAGCAGGTTCAAAGCGAGCGAGCACGCGGCCGTCGGGCCCGATCAGAAATTTCGTGAAATTCCACTTAATGTCTCCGCCGGTTTCGGGATGAGTCGCCTTGTCCGTCAAAAATTGGTAGAGCGGAGTCTTATCGTCGCCCTTCACCGAAACTTTGGACATCATCGGGAAAGAGACGTTGTATTTGGTTGTGCAGAAGGTTTTGATCTCTTGATTCGTGCCCGGTTCCTGTGAACCGAAATTGTTCGCCGGAATGCCGACAATCACGAAGCCGCGGTCTTTGTATTTTTCGTAGACCGCTTCCAGCGCAGTGTATTGCGGCGTGAAGCCGCAGCGGCTCGCCACGTTGACCAGCAGGACGACCTTGCCTTTGTAAGCGCCGAGGGGCGCGGGCTGGCCGTCGATCGAATTGAGCGTGAAATCGTAGACAGACTTGTCCGCGGCCATTAGCGCGGTCGCGAAGAATAGAAGGCACACCATTAGCTTGAGCATGATTCCTCCACACTCTCTTTTACCTTGATCCGGGGATCGCGGCAAATCGGAGCGCCAGTCGCGGATGGAGCGCCGCTCGGAGTGAATCATCATAGGGAGGCCCCGGGGCAGCCAAACAGCCATTGAGCCTTATCGTGCCCTGTTGTAGACTGCGCACGCAGAATTCGGTCTAGGGGCGGCGGGGATTTCACTTTACAGGCGCGAAGCAGCAACTAACGTTGATGCTCCCACTCTCGCGAAAGCAAGTTCAACTGAGGAATAGATTCTGACCGGCCACTGCCGGCAGGTGCCGAGGAGGAACGGATGCTGTTTGCGTCGCAAGTTGCG
The DNA here is from genome assembly GCA_036495665.1 of Candidatus Acidiferrum sp. Classification (GTDB taxonomy): domain Bacteria; phylum Acidobacteriota; class Terriglobia; order Acidiferrales; family UBA7541; genus Acidiferrum. The sequence continues at coordinate 657 of DASXMM010000070.1, read as the reverse complement.
GTTGCTCATCAGAGCGTAGCCACCTTGGACCTCGTCATCATCGGTATCTATTTCGCGATCGTGTTCGGTATCGGGATGTATTTTGCGAGGAGGGAACGCACTTCGGAGGACTACTTCCTTGCGGGCCGTGACGTCGGCTGGTTTTTTATTGGGGCGTCGTTGTTTGTTTCGAATATTTCAACCGAACACTTTATTGGACTATCGGGAACTGGCGCTTCGTCGGGACTTGCGGTGGGGCATTTTGAGTGGCTTGCTTGCCTGATATTGCTGATTCTCGGCTGGGTGTTCGTGCCGTTTTACTTGCGCTCGAACGTGTTTACCATGCCGGAGTTTCTGGAGCGGCGCTTCAATCGCAATTGCGCGGTGTATCTGGCGGCGATTTCGATCATCGCTTATATTTTCACAAAAATTTCTGTTCAGCTTTATGCAGCGAGCGTTGTGTTGGAGCGCGTCGCCGGCTGGTCGTTGTGGAAGACGGCGGTCGTTCTGGTGATCGCGACTGGCATTTATACAGTGGCCGGCGGGCTGGCTGCGGTCATTTATACCGACACGGTTCAGACGCTGATCCTTATATGTGGCGCGGTGGCTCTAACGGTTATCGGTCTTCACCGCGTGGGTGGATTCGAACACCTGCGAACCATGGTGCCCGCGAGTTAT
>DASXMM010000069.1:0-10140 GCA_036495665.1 Candidatus Acidiferrum sp. | reverse complement strand
TGCTTCCTCCGTCCAGGCGGCGACCCGCGCACACCAGATATCGTCGTGTTGCCGAACGTGGGCGTGGTGTATACCGGCGGCGTGAAGAAGCAATCCGAACACGGCGGCTACGCCTGGGACGATACCAACGTGATGCTGCTGGTCTCGAACCCGGGCATCAGCGCCCGCACCATCCACAGCTTTGTGGAAACGGCTCAGGTGGCTCCGACTATCCTGCAACTCCTTGGCCTCGATCCTTCGGCCCTGGATGCTGTCAGGCAGGAGGGCACACCGGTGTTGCCGGCGGTGCAATTCCAAAACGACGACCGCTAGGACGGTTCTTAAACCCAATCCCTAGCTGCGTAGCGGGCGTTCCCAGAGCGCCCGCTTTTTTTTGAATCTGGAATTGGCAAGCTTGTTTGGCAGCCTGGTGAGCGCGGGCGCAAGGCCAAGGTTCATCGCAAAAAGCGCGATGGAAAGCCTTTCGCTGTGCGGGATTCATGGTTTAGTCTTCGAGTCTATGCGAGCATCCGCAACGTCATGGAAGCGCGAACCGTTCAAGGAGGGCATCCCCCTTGCGTATCGGGCGGCCTTCCATAGTGGGCAGGTTGTCTGTTTGAAGGCGGGTCTTATTCCGCGGCACATGTAAGACAAATTGTTTGTCTACTATGAGGAACCACATCTATTTCTACACCGGAGTTGGACAGGCGAGCCAGTGTACCGGGTCACGCTAAAAACCGTATCCGACGGTGCGGAAGTGACAGAGGCTCTCTGGTCGAAAGATCTCGCTGTCAAATCTAAAGCCGATTCCGACTATCAAGTTCGCCTGCTCGACTTCCTGGTATCTAATCTCTTGCTGGGTCAGGCAAAGCCGTTCCCAACTCCCGCTGGTCTAACAGAACCGGCGCATGGATTGTTTCAGCATCACGTATCGGGCACTGGCTATCCGCAAACACCAACAGAGTCAAAGAAGCCCTGGTGGCGTATCTTCTGAGTAGCTGGCAGTCCTACAGGGATGGCGTTAGCTGAACGGCTTAAAGAGGTGCGTAATGCCTTCTCCGCTCAACTTGCAAGACATCATTCTGAACGCGTGGAAGACTAATAATCGCGTCACGATTTTTCTGGTGGCGCATTTGCCCGCGGAGCTGTGGGACGCCAAGTTGCCGGGAGCGCCGCGTCGCACTGTGCGGATGCTTGCTGGGCACATTCACAATGCGCGGTGTATGTGGATCAAGACGCTCGGGAAGGAGCACGGTATTGCGGTGCCGCGGAATGTCGATCGGCACAAGGTGAAAGCTAAGGATCTCATTCGCGCGTTGCAGGATAGCGGTACGGGCATCGGGCGACTGCTTGAGTTCGGCTGCGAGCACGGGGGGAGCATTCCCGCGACGTCGGCTTATGTGTGGCGCAATCTGCCGCTGGACGTTGGGCACGTCCTGGGGTATTTCATCGCACACGAAGGGCATCACCGGGGACAGATTGTGATGCTGGCGCGGCAGTTGGGGTGTCGCTTGCCGGTAGAGGTCACTGGTGGCCTGTGGCAATGGTCGAAGCGTGCGCGCGAAGGCTAGAACGTTGACCTTGTTCACCGGCTGCCGGCTCGTGAGTCCAAAAAGGGGGAGCAAGGCTCGCGCACTCCAAATTGGAACACCGGCCAAAAAACAACGGCCCCGCAGTTGGTCTGCGGGGCCGCCGGTAGACTGTCTGGAATTGGCTGAAGGCGCGAAGGCCTTTTGCGAATCCAAACTTCGCCAGGACTTAAAAGCTTGCGCCTTAAGCCTCAGCCACCTCACGTATGTCACTACAATCAGAATTTTTCATGTTTTATGGATCGACCTCCTTTCCCGTGTAGGCCCATAGTAATTTCAAGTGGCGTCAAATTCAATATGGAAGTTGGGGTTCTGTCGTTAAAACGGCCAGGGACGTAGGTGAAAGAAATTGTAGCGGTTGGCGCGTCTGGTACATCAAACGGTCCCGTACATCTTGAACACCAAGGGAGACCCATGTCGAAATTATCGAAGAAAGTAGCGCTGGTTACCGGCGGTTCGCGCGGTATTGGCGCGGCGATTGCAAAACGTTTGGCTGCGGATGGAGCGAGCGTGGCCATCACTTACACGAAGGGCGCGGACGCGGCGGCGGCAGTCGTGAAAGCGATTGAAAAATCCGGCGGAAAGGCGATTGCGATTCAGGCGGACGCCGTGGACGCGAAGGCGGTCACGGCGGCGGTGGAGAAAACCGTCGCGACGCTGGGCCGGCTTGATGTGCTGGTGAACAATGCGGGGACCGCTATTCCGAAGAAGTTCGAGGAAGCCACGCTGGAGGAGATGGACTTGATGCTTGACCTCAACGTGCGCGGCGTCTTCGTCGCGACGCAGTCAGCGCTGAAGCACATGAACAAAGGCGGGCGCATCATCATGATTGGCTCGTGCGTTGGCGAGCGAGACATGACGCCCGGATTGGCGGCGTATTCGGCCACGAAGGGAGCCGTCAAGATGTTTACGCAAGGATTGTCGCGCGAGGTGGGCGACCGCGCCATCACGGTCAATAACGTGCAGCCGGGGCCGATCGATACGGACTTGAATCCGGCTGCGGGCGATTGGGCGGCACCGCAGAAGGCCAACACCGCGCTGAATCGCTATGGGACTGTTGATGAGGTGGCGGCGTTGGTGTCGTTCGTTGCCAGTCCCGAGGCGTCGTATATTACCGGCGCGAATTTGACCGTGGACGGCGGCACGAACGCCTGACACATCTCCGGTAACGGCATTTGTCAGACGCTGGCAGAATTGGCCAGAGAGCGAGCGGTCTTCGCGTGCCAGGCTTTGCGGAACTCTTCGCGACGCGCGAGGACGTCAGCTTTCGCTTTGTCGAAGCTCGCGTAGACGCGTGTGCCCTTGATGGTGTTGCAGGGAGTGCAGCAAGCCACAAGATTGCTCGGATCCTTCTTCCCTTTGCGGGCGCGCGGGATCACAAAATCGACGCGCATGACCAGCGCGTTTTCAAAATTTGCGCGTCCGTCCAAACCACAATACCGACAAATATAATCATCGCGTTCGAGAATCTTGCGGCCTTCTTCAAGGGTTACCGGGGAATCCACGAGCGAAAGAGAAACGAGGCTAATGGGCATGGGACCCTCCATAGCGGAAATCGTCGGGAGCACGAAGGAGAGCACGACTTCCACTTTCTGTGGAAATGAAGTTAGGACGGAGCGAGGGCGGTGTCAAGATGCACGTCGGTCACGGTTGGTCTTGCAAAAGCTGACGTCTGGTCGGGTAGTTAATTTGTCCGGCAACGGCTGCGTTAAACAAGCATTAGTCGACGCGCAATGCGTTTGGACTCGTTTGCCGTAGAATACTCTCAAGCGACCGATTCAGTCCGTTGGAGCAACCATGCGTTCCGCTATCCTCTCACTGATACTTGCGTTCTTCGCTTCCAACTTTTCTGCCAAGAAGCAAGCACAAAGCGAGCCACAAAAGGGCGCACCAGTTCAATCCGACCGACAATACTTTCCAGTGGGGACCTTCGATGAGAAGAATCAGCCTTCATACAGGGAGCGCTGGTACTCGTATTATCTAACTGCAATGGATGAACCCTCTTTGCTGGAAGCCGCCCAAAACAGGGATATCCTCACGTACCGGTTGACCCTGATGGGGAATCGCGCTCTTTGTGTTCGGGTGGCTTTGCAGCGGGACGGGACGGGTGTGCTCGAAGGGAAACTAGTGACATTCCGTTCAGGCAGCAAAACACTTTACGTCAAAGACCTCGTTCCTATCAGCAAAGACCAAGTGCAGCAATTCCTCATGCTTTTGCAAAAGGCCGAGTTTTGGTCGATGAAGACAGAACAAGAGCGGGCAAAAAATGGCCCCTACGAAATGGACGGAGCCCGATGGGTCCTCGAAGGCGCGGGAAATGGTAACTACCACGTCGTAGACCGTTGGTCTCCCAGAGGAACCGCCTACGAGCAGGTATGCAACTATCTTATGGAGCTATCTCCGGTGAAGCACGACCAAGACGCACGCGACAAAAAGGGCCGGTGACGAGCCCTGTCGAATTCATGCCGCTTGTCTCATGAGTTGGCAAACCGCACATATTCATTCTAGTATCTAGAGGATGCGTAACGTTCGTCTAACAGTCAATTTCATTTTCAAGACAGAGGCTTCTTCAAGGCCTCGGCGATTCCGGCCTCGGCGAGCGGCGCCATCTCGGCGTATCCCGCCACGTTCGGGTGGACCCCGTCCGGACTGAGCTCCTTCTTCAGGCCGCCTTCGGCGTTCACCATCGGCGAATAATAGTCCACATAAACAAGGCCATTTTTGGTGGCGTAGTCTTTGATCCAGGCGTTCAGCGCGCGAACCTTCGGTGCGGGTTCCAAACCCTTGTGCCACCAGAATTCGCTGGCGGGCAAGACCGAACAGAGCACTACACGAATACCGTTCGCTCGCGCTAGCTCGCTCATCGACGCGATGTTGTTCCCGGTTTCCCCCTGGGTCATTTTCCCGGTGTTCTCGGCAATGTCGTTTGTTCCGGCCAGGATCACGACCACTTTCGGCTTCAGGTCAATGACGTCCTGGCGAAACCGGACCAGCATCTGCGGACTCGTTTGCCCCGAAATTCCGCGGTTCACATAGGGCTTCCCTGGAAAAAATTCTCCGCGCCCGGGTGAACTGGCCGTCGCCTTCATCCCCCAGGCTTCCGTAATCGAATCGCCCATAAACACAACGCGCGTCACCCCCGCTTCCGGCTCGCCCAATTCCCTGTCGGCGTCGCGATACTTCGCCAAAAATCCCCAGTCCGTATATCTCTGCTCGACTAGCGACTTCTCGTAGGGGTTTCTCGACTGCCAAAACGCCTCGTGCGGATCGACCGGTTTTGGCGCATCCTGTGCAGCCGCGGCGCCCTGACCTGCCCCAGTGGCAGCCTGTCCAAATGCAGGTGCGCCACACATGAGCGTTGCTGCCATTACGCAAAGTCCGCAAAGCGCCGCTAAAGATTTGGTTCTCGTGTCCACGAAGTATTCTCCTCAATTCAACTAAACTCGGTTCCCGCAGATTCGGCAAAGTTTGACGAGGGGTATGTCTTCGCATATTGGGTCGCTAGGCGCAAGCTTGTTGCGGTCAGTCTTCGAGCGTAGGAAGGGTCTTCAGAACTTCCTGGGCCTTGGGGCGGTGGAGCACCGGCTCATCTTTGCGGATCTTTCCGTCGCGGAAGATGAGAACGCGTTTGGCGAACTGCGCGATGTCGAGCTCGTGCGTGACCAGGACGATGGTCAATCCCCTGTCGTTCAGGTTTTGGAAAATTTCCATAATCTCGACGGAAGTGCGGCTGTCGAGGTTCCCGGTCGGCTCATCGGCTAGCAGAATCGATGGGCGGTTCACCAGCGCGCGTGCGATGGCTACGCGTTGCTGCTGGCCCCCCGACATTTGCGATGGAAAGTGATCCGACCGGTTCGCCAACCCGACCATTGCCAGAGCCTGGGAAGCGCGCTTCTCGCGCTCGGCCTTGTCAATCCTGGTGTAGAGCGTCGGCAGCGCCGTATTTTCGAGCGCGGTCGTCCGTGCCAGCAGATTGAATCCCTGAAACACAAAACCAATCTTCTGGTTGCGGATCAGCGCCAACGCTTTCTTGTCGTGCTGGGAGACGTCAATTCCTTCGAGGAGGTATCTGCCGGACGTGGGCTTATCGAGACAACCCAGAATGTTAATGAAGGTGGATTTACCGCTGCCGCTGGCGCCCATGATGGCCACAAACTCGCCACGATGAATCGCGACGCTGACGCCGCGCAACGCGTGGACGCGCGTCTCGCCCAGATCGTAATACCTGTGCGCGTCCTCGACGCGGATGACGGCATCCTGGGTCGTGGAGTTTGTCGTGGGTTCGGTTTGGTTCGCGGGCAGCATCAGGTCAGGTTTGGACAATAGGTCGCTCGCAACTAATGTCGGACTTTTAGCGCCGGATTCCGCCGAGGATTTGTCCCTTGGCCACCACGGAACGAATGATCACTTCGTCTCCGGGCTTGAGATCTCCTTTGACGACTGCAAGAACCTCGGTATAGGCGTGGTCGGTGATTCCAAGCGAGACCTTAATGGGCTCCATGGTGTTGCCGGGGCGCAGGCGCCAAACCACGGCGCTATCCGTTTTCGGCGCACGCGGAGGATTCTGCGGCTCTGTGTTCGGTCGTGGGGCGGCTTCCGCCACGGTGGAATCAGGTGCCGGCATCGGTCGTTCGCTCCCATCGATTCCATACTGTTTGTAGATCGCGAGAATATCTTCGGGGGGTATCGGAGGCTTGTAGCGGAGCGCGGTGTTGGGGACTTTGAGGACATTCTGCACGGTGGCCACGGGAATGGTCACGTAGGCAGTCATCCCGGGAAAGAGCTTCAGGTCGGGATTCGCGAATTCAATAATCGTGTCGTAGGTGACGACACTTTGCACCGTGGTGGCGTTCATGCGCACCTGGTTAACGACGCCGTGAAACGTGTCTTTGGGGAAGGCGTCGACTTTGAAACTAACGGGCTTTCCGACTTTTATGTTGCCGACATCGGATTCGTCGGTCTTGGCGTAGACCCACATTTTGCTGAGATCCTGGGCGATGGTGAAGATTGTGGGGGCTTGCAGGGATGCGGCGACGGTCTGGCCCACGTCCACGCTTCGGGCAACGACAGTGCCGTCAATCGGCGAGCGAATGACGGTGTAGTCGAGGTTGGTCTGGGCGACTGCGACCGCCGCATCTTTCTGGCTGACCTGCGCTTCCGCTTGCGTGACGTTGGCTGCCGCGGAGTTTACAGAAGCCTTCGCGGAATCGAAGTTCGCTTTGGCAAGATCCAGTTGTTGCTGGCTGGTAACGCCTTCATTTGTGAGGCGTACGGCGCGGTCGTAGTCCGCTTTCGTCTGGACCTGGCCAGCGCGGGCTTTCTCGAGGTTGGCCTGCGCTGCCACGAGATTGGCTTTTGCGTTCTCGAGATCCGCGGCAGCCTGGAGCAGCGCTCCTTTGAACAAGGCGGGATCGATGAGGGCGACGATGTCGCCTTTGTGAACGCGGGAATTGAAGTCGACATTAAGTTTTGCAATCGTTCCCGAAACCTGCGAGCCGACTTGCACGGTGATGACGGCGTTGATGGTGCCGGTGGCTTCGACGACATCATCGATTTCGCCGCGTTCGACCTTGGCGGTAAAGTGCTGGGCTTGCGCGTTCCTGGTCAAGCTGAAAGCGGCGAAGAGCACAAGAGCCACGACGACTGCAATCAATAAGAGCCATTTGGCTTTTCTATTCATTCCCTATCCTAAAGATCACACAAAAATACGACCATTACTCGTATCGCAGCGCTTCGATCGGATCGAGCAGCGACGCTTTTCGCGCCGGGTAGTAGCCAAAGAAGACCCCGACAGCAATCGAGAAAAGCGCGGCGATCACGATCGATTCGGCAGACATTTGAATGGGCCACTGAAGCGTCTGCCCCACAAGATAAGAGCCGAGAATTCCGAACAGTACCCCGGCAGCGCCCCCGACGAGGCTAAGCATGACGGATTCGCCGAGAAACTGAAGCTGAATGGCTTCTTCGGTTGCGCCAACCGCGACGCGCACGCCGATCTCGCGGGTGCGTTCGGTTACGGAAACGAGCATCACATTCATGATTCCGATTCCGCCCACGAGCAGAGAGACGGAAGCAATAGCGATGAGGAGAATCGTGAGCGTCTTGCTGGCGTCGAGTTGCGCCTGAATGATGTCTTCGGGATTGCGAATATTGAAGTCGTCCTCTTCTTCGGGACGAAGATGATGGCGGTCTCGCAAAACCGCCGTGGCTTCCTGGCCAGCCATCTTGACCACATCTTGTGAAACCGCGGAGCAAAGGATGTCATCCAGCCAGGTAATTCCTTTGATCTTCTTTTGAGCCATCGTATAAGGAACGATGACGGTGTCGTCCTGATCCTGCCCGGAAAGAGAAAGCCCCTTTGGCTGTAGGGTGGCTACGACTTTGCAGGGAAGACTGTTGACGCGAATTACTTTGCCGATCGGATCTTCGACACCAAACAACTGTTCGCGAACGGTTCGGCCAATGACGCACACATCCGCGGCGCGGTCGACGTCGTCCTGCGAAAAAATGGCTCCAAGATCTACGACCCATCGCTTGATCTCGAAGTATTCGGGCGAAACGCCGCGGTAAGAGGTGTGCCAGTTCTGGTTGCCGTAGATGACCTGAACGGGATCGTCGACATTGGGAGAAACGATCTTGATGAGCGAAATCTGGTTCTTGATGGCTACGGCGTCAGCCATGACGAGCGTCTTGGTGTCGTGAGTGCCGGTGCGCACGCCGTTCACCGCACGACCGCCAGCTTCAATCCAGACAAAGTTGTCGCCCAGATTATTCAGTTGCTGCTCGACGCGGGCTTGTCCCGCTTTCCCAATGGCGACGACGCAAATTACGGCCGCGATCCCGATGGTGATGCCCAATACGGTCAGGACGCTTCGCATCTTGTTGCGCAGCAAGGCCACAAGGGCGGATCGGAGCAGCGCGGCGTAGTTCATACGTTAGATCCTGCCAAGAAAAGTGAGTCGGCGCAGGCCAGAGATTGGCTCCTACTCAATGGTTCCATCCTGTGCGGGACGACCTAAACAGAGCATAAACGCATGGTCCCATTTCTCACAACCAGACTATGCGGACGTGGCTTTCCAGAGTAGGACACCTCCAGTTGCCAACAGCATTCGTCTCCTTGCGTCTTCCGGTCTGGTATGATTTGAGCCGGACCTATGCGGCCTGATCGTATACCGCTCTTTCCACTGAACGTCGTTCTTCTTCCCGGCGCGGACCTTCCCCTGCACATCTTCGAGCCGCGTTATCTGGAGATGGTGAACCGATGCCTGAAGGACAAATCGGAGTTTGGGATTTTGCTGGCGCTTCCTAAGGGTGTGGCTCGAGTCGGCTGCAGCGCGGAAATCATCGAGGTTGTGAGGCGTCACAACGATGGGACGATGGATATTTTGACCGTCGGCCGAGAGCCGTTTCGCGTTATTGAGTTTTTCGACGAGAATTCGCTCGCCGAAGGGTGCGTCGACTACCTCGAAGACCGGGAAGCGCCGCACAACTCGCCGCTGCGCCGCGAGCTGATCGAGCTTTACGAGACTTGCCACACGCTCATCTTCGAGGACTACCCGAAGAACACTGACAGCGAAGAGCCGGCTCAAATCTCTTTTCTGATCGCGGGCACTTTGCCAATGGATTTGCTTTTGAAGCAGCAGATCCTCGAGCTACGGTCGGAATCGGACCGGCAGGAAAGGCTGGTCGGGTATCTTCGCGCGTGGGCGCCGCATCTACAGAAGACAGGGGTGATGCGCCAGCGTGCCGCTGGCAATGGACAGGGACTGAACTAGCGCAACTACTCGAAGCGGCACGCGTTCGATCAGCACGGCAGGAATGTAAGATTTGATTGCGTCCCGATTTGTTGGGACGCGGAACGGACCCCATGACGGCAACGACTTCGCTGCAATCCTCAGGACATCCGCGAGCGCGCACGCTTGGCGAGTTGAAGCGCATTCCGGACTTCGATGCGCGCACGGTGTCGCGCTCCGTGAAGACGGAAATGCGCCAGAACCTGCTGCGGATGATCGAAAAGAACGAGCCGCTGTTCCCGGGTGTGCACGGTTACGAAGATACCGTGATTCCGCAAATCATCAACGCGCTTCTTTCGCGGCACAATTTCATACTTTTGGGGCTTCGCAGGCAGGCGAAAAGCCGCATCCTGCGCGGTCTGGCACAGTTTCTGAACCCGGAAATTCCGGTTGTGGTGGGATGCGAAATTAACGACGACCCGCTCCATCCGATCTGTCGTGCTTGCCGCGAGAAAATTGCCGCGGAAGGCGACAACACGCCAATTGCGTGGATGCCACGGGATCATCGTTACGTAGAAAAACTGGCTACGCCGGATGTGACGATGGCCGACATCATTGGTGACGTCGACCCGATCCGCGCGGCTCGCGGTGGGCGCGATCTCTCTGACGAACTGACCATTCACTATGGGCTGCTGCCGCGCGCTAATCGCGGGATTTTTGCGATCAACGAGCTTCCCGATCTTGCGGGGAAAATTCAAGTCGGATTGTTCAACATCATGCAGGAAGGCGACATTCAGATTAAGGGTTACCCGCTGCGGCTGCCTCTCGATGTGCTGATT
>DASXMM010000068.1:0-19402 GCA_036495665.1 Candidatus Acidiferrum sp. | reverse complement strand
AACGTCGAGCAGGTCGTCGTAGCTGACTTCCGGCCGGCGAAGCAGCTCGAATGCCGTCACGTCCCGCCCCAGGGGGCCGGAGAGCACTCGCTGCGACCATTCCTCAGGCACTTTGTCGGGGTGGATGCGCGTGCTTTGCAGCCGCGCAGTCTCCTGATCAGAGAGGCGCTGCTTCGCCTCGAAGAGCCGCCAGCGCTCATCGTCCACCAGGCCGAGCTCACGCCCCAGCGGCGTCAGGCGCAGGTCGGCGTTGTCCTCGCGCAGCAGGAGGCGGTGCTCGGCGCGGCTGGTGAACATGCGGTACGGCTCCCGGGTCCCCCTGGTTACCAGGTCATCGATCAGTACGCCGAGATAGGCCTCGCTCCGCTTCGGCACCCAGGCATCACGCTGGCGGCAAGCCAGTGCCGCGTTGATCCCAGCGACGATGCCCTGCGCCGCGGCCTCCTCGTACCCTGTCGTGCCGTTGATCTGGCCGGCGAAGAAGAGACCATGGAGCACTCGCGTCTCGAGCGAGGGACGCAGGTCCCGGGGGTCGAAGTAGTCGTACTCGATGGTGTAGCCCGCCCGGGTGAGGTGCGCGCGCTCGAAGCCGCGGATCGTGCGCACGAACTCGCACTGCACGTCGAAGGGCAGGCTGGTGGAGATCCCGTTCGGGTAGACCTCGTGGGTGCTGAGGCCCTCGGGCTCGACGAAGATCTGATGCACAAACGGCGCCTTGCGAACGCCGCGGTCCTTCACGGTTTTACTTGCCTTCTGCATCCTCTTCGCCAGCGAATCCTGAATGTCTTCCGCAAACTCCTTCGATTCGTCGATCTTCTCGTTCCGCGCGATCTTCTTGACCATATCCTCCAGATCGTGGATACCTTGGTCCGAAGACGCATTCTCTCGCGCCGCCACTTCCATCGCTTCCGCGGAGCCTTTCATGTTCAGGTAATACGTTTCGACACCCCGCGCCAAATGGTCTTGGCTGGAATTTGCGTGAATCGAAATAAACAAATCGGCCTTTGCTTGATTCGCGATGTTCGTGCGCTCTTCGAGCGGAATAAACGTATCGTCCGAGCGCGTGTACACGATGTCCGCCCCGGGCAGCCGCTGCTGAATAATCTTGCCCAGTCGCAGAGCCACATCTAGGCACAAGTCCTTCTCCATCAACCCAGTCGGCCCAATCGTTCCGGTATCGTGCCCGCCGTGACCCGCGTCGATCACGATGCGCCCAATTTTCAGGCCCAGTGCACGCGTCAAAGTCGACTGCCCATCTCGCGTCGGCGGTGGCGCGCTGCTGGGCCGAATCAAATCCGGCTTCGCATTTGTATTCGCATTCGACGCGCTCAGTTGTTTCCCGCGCGAATTTTTCGCGCCGGACCCGGTCCCCGCGCTCCGCGTCATTGCATTCGATGGTGCCGCGCTCGGATCGACCGCATCATTCTTCGCGGAAACCGCCTTCAAATTTCCATCAGCGTCCGCCGCGCCTCGCGCATCCTCGCTGACGTCCTGCGCGCCGCTCTGTGGCTTCGCGCCTTTCGATCTCGCCGTGCGCACTCCATCGCCATTTCGCACCGTCGAATACAGGAAAATTACCAACTGCGGCGGATTGCTCAGCAGTGACGCCGCGTAATCCTTCACGCCAGTCACATCCAGCACCACGCGCACAACGCCCGACTGGTTCTGCGCCACGCGCACTCGAGTCAGTAAATTCCCAAACACCTGAACGTTTCCGCGCGCCACTTCCGGCGTCAATCGTGCTGAATGCAAATCAAAAAATATTCGGTCGGGATTGGTGATCCGCGACGAGCTGTACTGCACAGTGTCTTCGAGGTCGATTGTTATGCGTGTCGCATCGGCATTCGCGCTAGCGGTAATTCGGCGGATGCGCGGCGAACCTCCGGAGCCGCTGCGTCCCGTCGCTTCAACGCCCCCGCGAACCGTTCCCGGCACCTCTACGCTCGGCTGCACGGAAACAGGCGCGGGCGTGGGCGCGGCCGCGAGCCCACCCGAACCACTCTCTGCCACCTCCGGCGCATCCCCGTGCTGCAACAGCGCTAACTCCGCCAATGCCTCTTGGGCTTCGCGTTTCCGCGGCGAACGCGGGAATTTTTTTAGAAACTCTTCGTAAGTTTTTGTAGCCAGCGCGCTATCGCCCAACTGGTCTCGCTGCAACTTCCCAATGCGCAGCAAAGCATCCTGGCCGTACTTGCTCCCAGGATATTCGTGTACCAAAAATTGATAGGAATCCACTGCCGACTGGTAGTAACTCCGTCCGAAGCGATCACCCATCTCGGTATAAAGCTCAGCCACCGAGAGCAGGGAATCGGCGACTTCCGTCGCGCGCGGGGTAATCAAATACACGCGGCGATAACTGGCAACGACTTGCTTGTACTCGGCGAGCGTGCGCTTCTCCGCCGGCTTGCCATTCAGATTTGCGCGCTGTTCTTCCGCGCGCGCAAACTGCGCTCCAGCAGCCTCGCGCTTCACGGCAGTGCTGCTCGTGGAAGTTTCCGCAGCCGCTTTTGCCAGGCTCGCGCTGGGATTTCCACAGACGACTCCCGCTGCAATCCCCAGCGCTACAAAAACTGGCGAAAGCCGGGCGAATCTCCTGTGCAAAATTTTTTGCTCCCCCAACATGCTCGCCCTACATTCTTGCCAACCGCATTATTGTAATGGAAAACCGCCAGCCCCCGCAGGCTTTCGTTTCCAAGTTCGCTTACCAATCACCATGACCGCCAGCCGCCGCGCAGCCCAGTTCCGTCATTCGCGAATCGATGGTTTCTGAAACCGACTTAGTCGTTCTCGAATTAGTCGTTTTTGAAAATGATGCGCCCGGCAGGATCGACTTCTCTGTGGATGGCGCGTGAATTAGAAAACGCGCTCTCAAGACGACCCGATCCAGGCCTGAAATACGCATCCTGTACCTTCTGCACGTAGTCCCGGGTTTCCCGGAACGCAGGGATGCCGTGAGCCCGATCAACAGCCCCCTCACCCGCATTGTATGCCGCCAAGGCCAAATCGAGGTTGCCGTTATAGCGCTCCAGCAACCACTTAAGGTGTCTAACCCCGGCGTCGACATTCTGTTGCGGATTGAACACGTCGTTTGCACCATACCGTTGGGCCGTCGTCGGAATCAACTGCATCAACCCTCCGGCTCCCTTACGGGAATACGCCGAGGGATTCCAGTTCGATTCCGTCTGGATCACTGCACGGACCAATGCTGGGTCCATGTTGTGACGCTCTGCCGCTTCCCGTACGAGCTTTTCCGCTCCATCCCGATCAATACTCATGGCCGGGCGGCTCGCACCCATAAAAGTAGATTCCTCAGGGAGGTAGATGGTTTTGCGCGACTTCGCGGAGGCCAGCTTGACCGACGCCGGCGGATCGGCGTTGACAAACATTTCCCGTCCGGTCGTATCGACAGTCCTGGCGATCTGGGCGTTCGCCGCGGGCGCAAAGCTGCCTGCGCACAAAGCAAATGCTCCCAGATACTTACAAGCCGTCTCGGCCGCGTTTTTACCAGTACGTTTTGTCATCGTTCCTTGAGAAAGCCCTTTGGGAAGAAGCTGTGCAACGGTACTGCCACTCCTATGGTGCTACAGTCGTGCTCGGGGCAGCCTTCCCGTTTCAAGTAGCACAGGCTTCAGCCTGTGTTCCTGTCGACCGCTAAGGCTGTCTCGTCTTGCAAACAACGAAGCCGTACCTGGCAGGAGCGTTGCGAAATCGTGCGGCACTCCGAACAGTGCCGCGCAAGCGTCTCCCGCCGGACACGCTTCTGGCGCTGGAGAGTATCATAGCAACGGCTCCAGTAGCGCTGGGATGGTACTCAGGGTACTTTTTAGCGCCGATGTGTCTTTTCCGCCAGCCTCTGCTAAATCGGGTCTTCCGCCGCCTTTTCCCCCAATCATCGGGGCAAGTGTCTGCATCAGCTTGCCAGCATGGACTTTAGCGGTCAGGTCCTTGGTTACCCCGGCGATTAGGGCTACTTTGCCGTCATCAGCGGTCCCCAAGGCCACCACCCCCGACCCAAGTTTTTGTCTGAGAGAGTCCACCAATTGCCTAAGACTTTCCTTATCTGTCCCGGCCACCTCCGCAGCCACGACTTTGACCCCCTTTACCATCTGGACTTGAGAGGCTAGCTGGTCGAGCTGGCCGAGGGCCCCTTTGCGTTTTTGGCCTTCCAGCTCCTTTTCGAGCTGTTTGACGGTTTGGGAAAGCTTTTCGACCGTCGCCAGCACCGAATCTTCGCTGGTATTCAGCCGGCTGGCCACTTGCGCCAGGATCTGCGCCTGATGCTCGTAGTGTTCCAGCGCCCCAATCCCAGTAACCGCCTCGATACGACGGACGCCGGCCGCGACCGACCCTTCGCTGACGATCTTTAGGACGCCGATATCGCCGATGCGGTGGACGTGTGTGCCTCCGCATAACTCCTTGGAATAAAAGCCTCTTGGCGCGCGCTCGTCGGGAATCGTCACCACGCGGACGTTGGCTTCCGGGTATTTGTCGCCGAAGAAGGCCAGAGCTCCCGAGGCTAGGGCATTGTCCAGTGAGGTAATCTCGGTTCCCACTTCCGTGTTGTGGCGGATCTCGTCGTTCACCTGCTGCTCGATGTCCTTCAGCTCCTCGGGATCTACATGGGCAAAGTGGGAAAAGTCGAAGCGTAGGCGCTCGGGCGCGTTGAGCGACCCCGCCTGCTTCACGTGTGTTCCCAATATGTTGCGAAGGGCCGCATGGATCAGGTGCGTCCCCGAGTGGTTGCGAATGATGCGCGCACGGCGGTCGGCATCGGCCTGCACGCAAATGCGGTCGCCGACTCGAAGAGTTTCTTTGGCGGTGACGCGGTGCGCCACCAGGCCGGCCACTGGATAGTAGGCGCCGGTGACTTCGGCGAGTGTGCCCGTTCCGGTGGGATCGTAGAACCAACCGGTGTCGGCCATCTGCCCACCCGACTCGGCGTAAATCACGGTGCGGTCCAACACCACTTCGCCCGACTCGCCGGCCTTCAACTCGTTGACCGGCCCGTTCTTGCCAATGATCGCCTCAATCAGCGCGTCCTTCGCCGAAGTCCCCTGGTAAAAATCCTTCTCCGTCTTAAACGTCGCGGCAATTTTTGCAAACGCCGGACTCGCCGCCTCCTTGCCGCCGCCGCCCTTCCACGACGCCCGCGCCTTCGTCCGCTGCTCGTCGATCGCACGGTCGAAGCCAGCAGCGTCAAAAGCGAATTCTTCATCGCGGCACGCGTCCTCGATAAAGTCGCGTGGGAGGCCGTAAGTGTCGTATAGCTCAAAGGCAAGCTCACCTGGTAGCGTTCGATTAGAGGCGTCTGCCTTGATCTGCTGGATTCGAGCAAATAGTTCCGGCCCGATAAGTGCTTCGAGCGTACCTAGCTTCTGCGATCCAGTGGGGGCCGAGGATGCCTCCAGAAGATTCTCGGCTTCGCCGGGCTTTAGGCTCCGGTCCAGTTCGTTTGCCGCCTTCGCGAGTTGGCCTGCGGCGCGTTTCCGCACGCTTTCAAAGCGACTTTCGAGTTGTTTAGTCCCTAGCTTTAAGGTGTGTGAGAATCGGTCTTCCTCACCCAGAACAATGCGGCTCACGCGGTCAGCGCTTTCAATTAGTTCTGGGTACGCAGCGGCCATCGTATCGCGTACTGCGTAGATCATTTCAAACAGGAATGGCCTGTCCATACCCAAACGGCGACCGTGAAAAATGGCCCGCCTCATGATTTTGCGCAGTACGTAGCCGCGACCTTCGTTTGACGGAATCACTCCGTCGGAGATTAGGAATGCCGTAGCTCTAGAATGATCCGCGATTATCCTCAACGAGGCTCTTGTCGACTCAGAAAAAGCGAGTTGGGTGCTCGTCAATTCGTGCGCTCGGTCAAGCAGGGGAGTGAAGAGGTCCGTTTCGTAGTTCGAGATGAAGCCCTGAAGGACCGCCGCCGTCCGCTCCAACCCCATGCCCGTGTCCACGCAAGGCCTGGGCAAAGGAATCAGAGCGCCGCTAGCGTCGCGATTGTATTGCATGAAAACTAGGTTCCAGATTTCGACATACCGGCCGCAGTCACAGGGGAATTTGCAGTCGGTGTGGCCCTCTTCGGACGCTTTGGGACCCATGTCGTAAAAAATCTCGCTGCAAGGACCGCACGGCCCTGTGTCGCCCATGGCCCAAAAGTTGTCCTTCAGTCCGGGAATAGGGACGATGCGGTCCGCGGGAACTTCGCCTTCCCAGATTTTTCGCGCCTCTTCGTCCACACCGAGCGTCGTCCCCGGCGCAACCTCCGCGCCGCCAAACACCGTCACGTACAGCTTGTCCTTCGCAATCCCAAACCATTCCGGCGAGGTCACCAGCTCCCACGCATACGGAATCGCCTTCTCCTTGAAATAATCGCCAAACGAAAAATTCCCCATCATCTCGAAAAACGTATGGTGACGCTTCGTAAAGCCAACATTTTCCAGGTCGTTATGCTTCCCGCCTGCCCGCACGCATTTCTGTGCTGTGGTGGCTTTGTTGTACTCGCGTTTCTCCAGCCCCAGAAACACGTCCTTGAACTGGTTCATCCCAGCATTGGTGAAGAGCAGCGTCGGGTCGCCATGCGGCACCAGCGACGAGCTCCGCACGCGGCGATGGCCTTTGCTTTCAAAGAATTGCAGAAACTTCTCGCGGATCTCGTTTCCGCTCATGAATTTCTTGCTGGAATCGTCGCCGGTCACGTCTGCCTCAATCCTTCCTTTAGCCGAATCCCGCGATTATCTCAGACGCCGCAAGGCCTAGCAACGAACCAGCTTTATAATTCCCTGTTACCGGCAGCGCCTGCCGCCCGTCTACTGCAATAGAGATACAATCACTTTCACCCGCATGGAGGCTCTGATGCCCAATCGCATGCGCCTAATCCTCACTTTGGTTCTACTCTGCGCTTGCTCAGCCGTCGCTAACAAGAAAAAGAGTTCGCTGCCCGATTTTGTCCTCAACGCCCAAACTTACTTTGTCCTTGTCGATCCGGACGCTGGAACACCCCTAAACGCTCCGCTCGCGAACAGAACGGCGCAGGACGACGTGGAGCGAGCTCTCGCGAATTGGGGTCGCCTGAAGCCCGTCATGACCATGAGCATGGCAGACCTGGTGATCACCGTGCGAACGGGCAATGGAAAAACGGCCCAGCGAACCATTGACGGTGAACCCACCAATGATCGTCCCGTAGTCGTGCAGCCCAACGACAACGGCATCCGCGTGGGCGCGCAGGAGGGCCGCAACCCGGACGCCGCGCAAACCGGCCCGCAGTCCACACCACCGGGCCTCGGAACTGAAATAGGCGCCGCTGAAGACTCTTTTCTCGTCTATCGAGGCAACCACGACAGTCCGGGCCCGCCCCCGCTGGAGGGCGCACCTGTCTGGCGCTACGTGCACAAGAACGCCCTACATTCCCCTGACGTCCCTGCCGTAGGCGAATTTCGCAAGGCCATTGAAGAGGCCATAAACCAGCAGAAGCAAAAAACGACCAAGCCCTAGCCTGTCTTCGCGGGCGCGCGTCAGTTTGAAATCCATCCAGCTTTCGCAAGCACTTCGTGTGCAACCTCGGTCAGCGGGCGATTCTCATTGGCGATGGTGAAATCCTCCAAGTGCACGCGGTCAAGGATGGTATTCAGCGCGGCGACGCGAGCGACATATTCCCGCTGCGACACACCTAACTCACGCAGCTTGATACGCGACTCCATCGTTTCGATGCTGGCGGTGATTCGGCAGACGACGGTGTTCGAAGCAGAAACAATGCGTCGGCAGCGATCCAGTTCGGCTCGAGTTTCGATCGCGCGCGCGAGCAACAGTCGCGTCACGCCGACAGAAGCGTAGTTTTCGCGGGCGGACTGAAGATTTTGGTACATCACGTCATCATTGCGTGCCGCGGTGGGAAGATAGGCGAGTCCCAACGCGTCCAAGTCGATCGCCGCATGGGCAATGTGCCCCAGTGCGAGGATGTCCGATGCTTCGACCATCACGCTCGTCTTGCCCGCTCCCATCGAGCCCGTAATGATGAGCAATGATTCCGTAGTCGCTCCGATCCGGCTCCATCATGCCACGCGGTGCGAGCCAGAGCGATGGGGCAAACTTTTCCAAGCGACGCATCCATGACATGCTAAAGAAATTCTCCAGGCTCGAGGTGCCGCGGTGGCCGTGATTAAATTCAGCTATGACGTTCCGCTCGAAGAGACGATGGAGTTCGAGTCCGTCTATCACCCCGGACTGCAGCTCGATCTTGAGCAGAAGGAAGAAGTCTGGGAGACCCCCGGCGCGTTCTTTGTCTGGATGTTCGTAGACGGCGAGATCGCGGGCGAATCCTACGGTATCCCGCTGACCAGCTCCAACGAACTCATCGAAGATTTACTCGTCCTCCCCGAAAACGAGAAAGAAAAAGCGGTCTGCTGCTACTCCAACACGATTCTTCCTAAATTTCAAAAGCAGGGTTACGGATCGATCTTAAAAGCGCACTGGCTGGGTCTTGCTGCAGGGAAGGGTTTCGAGGTTGTTTATGGCCACGCGCGCCCCGGCGGAAGCCAGGTTCTCAACGCGAAATTCGGGGCGGTGTTTCTGGAAGATCTTCCGAATTGGTTTGGCTCCGGCGAAGACTACCGCAAGTATCGGCTCGTGCTAGGCGCGCCTTCCCACAAACCGCTGGCGTAGCAGCCAGATCAAAAACGCTGCCGTAGGATCGCCAAACGTCAGCTAAAACCGAGAACGGGATGCGGCGTATACGGCTCTTCGAGAGACGCAACTTCTTCGGGCGTCAGTTTCACCGATAGCGCCGCAACGGCGTCCGTAAGGTGGTGCGGTTTCGTCGCCCCAACAATCGGCGACGTGATGAATGGTTTGCTCAGCACCCACGCCAGTGCCAGTTGCGCATGGGGCAAGCCGCGCTTCTTGGAAAGTTCGGTCAAACGCTCGACGACTTCGCGGTCCGCGTCTTGTGTCTTCGAGTACAAAGTTTTGCCGAATTCGTCCGCCTCGAGGCGCTTGGTGCTCTCGCTCTGCCACGGACGCCCCAGCCGGCCGCGTGCCAGCGGGCTCCACGGGATCACTCCAATGCCCTCAGCCCTGCACGCCGGCATCATCTCGCGCTCTTCCTCCCGATACAGCAGGTTGTAATAGTTCTGCATGGAAACGAAGCGCGTCCATCCATGAAGATCGGCGAGATAGAGCGCTTTCGTGAACTGCCATGCGTACATCGAAGACGCGCCGATGTAGCGCACTTTGCCGGACTTCACTACGTCGTGGAGCGCTTCGAGCGTCTCTTCGATGGGCGTTTCGTAATCCCACCGGTGTGTTTGGTAGAGGTCGACGTAGTCTGTGCCGAGGCGGCGCAGGCTCTGGTCCAGCTCAAAAAAGATCTCTTTACGGGAGAGACCGCGCCCGTTTGGCTCGTCGCGCATCATGCCATGCGCTTTGGTGGCGATGACGACGGCCTCGCGGCGCACGTTGGCTTTGAGGAATCGCCCGACCACTTCTTCGCTGGCTCCAGCGGAATAAACATTCGCGGTGTCAAACAAATTGATGCCCAGATCGAGCGCCTGCTTCAGAAACGGCTGGCTCTCCTGTTCGTTTAGAGCCCAGGCATGGCTGCCGGGCTTGATCTTGCCCGTGGCTGGCGCTCCGTACGTCATACATCCAAGACAAATCCGCGAAACTTTAAGGCCAGTCCTACCAAGATTGACGTAGTCCATCATTTCTCCCGAGTGTGGCGCCAACCACTGAGCCATTCGTGCAGGCAGTGGGCGGTCATTGATCCAAGTCATTGAGATGCAGAGGTAAGATGCGAGGGTACGTATTTGTCACGCAGCCCGTTGCGGAGGTCCGTCAAGCCGCCGGTTCTGCTGGGGCCGTCTTTGCGGGTCGCTATTCTTCCAGAGCCGCGTCCGCCTCGGGAACCTCTGCGCGAGTCAGCGCTTTCAGTTCGCGGCGCACCACATCCGCAGAAAATCCCGCGCGCAACAGGCTTCGATATATCGAAGCCATCTTGTTTTCGCCAATTTCGCCGCGAAAGGACCGTACCTTGCGCTCGATACGCTGGCGAACAACCGCGGCTTCGTCAGTCTCCTTTGCGGCTTCGGCAAGAGCAGCTTCGATGTGACGATCCGGGACTCCCCGTGCCCGCAAATCCCGCGCGACGCGAAATTTGCCTTGATGCCGAATTTCCGTTCGTTGCCGCGCGAATTGTTTTGCAAAGCGCTCGTCGTCAATCATCTTGGCGCGCTTTAGCCGGTCCATCACGGTTGCCAAAAGCTTGTCGTCTTCTGTCCGCCGGCCCAGCAATTGCTTCATTTCATAAACCGAGTACGCCCGCCGCATCAATGCACGCACCGCGGCCTCGTACAACTCCGTCTCGGTTTCAACTTGCCGTGGCTTTCCGAACATGGCGAGGACATTGTAACGCGTGGCGAATAGCTGCGCGGCTCTTTCCGGGTTAATTCAACACGGCGCGGACGTTAATAAACTACTTGCGGGCGAAGCGCTCGAAGTCGGCCATTTGCCGCTCCATTTCCTCGCGGGCGGAGTCGGCGGCGGAGCGGATACCCTGAATGCGCAGCTGGAATTCGTCCGGGTTCGTCGAACGGAGCAGCGCTTCTTCGAGCGTGATGAGCTGCTTGGTGTAGAGCTCGAACAGCGACTGGTCGAACGTCTGCATGCCGTATTGGCTGGTGCCTGCGGCGATGGCGTCGTGAATCAGGCGCGTTTTGTCGGCGTTGATGATGCAATCGCGGATGTACGCGGTGGCGATCATCACTTCGACAGCAGGGACGCGGCCTTTGTCGTCGGCGCGGCGGACGAGGCGCTGCGAAACGATGGCTTTGAGCGTGGCTGCTAGCTGCAGACGAATCTGCTTCTGCTCCGGCGGAGGAAAGACCGCAATAATACGCTGAATCGTTTCCGTGGCGTCGAGAGTGTGCAACGTCGAGAAAACCATGTGGCCGGTTTCCGCGGCGAGCAAGGCCGTAGAAATGGTTTCAAGGTCGCGCATTTCGCCGACCAGAATCACGTCGGGATCCTGACGCAATGCAGCGCGCAACGCAGTTGAAAAGTTCGCGGTGTCCACTTCCACTTCGCGCTGGTTAATGAAGCTGCGCTTGTCACGGTGCAAAAACTCGATCGGATCCTCAATCGTGATCAAGTGATCCGCTCGGTTCGCGTTAATCCGGTCTATCATCGCAGCAAGCGTGGTCGATTTACCGGACCCGGTGGTTCCCGTGACGAGCACCAGACCCCGCTGCTCTTCGCAAATCTTTCCGATGACGTTCGGAAGGTTCAATTCTTCAATCGTGCGGATTTTTGTCGGGATAACGCGCAGAACCATTCCAACGTTGCCGCGCTGCTGGAAAACGTTGACGCGGAAACGACCCAGGCCGGCGACACCGTACGCCATGTCAAGCTCGGCGGTTTCCTTAAACTTTTGCTTCTGCCGGTTCGTCATCATGCTGAACGCCATGGACAGCATCTCTTCCGGCGTGATACGGGGAACATCGGTGACGGGATTGAGCACCCCATCGACGCGCAGGTACGGATGGTTCCCGACTTTCAGGTGCAGGTCGGAGGCCTTGTTTTCGACGGCGCGCCGGAGAAGATCGTCAATGCTGATTGCCATGTCGTGTGAGCTCCGCGAGAGTACGACTAATCTGCGAAGTTAACACCCGAAACGCGGGCGGGCAAGGAAGGTGCGCTGGCCGGTTGCGCGGTAGTCACCTGCACCAAAGTACAGTTCTGCAGTCGGAGTCCGCTCTCCGTTTTGCAAGCGTGGCGACACAATTTTCCCGGATTGCCGGGTTAAACGTCCGATTTTTTGAGAAATAGCGAATCGTAGAGAAATCCCGCCAGGAATCCGCCAGCAAGCGGGCCGACCCAGTAAATGCCCTGATTCTGCCAGTGCGTCGAGGCTAGTGCGGGGCCAAACGCGCGAGCAGGATTCAGCGCGCCGCCGGTGAATGGTCCGGCGATCATAATCCCCAGCACAATGCTGGTGCCAATGGCGAAGCCGGCGACGGGCCGGAACGCCGAAGATCGTTCATCGACGGCGGTGGCAAAAACGGTCAGCACCAGAAAGAAAGTCGTGATGCCTTCCAGGATCATGCCGTTCAGCCGCGTAAAATCGTGCGCGAACATCGGCGTTCCAAGCGCAACAGCGTGCCACGTGTCTTCGGGAATCACCGCTTTGAGCAGAAACGCCGCGGCACACGCACCGGCGATCTGCGCGACCCAATACGCAATGGTGTCCAGCGTGTTCAGCCGCTTGGTGACCCAAAATCCGATGGTGATCGCAGGATTGAAGTGCCCGCCCGAGATGTGCCCCAGCGCGCAAACCATAATCGCAATCGCAAGTCCGTGAGCCAGTGCGATACCGAGAAGTCCAAGCGCGTTCGACGCATGGGGAAACCAATCCACGCACGCAGCGCCTTCGCCGAAAAACACCAGAGCAAACGTGCCGATGAACTCAGCCGTAAGCTTCTGCGGAAAGTTGTACATCAAGGAGCCTCCCGGCCGGGGAACGAGCCGTGTTCGCTGCGACCGGGAAGGATTCTATCTGGAACGCAAAGACAAACGCCAGTCTTACCGCGAGACTGCGGCTACCGGAGCGTTAACAGGAGTAAGCCAATTGTGGCGATCGGGCTTGCTGCCGCTCGTCAACGCAAAAAATTCTTCCTGGAGTTTGCGTGTGATGGGTCCGGCAACGCCTTTGCCGACCTGAATCTTGTCGACCGAGCGGATCGGCGTGATTTCGACAGCCGTGCCGCAGAAGAAAACTTCATCAACGATGTAAAGCATTTCGCGCGGGATGACCTGTTCCTTCACGGGAATGCCCAAATCCTCCGCGAGCGCCACGACCGTACTGCGCGTGATGCCGGGCAAAATGCTGGTAGCCAGCGGCGGCGTATACAACGTGCCGTCGTGCACGAGAAAAACGTTCATGCCCGAGCCTTCGCTCACATGCCCGCCCGAATCGAGCGCAATGCCTTCCGCGTAGCCGTTGAAGGAAGCTTCCATGCGAATGAGCTGCGAGTTCATATAGTTCGCCGCGGCTTTCGACATGGCCGGCAGCGTGTTCGGCGCAATCCGCGCCCACGAACTGACCCCAACCTCAACGCCCTTGGTTAGCGCATCTGGACCCAGATACGCGCCCCAATGCCAGCAAGCCATATAAACGTCAATCGGCGAACTCAGCGGATTAACACCCACCTCGCCATACCCGCGCAGCACGATGGGCTTGACGTAGCACGAATTCATTTTATTAAGGCGAACCAGTTCGGTCGCCGTATTGGAAAAATCGTCCAGAGAAAAGGGCAACTCCATCCTGTAAATCTTCGCGGAGTTAATCAGCCGCTGCATGTGCTCGCGAAGCCGGAAAATCGCGGGCCCCCGCTTCGTTTCGTAGCAGCGAATGCCCTCGAAAACAGCGGAGCCGTAGCTCACTACGTGCGAAAGGACGTGCAGTGTTGCGTCGTCCCAGTTGATCCACTTTCCGTTGTGCCAGATTTTCTCGGTCTTTTGGATGGGCATGATGGTGTCCTTGTATGGCGCTAGTCGCGGAGTCGCCTCAATTTGCAGAATACGGTACACCACTGAAAGCGTCAATCAAGTGTGGGTAAAACGCAGTCGGCACAAAATCCAAATTGGCGCGTATCGATTCACGCCGAAAGGCCTTCGGTCATTTCGGAGAATCAAGCTCTTTCGGAGAGTCAGCTGGAGGGGCCGACTTCGCGGGAGCGCTCAGGGAATCCAAAGCCGTCTGTGCTCGCTCCGGGATATGGCCGTACCTGTTTTCAAAGAAGCCGAGGAGCAGGAAGGGGATGGCCGTAGCGGCAACGAGGAGTTTCGCTTTTCGCGGAACCTTGACTTCAGGCTCCCAGCGAAAGAGTTGCGCGGATAGAAAAAACGTGAGTATGCCCCAGAAGGCAAGAGAAGTGACTTCAACACCGAGCTGCCAAATGGGCACGGAATTGTATATGGCGCGCTGCATGCCCTGAACGAGATAGGTTGCTGGAAGGAATAATGAAATTTTTTGGACGGCGCTTGGCAGAAAAGCCAGCGGAAAGGTGGCGCCAGAGAGAAAAATCAAAGGAAGCCAGAGAAGCTGGTTGATAACTTGGGTTTCCTGCATGGTGTTGGTAACACTGGCAACGACGAGGCCCAATGACCCGAAAGAAACTGTACCGATGCTAATCAAAATGAAAGCTGCGAGCAGGTCACCGAAATGGGTCACGTGAAAAGTAAACCGCGCAAACAAGACTTGGATCAGGATGGTGGGCCACATCAAAACGTAACTGGCTACTATGCTCGAAGCCAGCATGTCGCTCGCCGTAACGGGAGTTACGTGGAAGCGCCGAAGGATGCCTTGCTCGCGAAACGTGACTAGAGCCGCGCTAAGTCCCCAGAAGCTGCCCATCACGGTCAGCGCGAGAACCGGACCCAGGAAGAATCTGACACCTCGGGGATTCCCCCGCGCGAAGATACCTGCGAAGAGAAAGAAAAAAGCAAACGGCATGATCACGCTGAAGAATAGGAACATTCTATTGCGCAGCGTGAGTTGAATGCGCGCGCGCGTCAGGGTGGCAAAGTTTCTCAATCGCGCAACCTCCTGCCGGTCATTTCAATAAAGACGTCTTCGAGTGAGGGAGACGCAATTTCCAGGCTGACGAGTTCGTTGCCTTCCGCTTCGAGATGTTTGACGAGCGAGACGATCGTTTGTGGCGGCCGATTGGAATGAAGGACGTGGACGCCATCGAGTTCTCGAGCGTCGGCGACGCCTTCCAGTTTCTTCAGCGCCCCGTCAAGTTCGGGCTTCGCGAGGCGAACCTCGATGCGCGTCGTTCCGCCGGAACGCGTCTTCAACTCGCGTGGTGTCCCGAGCGCAACAACTTTGCCGTGGTCCACGATAGCCACGCGATCGCAGAGCCGCTCGGCTTCTTCGATATAGTGCGTGGTCATCACGATCGTTTTCTTCTCGCGCTTCAGCTCTTCGATAATGTCGTAAATCTCGCGCCGCACCTGCGGATCCAGCCCCGCGGTAGGCTCATCGAAAAAGAGCACCTTGGGATCGTTCACGAGAGCCATGGCCAGCGCGAGCCGCTGCTTTTGCCCGCCAGAAAGCTGGCTGTAAAAGGTATTGCGCTTTTCTTCGAGCCCAAAGCGTTTGAGCAATTCTTCCGGGTTTCGCCGCCGCTTATAGAAGCTGGCGAAGAGACGCAGCGCCTCCATCACGCGCAGCTTGTCGGGCAGGGACGTAGACTGCAGTGCCGCTCCGATTTCGTGCTTCAACGCCTGCGAATCGCGTTGTGGATCGAGGCCGCACACCGAGACGCGCCCGCCATCCAGATCGCGAAGCCCTTCAAGAATTTCCACCGTAGAAGTTTTTCCCGCCCCGTTGGGACCGAGCAAACCAAACACTTCACCTTCATCGACGCTGAAGCTAACGCCGCGAACGGCCTGCACGTCCGCGTAGCTCTTAACCAGATTTTCGACCTGAATGATGGGAGTTCCCATTGAGTTTGACTGCTATCTTGCTCTACACACACGTTCTACGCAAAAGCGCCCCTTAGAATAGCGCAGCTGCTCGCTTTCTCCTCAATATTGAATTCAGACCGGAGGCTACTTTGGCGTGTAAAAGAGGTAGTCGGCAGAGTAGGGCACGCGAATTTCCCGCCCGGCGTGCGCATTGTCACATCCGGTGGCCGGCGCTTTCCCGCCTTTGGTATTGATCCGCTGAATGCTCGTCGCTTGGGAGAGGACGCCGCTACCTTCGTGGCTTACGATGCTGACGAGCAGCCAGGGTATCGAATCAGCGTCGGGCGAAGGCACATTGGCGACGGCTTTGCCGGTGACCCGGCTGCCATCCTTGGCCTCCCACGACGGCCCCGCGAAATGCCTGCCAAACGGCTTGCCATCCTTGTCGAAGAGCTGTGCTTCGGGCGCTCTCAAGTTCCACGCGAATTGCGTCGCGCCTTCCTGGCACACGTAGACCTGGTCGCCTTTAGCGTGCACCTGAACCAAAAGCTGCTCGCCCGCCGGAGCCTGCAGTTCCTTCGGCACCTGTTGCGCGGCAAGGGAGCAAGAGAGAATGACATTCGCAGCGGCAAACACCACGCAGAATGCAGAGCGACGGAGGTAAGAGCGCATGGAGTGATTCCTCCTGTGAAGAGCACGGCTTTAGGGTCATCCAGTTAGATCATAAATCAGACCGGCGGGTTCCTATTTTCTTTCTACCTTTGGCTTTTCTTTTTACCTTTGGCACGGAGTGGCTTCTTAAGCGCAGACGGCTTCTTTCGCGGTGGCGTCCAAAGGTGTTTCTTGACGTCGATGCGGGATTCGACGACCGGAACGCCTTCGGATTCGAGCAGCTTCTTCTGAAGCGACGCGTAAGGCTCGCGAATCAGGATTTTGCCGTTGGCGCCGAGGACGCGATGCCAGGGGATGCCCTTACCCTGCGGCGTCGCTCCCATGGCTCGACCGGCTGTCCGCGCGCCGCCGGGTAAACGCAAGGCTTTAGCGAGGGCTCCATAGGTTAGAACCCGACCGCGCGGAATTTGTTTCACCACCTTGTAGACGGGATCGAAGGACACGAAAGCCGCTCCCTGCAACGATACTTCCGACCCGCTCAGAACATCATATACAACGGAGCTGCCTGTGTTTTGCACAAGCCTTTTTTGAACGTGCGCCAGACATCCTAAGAGCATCACGGAGGCGCAACAAGAGAAATTATCCGACCTACGGTGTTTAATGGAGTGAGAGTTTTTAAGGAATGTAGACGAGTAAGTATTTTTACCACCCGCGATTGGGTAGGGTGACAAACAAATGCACGCGCGGCGCATCTGACGCATCTAATCGTAGTAAGAGAACGTAGAATTAAAGAGAACGACAACGATGAATGGAATTGATGAAAAAGAGCGAAAAAAGTGATGAGAAATTTAGAAGCAAAACCGTTAGCTTGTACGCATCTTCCAGGCGAAGTAATCGTTCGCTCTAGTCGTCGTGGTACGAATCGTTCATTGACGTTCGTAGTGGAACGCAAGTACACTACGGGCATTGTAAACGATCAGGGGTGATGTCATGGCTTTTGTCCGCCGGAAAGGGAATTCGTTCTACCTGGTGCACAATGTGCGCCGCGGCGGAAAAGTGCGGCAGTTGCATCTTGCGCGGCTCGGGGAGCGCGCGCGGATCACCGACGAAGTGGTTCGCGAAGTTTCCAGAAAACATCCCTTCGTGGAGCTGAATTGGCGTGCTCTGCGTGAACAGATGAACGATCGAGTGGATCTTGCGGATAGCAATTCGCCCGTGATCCAGAAGCTCGTCTCCAGCCTGCGAGCTATCAACCTCGAACTGGCGGACCTCTTTCCGCCGCTTCTCCGGATTTCTGAAACGCCCACGGTGGCGCGAGAGCTGTTAGTGCAGCTTCGGCTTTTGCAATCCACACTTCAGGTAAAACTGCATCAGTTTGGCCGGAAGCGCGGACGTTTCAGCAATGCGACCTTGCGGATGCAAGGCCGCTAGGAGGAGACCATGAGCTCCCAACCACTGCCACTGGATCCAAATCTGCGCAGCAACACGACCATCGAATTCCATACCGCGTTGCGCGCGAAAATCGTCGGTCAAGCCGAAGGCGTGCAGGCGCTCGTGGACCTGTATCAGGTTTTTTGCGCCGGGCTGAACTCGCCCGGCCGGCCAGTAGGCAACCTGCTGCTCTTGGGTCCCACCGGCTCCGGTAAGACCCGCATCGTCGAAGCCGCGGCCGAAATTCTCTTCGGCGATCCCCGGGCGATCATCAAGGTGGATTGCGCTGAATTTCAGCACTCTCACGAAATTGCCAAATTGATCGGCTCCCCTCCGGGCTATCTGGGACACCGCGAAACGCATCCTCTTATCACGCAAGAAGAACTGGCCAAAAGCCACACCGACAAGCTGAAGCTCAGCTTTTTGCTTTTCGACGAGATCGAGAAAGCCTCCGACGCCCTCTGGCAACTGCTCCTGGGCATGTTGGATAAGGCGACCCTAACCCTCGGTGACAACCGCCGCGTCGACCTGTCACAGACTGTCATTTTTCTGACATCGAATCTCGGCGGCGGTGAAATCACCGAGTTGATGAACGGCGGCATGGGTTTCATTCAACCCACCGACAAGCCAACCACGGGGCTGGACGAAAAAGTCGAGCGCACCGCCATGGAAGCGGCGAGGCGCAAGTTCTCGCCCGAATTCATGAACCGCCTCGACAAAGTCGTCGTCTTCCACCCGCTCAAACGCGAACAACTTGAAGAAGTACTTGAGATTGAACTCGGCCAAGTCCAGCAGAGAGTTCTCGAGACAGCAAAAGGCCAGTTTCTCTTCCGCGTCACGCCTGACGGCCGCGATTTTCTGTTGCAGGAAGGAACAGATCAGCGCTACGGCGCACGCCATCTGAAACGCGCCATTGAGCGTTATGTCGTGTATCCGCTGGCGAATCTGCTGGCTACCGAGCAGGTTCACCTTGGGGACCTCGTCCGCATCGATTGGGACCGCGTTCATAAGGAATTGACGTTCGCCCGCGAAGGCGAAGGCGCTTTGGTGACCCCGGCGACACCCGAAGTCGGCCAACTTGCAGCCGCTGCGGACGCGCGCGATGGCAAGACCGCCGACCCACCTGCGGAAATCGTTGTTAGCGAGCGAAAGCTGCGTGCGGCACAGCCGTCCGCGGCACCGGCAGCCGCTCCGCAAGGACGCAAAAAGTCAGAACGTTGAAAGAATCAGTAATTTGTAGAATCGAAGGGGGCGCGCCGCAAAAGGCTGCGCCCCTTTTTGTCGCTTTAGCCCAGGCATAACCTGACACAAACTGTTTCATCCTCTCACTTTGAGCGCGGTTGAAACACTTTCTCAACGCCTGAGACAGTTTCCACAATTGCAACACTTGTATCTCATTGAGTTTGTACCAGTTTGCGACTGACCCCAAGTTGGCCCCGGATTGGCAGGTGTCATGCTCTATTCATATCAAGCGCATGGCTGAGACGCACGTCGCGCCTTGGCAAGTGAACGCGGAAGGGAACGATGCCATGAAAGCCGCCGCCAGACAGCAACTGGATCCTACGATTCGCAGCACCGATAGCCGGGACTTTGAAGGCGCGCTTCGCGCCAAGATCGTCGGCCAGGCAGAGGGCGTACAGGCCCTGGTGGACCTATACCAGGTTTTCTGTGCCGGATTGAACTCGCCGGGTCGGCCGGTTGGAAACCTCTTGTTTCTGGGCCCGACAGGCTCGGGCAAGACACGAATCGTGGAAGCGGCTGCGGAGATTCTGTTTGGCGACGCGCGCGCGGTTATCAAGGTTGATTGCGCGGAATTCCAGCATTCTCATGAGATTGCAAAGCTGATCGGCTCGCCTCCGGGCTATCTGGGCCACCGCGAGACTCATCCTTTGATCAC
>DASXMM010000067.1:0-2277 GCA_036495665.1 Candidatus Acidiferrum sp. | reverse complement strand
CGAGCAGCACCTTGAGGCGCGGCGAGCGGGAAAAGTGGAAGCGCAGCGCATGCTGATGCCGATGGTGATCGAGCTTTCGCCGCGGCAGATTGTGATTTACGAAAAGATTGCGGCGGAGCTGGCGGAGAACGGGTTTGAAGTGGAGCCAATGGGGCCGCGGAGCGTAGCGATTCAGGCTGTGCCGGCAGGTGTTGCCGGACCGGACGCGGAAAAACTTCTCACGGAAATACTCGATGGGATCGAGCGGGAGAATGCGGCAATTTCGATTGATACCTTACAGGCAAAGATTGCGGCTTCGACGGCTTGTCATGCGGCGATCAAAGTGAACATGCCTTTGGATCAGACGAAGATGGAGTGGTTGCTTGCTGCTCTGGCTAAAACGGATTGTCCGATGAGTTGTCCGCATGGACGGCCCGTTGTTTTGCGGTATTCAGTCAAGGAGATTGAGAAGGCATTTCACCGGATTTGAAGTTGGAAGAAAAACCCTAAGAGAAAACCTTTAAGAGAAAACATTACACAGAGAGCACGGAGTTTTCACAGAGGTCCACAGAGAAGAGAGGAATATGAGCGAGGGGCAGAAGACGGCGGCGATTTTTGGGTTGGCGAATAAGCGGAGTATTGCGTGGGCGATTTCGCAGAAGTTGCAGGCGGCTGGCTGGCAACTGGCGATCAGTTATTTGAACGAACGGCTCGGGCTCGAAGCGAAGGATTTGATCGCGGAGTTGCCCGGAGCCGAAGGGTTTATGTGCGACGTGTCGAAAGACGAAGAAATCGCGCAGACGTTTGAGCAGCTCAAGGCGAAGTACGGAGTGCTGCACGGGCTGGTGCACAGCATCGGATTCGCTCCGCCTGCGGAATTGAAGCAGCCCTTCCTCGAGACTTCGCGAGAGGGTTTTCGCATCGCGCATGACATCAGCGTCTACTCGCTGATCGCGTTGTCGCGCGGCGCCGCTCCGCTGATGACTGCCGGCGGCGGGATCGTGACGTTGACGTACTACGGCGCGGAAAAAGTCGTGCCGAATTACAACGTGATGGGCGTGGCGAAGGCGGCGCTGGAGTCGACCGTGCGTTACCTGGCGCACGATCTCGGGCCGCGCGCGATTCGCGTGAACGCTATTTCCGCCGGACCGATTAAGTCACTGGCAGCGCGCGCGATCGCCAACTTTAACGACATGCAGAAGACGCTGGTGGAGCGAGCGCCTCTGAGACGGAACGTGGATGCGGGCGAAGTCGGATCGACGGCGGCATTTTTGCTTTCGGACGCGGGGTCGGGAATTACGGGCGAAACGATTTACGTGGATTGCGGCTATAACATTATGGGGTTTTGAGCAGCACAGGCACTCTTGCCTGTGCGGTTTTTTGTTACAGTGTTCGAACAGATGCGCACAGCCATGAGTGGCTGTGCTACCTAAATGCCAAAACTTACGATTGCCATTGACGGGCCGGCGGGTTCGGGAAAGAGCAGCCTTGCGCGTCGCGTCGCGCAAATACTCGGCTATTTGTATTTAGACAGTGGAGCGATGTATCGCGCGCTGGCGCTTAAGGCGTTGCGCAGCGGCGTCGCGCTCGACGATGCTGCCGCGCTTCAAGAGCTTGCGCGCAACACGCATATCGAATTGAAGCCGCCGACGCCGGAACAGGAAGCGGCGGGATTCAAGAACCGGGTGTTTCTCGACGGCGCCGAGGTCACTCACGAAATTCGTACGGAGGAAGTCGCGCGAGCCGCCTCGCAATTGGCCACGATTGCGGAAGTGCGCCACGTTCTTGTTGCGGAGCAACAGCGAGCGGGAGCGGGCGGCGGCGTGGTGATGGAAGGGCGCGACATTGGTACCGTTGTTTTTCCTCGCGCGGAATTGAAAATTTTTCTCGACGCGTCGGCGGAAGTGCGCGCGGAGCGGCGTTGGAAAGAGCATCAGGAGAAGGGCGATCGATTGACGCTCGAGGAAGTGCTCGAAGAAGTGCGCCAGCGCGACAAGAGGGACCGTGAACGAAAAGTGTCGCCGCTGGTGCGCGCGGCGGATGCGGTGCTGGTGGATAACACAGCGATGGATGTCGAAGAGACCGCGCGGCTTGTCGTTATGCTGGCACGCGAGCGCGAAAAGGAATTGGCGAAGGTGGCGGGCAGGGAAGCGTAACTCGATTTTCGCCGACCTCACGAAACATTCTCACGGAACACCTCCACAAACATGCTTTTCGACACGGCACAAAACTTCGCGGCGCGGTGTCTATTGAACGCACGAAGTTAAAGTGACGCGAGGGCCGCATGGCTGAGCTACT
>DASXMM010000066.1:0-12679 GCA_036495665.1 Candidatus Acidiferrum sp. | reverse complement strand
CGGAGGAAACGACTTCTCGAGAGTTGAAACGCTAATCGCGGCTTCGGGCACGAGAGAACTTATAACTTGTCTCCTACGCGAAGACAATCGGCTCGCGAGGATGAATAAACGCAGCCGAACCGGAAGACTTTTAATTTGCGTGACGAAGTGCTTGATTGCCCCGTAGAATGTAGCCACCTAGCTGAAAGTTCCAGCTGAGAAGGGAAGTGTTTTTTTGCGACGGAGAGCAAAGGAGCAGAGGCATTGGTGTAGTTTGCCG
This sequence comes from Candidatus Acidiferrum sp., assembly GCA_036495665.1. Taxonomy (GTDB): domain Bacteria; phylum Acidobacteriota; class Terriglobia; order Acidiferrales; family UBA7541; genus Acidiferrum. The sequence goes on along the minus strand of DASXMM010000066.1, from coordinate 12,420 downwards.
ATGGCGCCGAATCGCGTCCGAATATTTTCACGCGCCCTCGGTCAGGAATCGGCGCGGCCCGCCCGATGAAGCGAAATTGGCGATAATGCGATATGCAGGATGATGTTCACATTCGAGCAAAACCGTGTTAGCTTTTCAGCGGGGTCTTTCGTCTGGGTCATTCCTATGGGAGTGATGCTCAACATGAAACAGCTTCCTCAAGATAAGCGGTTGCATGTCAGCGCGAACCGGCCTTGCGTTCTGTTGAGCTGCGAAATTTTCCGACGAAAACCGATTTGATTCACTCGGAAGCGCCTCGGAGGGAATATGCATTTCGGATTCTCCGGGAATGAGCATTTGCGATTCGGAAAAAGAAGCATCAACGTTTTAGATGGATTCCGGAAATCTCTTACGTCTGAGGCATCAGTGCAATTGACTGAACCAAAAGACGGGAGGCAGGTAAGAGCGACATGGGCTTGAAACGGAATGGCGCGTGGTTGATTCGACCGGTTTTGGTTCCCGTTTGTATTCTAGCGCTGGCGATTTACCTGGCTCCGCGCAGCACGAGAACGCAAGCACAGGACCATGTCCGCAGCTCCGTGACGCGCGATTGGAGCAGCGCGCACATGGTCTATTCCGCCCCCTCCTCGAGGGCCCACGCGTGGAGGCTGCAAGCGGAGCCGCGCTACGTTCAACAGTCGATGCGGCGAAATGCGGCGGCGTTGTTGGGCGATCGCTCAAGAAGACTTCCCGCACCTCCAAATACGGAACCCCGCGTGGACTGGGGCCACCCCTTGCTCGCGGGTGGCAGCAGTGGCGTCGGACAATTTCCCGCCAAGTTCACCTTCGATGTAACTGCTGCTCCGAGCTGCACGAACGATTTTGTGGTCTTCAATCAGGAGGGTATTGCGGGAGTGGCACCCACGGCGGCGGCAGCTCAGACGGGCACCTTCACAGGGGAACCCATCGCTGGTCAGACGGTTACGATAACCACTCCAGAAGCCACACTAGTCCTCTCAGCCAGCGCTATAGTCAACACAGGGTTGTTCTTTGAAGTCGGAGGCGGTATTGATTCCGATGCAGCGAACCTCGCGGCGGCTATCGCACGGAACGGTATCGGTGTTGGGGTCACGGCGACGTCGACTGGGACGAGCGGCGTGGTGACGGTTACGGCGCTGGCCGATGGAGCAGAAGGAAATCTCGTTAGGGTTACGAAGGTGATGAGGAATTTCGCGTGGGCTGCCGCCAGGCTCGCAGGTGGCGCGGGCAGCGCCAATGTCGTGGCGTTTAACAATCTTTATTCCTCGCAGCAGCCGCCCACGCCGGCCGGCTTGTGTGGCGAGAGTGGCCCATCGGTTTATTGGTCTTATTACACGGGGACCGGCACGGCCTCGACTTCCGTCGTTCTTTCGCAAGATGGCACGAAGATCGCGTTCGTGGAAGCTTCCGGAACTGTTGGTGCGACTCTCCGCGTCCTGCAGTGGAAGGCTGGGGAAGGAACGGGCGCGGGCTATCCTGTTGCGCCGGATATCACCGTGACTCCGGGCGATGTGTGGTCGGCGGATTGCACGGCGGGAAATTCCTGCATCAGCAGTCTCACTTTCGCCGGCGGGTTCAACGATACGCGTTCTTCACCGTTTTACGATTACGCCAACGATACGCTCTATGTGGGCGATAACAGCGGCCGCGTGCATAAGTTCACCGGCGTATTTGGCGACAACTCGGTGCTTGCCGAGGTTAGCACCGTATGGCCGATTCAGGTTCACGGGATAGACATAATGACCAGCCCGGTTTACGATAGCGTCTCCGGGAACATATACGTTGCCGACAGTGGGGGACGCCTGAGTTTCATCCGGGATGTGGGAAGTGTAGTAGGCACTTGCTCCCCTGCCCCGTGCCTTGATGCAACCCACCTGCAAGTGGGAACCGCCGGGGCGATCGTGGATACGCCGATTGTAGACGGAAGCACTGAAATGGTATATGCGGTCAATGGCAGGGATACCACCAATAATGGGACCATCTTGCAGGCGACCACGGACCTTACCACCTCGGTAGTATCATTCTCTATCGGAGGAGCGGCGGCCGGCACGCCCGCTGACGGCAATATATATTCAGGTACATTTGACAATGCTTACTACAACAGTTCTATACCGAACATAGCGGGACACATGTACGTATGCGGAAAGGATCCTGCCAACACCAATAGACCCGCCATTTATCAACTCAGCTTCAACCCTGCCACAGCCGTCTTGACCAGCGTAGGCACGCCCCTCACGGCTTTGGCAACCGCAGACGACATAGCGTGCTCTCCCGTAACGGAGTTCGACAATCCCAACGGCGGAGGGGCCGGGGTCGAACAGGATTGGATTTTCTTTAGTTTCGGCGGCAGCGCAAGCGCTGTCGGCCCCGTAGTTGGGGCATGCACAACTACTAATATTGGCTGCCTAGTATCGATCAATGTCGTGGGTGAGCCCTCGTGGCCGCCCGCAAACGTAGGTAACACAGCGACTTTGCCGACGCACGCCGCTGGCAGTTCGAGCGGCATCGTCGTGGACAATATCTCTACGTCTGCGCAAGCCTCAAGCATCTACTTCTCTCTGACTGCCAATTCGACCGGAATCGGACCGGGCTTGCCGAGTTGCAACACCACTGCGGCGGTCGGATGCGCGGTCAAATTGACGCAGTCTGGATTGCGATGACGAAAACCGGGGACAACGCTAAATGACGGAAAAGACAACGAAAGATTCATCGGGCAAGCTGAGCGAAGCTGGTGGGAAGAAGCCCTATAAGACGCCCGCTTTTCGATCGGAGCGGGTGTTCGAAGTCTCGGCGCTTGCCTGCGGCAAGGTACACACAACGCAGCAGCCTTGCCGGGGGAATCGCAAGACTTCTTAGAGTTCTTTTGGAGAACCGATTTCGTGGATGCGGCGAATGTATACAGATATGATGTGGCTTCGGAAGAGGTTGGAACATTCGGAAGTTCGTGCTTGTCTGTTGCGGTCCCCAGGATAGCGCCGGCGATCTGCCAGCAAAGGACTCCTAGCCCCCAGGGTAGTGTGCGATGAAAGGTTTGAGTCACGAATCGAGCAGGGACGCGTATCCGCTTTTAGCCGAGTCAGTTCGTATGTACGGGGGCGTTCGGTTGCCCGCCGTGGGTACGAGCATGGTGCCTGCCATCCAGCCAGGCGACGTGCTGACCATCCAGCCAGTCGATCCAAAGGAAGTTTCTCTCGGAGACATCGTGGTGTACGCGTCAGAGCACGTGCTGGTTGTCCATCGGATCGTTCGGACGTCGATGGACTCGAGCAATCCCTGGCTGGTTACGCGAGGCGACCGTTTGCTGCGGGACGACGCGCCCATTCTCCCGGGCGAGTTGCTCGGCCGGGTTGCTTACATCGAGCGGAAGCATCGGCACTTGAGTTTGCGTCCGGTCTCCAATTGGGCGGAGCAGGCTCTTAGCGTAGTGTTACGCCGCTCCGAGCGGGCGACATATCTCTTTCTGCGCACGAATGAGTTGTGGAGCGGGTTGTTTTCCAAAGGAACCGTGTGGCGGGCGTGATTACTGCGGATACGGATGTGGTGATCGAGATAGGAGGATTTCCGATCCGATTGTCCACCGACGATCCGGCGTTTATGGAAATGCTCAAAGAGCGCTATGACGGCTTCGTGAGTTCTGGCAAGAGCGCGCGGATTGAGTTTGATGTGGTGTTGGCGAATTCCGACACTATGTATGGGAACGGGGACCTACGGGTTGAGCGGGATGGCGCGCGATGGTCAATGGACCGGGGAGATTTCCAGGCCCACTGGAATCTGCGCACGGCGCGGGGAACTATTCGACAGACTGCCAATCCATATTCCCTCAACTCCCTGCTGCGTATCGTCCATACGCTTTTGCTTGCGGAGCAAGGGGGCTTCCTGGTGCATGCCTCGAGCATGGTGCGGAACGGCCGGGCATTTCTGTTTGCCGGCGTCTCGGGCGCAGGGAAGACCACGATGGCGAGGCTGGCCCCGTCCGACGTTACCCTGCTGACCGACGAGATCTCCTACGTAAGCCGGCGAGAAGACGGTTATTATGCTTATGGTACGCCGTTCGCTGGCGATTTGGGACGACTTGGGAAAAACATGCGCGCGCCGCTCGCCGGGGTCTACCTGCTCGCCAAGGGGACCGAGAATAAGATTGAGCCGGTGGGCGCGGCCGAGGCAGGCCGCGCACTGCTCGAAAATGTTCTCTTTTTCGCGCGCGATTCCGAGATGGTGCGATGCGTTTTTGAGGCGGCCTGCGATTTTGTTGGCCGTGTGCCGGTCCGGCGGCTTACGTTTACGCCCGATGCCAGTGTGTGGGAGATGATCGCATGAGCGAAAAATGCTATGTGGGGCGGTCTTCCAAGATCGCGGCTCGCATGCTGGGCGACGAAATGATGATTATGGTGGCGCCCGATTCCACTGTGTTCACGCTAAACGAAGTCGCTTCGGTCCTCTTCAACGCGGCGGACGGCACAACGCCTCTCGAAGAAATTGTCGCAGAGCGCGTTTGCTCGGAGTTTGACGTCGAGCTGGAAGTGGCATTGAAAGATGCGGAATCCGTGGTGAAGGAACTAGCTGGCCGCGGCGTCCTGCTTGTGTCCGACGAGCCGATCACTCCGCCGCGAAGTTTCGCGCAGGCCGCCGGATGAGCCACTTAGTAGAAGAAATGAGCGCCAAGGCGTTCAAGCTGGGAATTCCGCTCAGTGTTCAAATGGACCTGACCTATCGGTGCAACGAGCGGTGCATCCATTGCTATCTCGATCATGAAGATCATGGCGAGATGACGACCTCCGAAGTCAAGAATGTTCTGGATCAGCTTGCCGAGGCCGGGGTTTTCTTTCTCACGCTGAGCGGCGGGGAAATCCTGATGCGCAGGGATTTCTTTGAGATTCTGGAGTACGCCCGCATGCGCGCCTTCTGCGTCAAATTGAAAACGAACGCCGTTTTGATTCGCGAAAAAGAGGCGGAGCGAATTCGGGATCTGGCGGTGGAATCCATTCAGATCAGCATCTACTCGCACCGGCCCGAAGTGCATGACGCGATTACAAAAATGCCGGGCTCGTTGAAGCGGTCGATCAATGCGATTCGGTTCCTACGGTCGAAAGGCTTGCGCGTCACGATTGCGAACGTCTTGATGGTGCAAAACATCCAGGATTATCCCGGCGTGAAGGCTTTGGGCGCTGAACTCGGCGTGCAGGTGACGATAGACCCCACGATTACGCCAACGATGGATGGCGATAGGTCTCTTTTAGACCTGAATATAGACCAGGCCGCATTGGAGCGAGTGTTCCGTGAAGAAGGCATGATAGAAAACGTCGGCGAATCTTGTGCGCCTCCCAGTGGGCCAGATGACGATGTGCTGGACTCTACGCCTTGCAGCGCGGGCCATACGGCCTGCTACGTGTCTCCTTATGGCGACGTTTATCCATGTGTCCAGTTTCCTTTGCCGAGTGGGAATGTGAGGCGGACTAAGTTTCTGGATATTTGGCGCCATTCCCCGCAGTTGAACGAAGTCCGAAGCATCAGCATGCGCGATCTGACTGGATGCTCGAGTTGCTCCAATCTCAAGAGCTGCACACGCTGCCCGGGCTTGGCCTACATGGAAGGGAATATGCGCGGACCTTCGATTCAGGACTGCGAGAAATCTTTTGTCAGGACCGGGATCAGATCCGTCAATCTGAAATCCAAGAAATCCTCACTAATCGGATTGGTACAGATTCAGAACGCGCCCGCGATAGCGACAGCGGTGCCAGCCTGATTCGCGCACGCGCGGCGTTTTTTTCGAGAATGAGGGCAATGGCAGTATTCCGACGCCCCTGAATGCTATCCCGAGAAGCTTCCCCGCCGAGTTGGCCAACACAAGCGACCATACCGGGGTGCACGCGAGCCACGGAGGTTCATCTGTCGGAATGTCGGAAAGATCTTTAAGTGGGATCACTTCCGTCGATGCCGAGTGGGCGCTGCTGCTGGAGTGCGCGAAGCCGCAACCTGATCCGGCGCGGTTGGCCGAGCGCCTGCGTGCGCCGCTCGATTGGACAGCCTTGATTGCGTTTGCGGAAGACCACGGCGTCTTGGGTCTCACCGCGGCGCGTCTCGCCAACTACGACGAGAACAGCATCCCGCTCGAAAATCAAGAGAGTTTGCGTTCGTGGCGCCGCGCTCACACCCTCTTCACGATGAATTTGGCGGTGGAGATGATCCGGCTGTTCGATTCCTTCGGCGCTGCAGGTGTCGAGGCATTGGTCATTAAGGGACCGGTGCTCTCGGCACGATGTTATGGGGATCCGGGTTTGCGGCAGTATGGCGATCTCGATTTGATTGTTCGCGACAAGGATATTTTGCGGTCAACGGAGCTGATGATCGCGCTCGGCTATGAGCCATCCGTGCCGTTGACTGCGATTCAAGCAAAGAAAATCCCTGGCGAATATGTCTTTCGACAGTCGAACTCAAAGCTTCTCGTCGAGTTTCACACTCAACGGACATTTCGCTACCATCCGCGCGCGCTTCCCGTAGAGGAACTTTTTAAGACGCAGGCACTCGTAAACATCGACACCCACGAAATTCCTGCACTCCCACCCGAAGACGAGCTGGTGCTGATTTGCATTCACGGCGCGAAACACTTCTGGGAGCAGTTGAGCTATATCGCCGACGTCGCAGCGTTTGTTTCCAACCAAGAGCTTGACTGGACGCGCGTCGAGCGCGCTGCGAGTGAAGTTTGCGGTGAGCGCATGCTGCATGTCGGGCTGCGGCTGGCGGCGGAAGTTCTCGGCGCTCCGCTGCCCGAGAAGATTGCAGCGCTTGTAGCGTCGGACCCAACTGCGCGCAGGCTGGCGGACCAGATCAGGCGATGGCTTCCGGCAGCGGGCTCCGCACCGCCCGGCATCTTGGAACGCGCAATGTTTCGAATGCGCATGCGAGGCGGGGTTTTCTCGGGCGCAGCGTATTTGTTACGGTTGTCTCTTTCACCCACCGAGGAAGATTGGGTCGAAGGCGCAGAAAATAAACGTCACTGGTTCTTGGATGCGCTCGGACGGCCGTTTCGCCTCGCGCGCAAATACGGCGGCGACCGCAAGCTGTGAATCGCTTTTGCATTAGCCGAAGAGCCGTGCAAGAACTCACGCCATAAAGCTAACGATGAAGTCAAGAGAAAAGGCCCGGACGAATTGTCCGGGCCTTTTCTTGCGACGAGTCTGCAACGTTGGCCAAAAAACATTAGATATTGGTCCGGCGTGAAATCGCTCGCGCCGTTTTTGAAGGTGGCGGAGGCAACTCAACGGTGATCGAGATTTCGCTCTTGTTCCGCAAAACGCCCAGCTTTGCAGTTTTTTCTTCGCGCTTGCCCGCCAGCTTTTCGCGCAAGTCGCCCAGCGACCGCACGCGTTCGCCGTTCAACGACGTGATCACATCGCCGCTCTTCACGCCCGCCTTTTCCGCGGGTGATCCGGAGTTTACTTCGCGCACGAGCACGCCTTCGCCGTCAGGTGCGCCAAAATATGCGCCAAACTGCCCGTTCAAATCCTCGGCATCAATTCCCAAACGCGGCCGTCCGCCCGCCAGGACATTAAAGTCGCCTCCCCAGTCCATATCCGGCCCAGGGGCCATTTCCGGAATCTCAATATTCGGAAGCTGGAAAGAAAAAGCGCGCGGCGCCGTTTTGAACCACATATTGCCGCGCTCTTCCGACTTGCCCAGTGTCACGCTCATCGACTGCGCATGTCCGTCGCGCCACACCGTGAACTGCACGGTACGCCCGGCCGGTATTTCGCGAATCATGCGGTGGAACTGTGCCTCGCCTTCAACGCGCTGCCCGTTAATCTCCGTGATGACGTCGCTGTCTTTCAATCCGGCTTTCGCGGCCGGGCCATCCGGCACGATACGTTCCAGCAAAACGCCGCGCTCGGCAGGAAGCTTCAGTTCCTTCGCTTTCTCCGAAGTTATTTCTTGCGATTCGACGCCCAGCCAGCTTGCGCCCTCATCGCCAAGCACCACCATTGTATTTTCGTCGTCGGCATCCGGCCTTACTTCAATCCGTCGCTGCTGTTCCTGTGCTTCCTGAACTGCAGCTCTCAAGGACGCTTGCATCACGCGATCCTGAAGCCGCTCCGCCATTCTTTCCTGTCCAGCCGCGAGCCGCTCCGCCAACTGTGCCTGCGTCTCCGCGATTCTCTGTGCCGCTTGCCCAAGTTTCGCGTCCGCATCCGGCTCCTGCGAATTTGCCGGAGGGCTCGGCAGAGCGATCAGCGCCAACCCGAGCAACGCGGCCCCGCCACCCAAAAACAAAGTTCGTTTCGTCATCATGACTCCGTCCTCCTGCTTGTCTTAGACGCGCCTCGCTCTAAACCGTCGACCGTAAAATCACGATGCGAATCCCGCCGTTGACAGTGTTCAACCGGATCGGCGCTCCGCCCTTGCCAAACTTTCCACGCATCTCCCGCGGTCGTGCCGCGGTTTCTTCCGAAAACGGCAGCTCCGAATAAAAGTTTCCATTCAGCGAACGCGCTTCGAGATTCGCCTGCGTATCCTGCAGGACGGCCAGCAGCACGGAACCATTCGTCGTCTCCGCGGCCATGCCTTTTTCATCCAGCACGCGCGACAACTCGAGGTGCACGTTCCCGTTCGTCGTACGCGCATGCACGTTTCCGCCGCCTTCATAGACCTCGATATTTCCATTTACCGTGCGCAACTCTTCCACCGACTCAACCCCTGCGATCTTCACGGTCCCATTCACCGTGCCGATATGCTCGACACGCGCCCCATGCGGAACGCGAATCGTGTATTCGACTGCCACTTCAACGCCCTCATTTTGCGGGTAGCGCGTGACGACCGACACATCATTTGGCTTGGCGTCGACTTCGATCGTCACGCGGTCGAGGTCCGATTCTTTTTCCTTCGCGATTTTTACCGCATGAATCTCGATCACGTTGCGGTCCCATCCCTCCACTTGAATGGGGCCATTCACGTTCTGCAGCTCAAAGGAACCGCCGGGCTGCAGCGGATACGATTGATTGAAGTCTTTGCTTTTCGCAAAACCCGGCGCCGCCGAACCCAACGCCGTTGCAAGGATGAACAACACCGCCGAGCGCAAACCAGGACGTAACATTGCGTTCTCCCCTTCGAGTCCATCTCACGAGCGTGTGTCATAACCGCTCGTTGTTGCGAACTGCCCCACCAATCCACGAACCCGCGGCCAACAAAACTCGCGCGCAATGCCGCCCGGCGCTCTGCGCTTGCGCTCAGGGCAACTCGAAATCAAACGTCACGGTCGAAATCGTCTCCACCCGTGTGCCGTTGATCGTTGCCGGATTTGCCCGCCACTTCTTCACCGCGTCCATCGCCGCGTCCGCCAGCACCGGCTCACCTTCCAAAATTTTCTGCACTTCAACGGTGCCATCCGTCTTCACTTTCACCTGCAACTTTACGACGCCCCGAATATGCGCGCGCCGCGCAAGCTCGGGATACACAGGCGCAGGCCGCGCTATGAGCTGCTTAAAAAGATCGCTGGAGTCCTCACGCAGCCCGCCGAGAAGCGCGATTTCGAGCTTGTCCATCATGCTCTCGAGCCAGTCGCTCTTTAGGTCTTGTCCAGGACCCTCGCCGCCTTCTGACGCAGGCTCGGACGACTTAACTTGCAGAACAGGGAAAATGTCCGATTCGTGTTTACGATCAATCCGTTCGCGCTGCTCGCGAATAAGCGAATCACGCAGCCCCGTATCCGCGTCGAGAAACTGCAGCCGGATTTTTCCAACCGTGGTGCGCAGCTTCAGAACCTCCCCGCCCCCGTTCAGCGCACCTATGGCACGCACTGGCCCCACACCGCGATTTCCCATCGACTGAATGGTCAAATAAAGCCCCGGGTCGGCATCGATCCGGCTCAAGCCTCCGTTTTCCACCATCGCGTCAATGTTTGCTGCAAGATTCCTGGGCAAGAAAACGTTGATGTCACCCGCACCGGAAGAGAGCTGCGAAGCGCCCGGAAGACTCACCTTGCCCCCGGGCGAACTCCCATCCGGATTGATCCACGCCTGAATGGTGCCTCCCGCGGTGGCTGCCTGCACAGCGCCCGCCACGCGCGTCAGACAAATGCTTCCGCCGTTCGATTCCACTTCCATCGGCCCCGAAACTGTGATGATGCGAATTCCGCCGCCGCCCGTCTGCGCGCGAACGGAGCCTCGCACTTCGCCAAAGTCGATCTGCCCGCCGCCCGTGCGGACGCTCACAAAACTTCCCGCCTGCTTCAACGTGATGTTGCCGCCATCCGTCTCTAACTGCGCGCGTCCGCTGATCTGCCCCGCGCGAATGTGGCCGCCGCCGCTACGCAGCACCGCGTCTCCGGAAATATTTCCCGCAACAATGTGTCCGCCTGCAGTAAACGCATCCACGCTGCCCGCGACGTCCTGCACCTGAATGTGTCCGCCCTGTGTCGACAACTTGGCGATCAGCCGGCCTTGCGCGGCGTTGCGGAATCCGTTGAAGCCGATCCGCCCGGTCCGAATATTGCCGCCCTCTGTGATCAAGTTCGCGGTCCCGCCGATGTCCTGCGTCTCGATGTCGCCAACGCCCGTATTTACGTCCAGGCTGTAGCCTGCGGGAACAGCCACCTCAAACTGCACATAAAATTGTGCGTTGGCACCGCTGCGGCCGGCCTGCGGTGGCGCAGCGCCGGCAATCTCGACGCCGTATTGCGTGTTTTTCGCCGTCAGCGAATAGCGATCCAGAAGACTCTGCGCGAGTGGCGCATGGGCATCTGTCTCGATGTGTGCAGTAAAGCGTACGACCGGTGGCGCACCCGCCTCGAGTGTGACGACGCGGACCGAGCCCACGTCCGCGGTCAGACGAAGCGTCAGCCCGTCCCGCGTCTGGACCGTTCCGGTCCGATCCACGGACGCGCGAGGTCCCGGTTCTCCTGGAACTAGCGGATTAGTAGGAAGCGGTTCAAGAGCAGCACCAACGGGAAAAACCAGCGCCGACAGAAGCCCGCCGCAAAACGCCAGCGAAAGCGCAACGCGCGAAACTTCTGGCAACTTGCCGCACATCAATTTGAAATTGTTAATCGCGCTCATCTGCTGGCTACGGTTTCGCTTTCACTCACAGAACGTATTGCCGAGCTTCTTATTGCTCGTCGCGCGGCCCAATCTGCCGCAAAGCCGCCGCGCTCCGCAGCCGAACGTAGCGGTTGGGATCACTGCGTTGCAGCTCCTGGAGAGTCCGCACCACATGCTCCATCGAGGGGTCGAGGGGACGTTCCACGCGGTCGGGAGCGAGAGCAGCTTCAGGTCTCTCCGAAGAATCCAGCCCGCTCGGCTCCAAAGAGCGGACCAGCAAATTGACCGCCTCGACGCGCACGCCAGGATTGGCGTCATGCTCCAGCGCATCAATCAGCGTTTCGCGCACAGCGTGATCCGCCACGGCATCCCGCAAAGACTCCAGCGCCTTCATGCGCACCGCGGGGTTCTGATCCTTCCGTGCCGCGAACAGCAAAGCGCGCCTCACGTCCAAATCCGCTTGGCGGGCCCGCAGCGCTTCCAGGCAATCCAGCCGCACTCCCGGATCGGTCTGCTCGCCGTTTTCCACCACGTAAGTCAAAACGCGCCGCATATCCGGGTCATCCACGCTGCCGGAAAGCACCAGCGGCTCTTCCGTGCGCACGTGCAATTGCAAAGTTCCGGGCGCGCCATCCGACTGCGGCGCGAAATGGACGCCCGCCACAAGCATTTTCGACAACTGGTCATCAGTGAATCGCGCTGCCGGCGAAACATTCACCGTTTGCCCGCCTGAATTGCTGGATTCAAGCCGCGCAGAAATCCACGGCACCACCTGCGTGCCCAGCGCCACGCCAAAGAAAACCAGCAGCGCGCCGCTCAACACGGGCCGAAACGCCATCCAGCGACGCACAAATCCAAACGGCCGCCAGCGCTCCTGCAATGGCGGCGCAGACAAATCATCCAGCGCCTCGGCCAGTTCGCTGCGGCACTGCGAGAGTAGAATCCCGCCCGTATCGATCTGCTCGGTGGCTTGCAGCGCCCCCATCAACGATTCGTGCAGCCCGCGTTCCTCGGCAAGCTGCGCAGCGCATCCAGCACAAGTCGCAAGGTGCGTTTCAATCCGCCTGTTTTCTTGTTCGCTGGTCTCGGCGCAAGCGTAGAAAACGAGCAGCGCCGCAACTTCCTTACACGCGAACTCCTGAGACCCCGTCATCGCAGTCCTCCCAGCTGGCTGCGAAGTTTGCGCGTCGCTCGGAAAAGCGAATTCTTCACCGTCTCTTCCGTCGTTCCCAAGGCGTCGCCGATCGCGCGCAATTTCAACCCCTGGTAGTGCTTCAACTCGAAAACCACCCGCTCGCGCGGCGACAGCCGCTCCATCGCCGAAGCGATGCGCGCCTGAATCTCTTTCCCAAAAAGCTGCCGCTCCGGATCAAGC
>DASXMM010000065.1:0-3018 GCA_036495665.1 Candidatus Acidiferrum sp. | reverse complement strand
TCCGCTCCATCGCCGACGCACTCGACAAAATCCCGCGTCCCGCGCATGACGCGTCGTTGCATTTGCCGATCGATTCAGATTCGCCTGCTGAGTCCGGAGAAATTGACGAAAACGCGACGGGACACGATTCCCAGACTGCGCCAATCAAGCATTCGTGAGAAAATTAACCACAGTCACCTCTTGGGAGGCGTATTGACCACCGCGCAGGCCCATCGCACCGCCGCAAAACATCACCCGCGTCGCATCGGGCTGTTCGGCGGCTCTTTCGATCCGATTCATAATGGCCATCTCGCCGTCGCACGCGCCGCCGATCGCCGTTTCAACTTCGACGAAATTCATTTCATTCCGGCAAGCCGTCCGCCGCACAAGCTCAAGCAGCACCTCGCGCCGTTTCCGCATCGATTCGCCATGGCTTCTCTGGCATGCTCCGAGCATCCGCATTTCGTTCCCTCGCTCGCCGAAGCGGGCGAAGATTTCAGCGGCACGCAGCTCCACTATTCTGTCGACACGGTGCGTTACTTCCGCCACGCCTATAACACGCACGGCGACCGCATCTTCTTCATCATCGGCGCCGACGCGTTTCTCGACATTCCTGTCTGGAAGGAATACGAAACGCTGCTCGGGCTTTGCGATTTCATTGTCGCGAACCGCCCAGGCATTCGCGCCGAAGCATTGCGCCTCGTGATTCCGCCGGATCTCATCGGCCGTCGCGACACCAAGAGGAACGGTGAGTCGCACGCGCACCATCCGCCGCAATTTGTCGCGCAGCTTCAGAACACCAGTGTCTATCTTTTGGACTCGGTGTCCGTCGACGTGTCCGCTACCGACATCCGCCGTCGCGCCAACCGCGGCCAGTCCATTCATGGACTTGTCTCCGTGCGCGTCGAGGAATACATTCTCAAGCAAGGCTTATACCGGTGAAATTAGACTCTCTGCCTCAAGGCGTCAGACTCGCTGTCGAAGCGGCGCAAAACAAAAAGGCTTCCGCAATTACTGTTCTCGACCTCAGCGGTGTCGGTGCGTTCACCGACTACTTCGTGATCTGCACAGCGTTCAGCACGCCGCAAGTGCAAGCCATTTGCAGCGAAGTGGAAGACCAACTCGAAAAACATCTTCACCGCTCGCCGAAACATCGCGAAGGCCGCGGCTCCGCGGAATGGTCGCTGCTCGATTTTGGCGGTTTCATCATGCACGTTTTCAGCGAGCAAGCGCGCCGCTACTACGATCTCGAACGCCTGTGGCGTGAGGCGCCAAAGCTTGAGATTCCGGACGAGCCAGACGTCGCCGCGCGCATCCACTCGCTCGATGACGCGCACGCCGCCGGCGAAGCCTATTCCAAATGACCACGGAGCGATTGCCGTGGATCGCGGAAGACCCCGCATCGCAGCGTCTTCTCGAACTCGCGCAGAAGGTCGCCGCCGCCGCGACCACGCTGCTCATCAGCGGTGAAAGCGGCACCGGCAAAGACCACCTCGCGCGTCTCGTCCATGAACTTGGCCCGCGCCGCGACGCACCCTTCCTGAAAATTGATTGCGCCAGCCTTCCGCCAAATCTGGTGGAGAGCGAACTCTTCGGCCACGAACTCGGCGCGTTCACTGGCGCGGTTGAGCGCAAGCTTGGACGCCTCGAGCTTGGCGGCACGGGAACCATCGTTCTCGACGAAGTTGCCGCGCTGACGCCCGGCGCGCAAGGCAAGCTACTGCGCGTTTTGCAGGAGCGCACCTTCGAGCGGCTGGGCGGCACAGAAACGCTGCGCATTGAAGCGCGCATCGTTGCGCTCACCAACGTCGATCTGACTGCTGCCGTCGCCAGCGGCCATTTTCGTGAAGATCTGTATTTCCGCCTGAATGTTCTCGCGCTGACGGTTCCGCCACTACGTGACAGGCGCGCGGACATCCCGCCTCTCGCCGATCATTTACTAGCGACGCTTCGTGGGATCCACAGCCGCCCCGGTTCGCACCTCAGCGAGCCCTCGCGCCGCATGCTCGCCACCTACGCGTGGCCGGGCAACGTACGAGAACTCCGCAACGCCCTGGAACGCGCGGTTGTTTTTTCCCGCAGCGACACGCTCGAGCCCGCCGATTTTCCCGACAACATTCGCGTTGCAGCCTCGGGCGCCGCCGGTTCCATCGCCGGCCTGCGCTCCCTCGAAGAAGTCGAGCGCGAAGTGATCGCGGCCACGCTCGAAGCCACCCACTATCGCATCAGCCGAGCCGCCGAAGCGCTCGGCATCAGCCGCAAAACGCTCCTCGAAAAACGCAAGAAATACGGTCTCAAATGAAAATCCGCTTGCTCATGCTGGGGAAGACGCGGCGCACGGAATTGCGCGCGGTGATTGACGATTATGTGAAGCGAATCGGGCGGCACTCGCAGATCGAAATCACGGAAGTTCGCGACGGCGATGCTGCCATTAAAAACCTCGACGCGGATCGCGCTGCTACTGCGGTTTTACTGGATGCTGCTGGCAAGAGCTTGAGCTCCGAGGCTTTTGCAAAATGGCTGGGAGACCTGCGGGATCGCGGAACGCGCGAACTTATTTTTGTTTGCGGCGATGCCGATGGTTCTCCTTCGGCGCTTCGCGAGCGTGTCCGACAAAACATTTCGCTTGGCGCCATGACGTACTCGCACGAACTGGCGCGCGCGATGCTCGCGGAGCAGCTTTACCGCGCTTTCGCCATTCTTTCGGGCAGCCCCTATCCGAAATAGGCGTGCTGGTGTAAAACCTTAGGCACAATGTCCATCCGGGTTACCGCCGACTACGATGAACCTTCCGCCGCAATTGAAATTCCTCTTAACAAACCGCTGCCGGATTACGATCTGCACCAGCTTGAACAGCCTACGCCGCGTGATGTGGACGCAATTCTCGTTTCGCAGGGTTTTCGCGATCTGATCGATGATGCCCGCGGCGTCCTGATGGATCTCCTCGCGCATCCTCCATACCAAGCCAACTCCCCGGGGCACGCGATTCTCGATTTCACACATTCCGCACCGTCCGCGCTCGAACTGGTGCAGCTAACC
>DASXMM010000064.1:0-11574 GCA_036495665.1 Candidatus Acidiferrum sp. | reverse complement strand
GCTCGACGTCGCAGTGCCCGCGAGTTGGGGGCCGAGCGCCGACGAACCGCCGGCTTTCGCGCAAAAGGCTAAATCGGCGTAATTGCGGTTCGAGGAGAAAGTTATGTGTCCTGCATGCATAACAACGACGGCGCTGCTGATCGGTAGCGCGGTTTCTTCGGGTGGAGTGGCGGCGGTGTTCGTGAGCAGGCTGCTGGCGCCGAAGGGCGCGAAGAATTTTGTAGAGAGTTCAAAGAGAAAAAATCAACAGGAGGAAACATGTCGGAAGCAACGTTTGAGCAGGCGAACATGATGTTGAAGCTGTACGAACTGAGGCGCGAGCCGAAGTTGCGTGAGGCGCGTGATTGGTTCGCGGCTAACTTTCACGTAAAGACGGGCGAGGACGTGATGCGGCTGTGTCCTCCGGGGAGCATGGAAAATACGTACATGCGGATGGTGCTCGGATATTGGGAGATGACGGCGAGCATCGCGAACCGCGGCCTGGTGGACGAGGATTTGTTTTTTGAGAACACCGGCGAGCCGTGGGTCGTCTTCGAACAAGTGAAGCCGGTGCTTGCGGCGTGGAGGACGATGTTCGCGAACCCAAACTTTTTCGCGAATATTGAGACCTATTGCAAGAGGCTGGAAGAGTGGCGGGAGAAGAACAGTCCTGGCGCGAACGAAGCGATGCGCAAGATGCTCGGGGAGATGATGCAGACGGCGCAACCCGCGAAGGCGCAGGCTGCCGCGAACTAGATCGAGTTGAAGAGGAAGTGAACGATGGGGGATGCGGCAGCAACCGCTTGACGGCGGAGACTAGCGGGCTTCCGCATCCCGAGGCATAGGATCGGTGCCGATCCTCTTGGATAGACTTCTGCGTGAAATAAGACATAGAGATAGAACCGTTTGAGGGAGGATGTCATGACTCAGAGCATGATTGAAAATCCGAGAGTTGTGTCGCGGGAAGAATGGGTGGCGGCGCGGAAAGAGTTGCTGGTGAAAGAGAAGCGTTTGACGCGGCAGAGGGACGCCCTTGCTGAGGACCGGCGCAGGCTGCCGTGGGTGAAAGTGGATGCGAAGTATGAGTTCGAGACAACGAGCGGCAAGAAGAGTTTGGCTGATTTGTTCGGAGGGAAGAGCCAGCTCGTGACCTATCACTTCATGATGGGGCCGGATTGGGAGCAGGGATGTCCGAGTTGTTCGTTGATTGCCGATCACGTCGATGGGGTGGGAATCCACCTGGCGCAGCGGGACGTGCGATTCATGATTGTTTCGCGAGCGCCGCTTGGAAAGGTCGAGGAGTTCAAGAAGCGGATGGGATGGAAATTTCCGTGGGTGTCTTCGTTCGGGAGCACGTTTAATTTTGATTTTGAAGTTTCGGTGGCGAAAGAGGATGTGGGGAAGGAAGTCGTGTACAACTACGCGTGGAGCAAGTTCCCGAGCGAGGAACGTCCGGGACTGAGCGTGTTCTACAAGGATTCGAAGGGCGAAGTGTTTCACACGTATTCGATGTTCGGGCGCGGGCTGGAAGATTTGATGAGCTTGTATGTGGTGCTGGACCGTGTGCCGAAGGGGCGCGATGAGGCGGGGTTGCCGCATGGCATGGCTTGGGTGCGGCACCATGACCGGTATCCGGAGAGCAACATCGTTGAGGTGAAGAGCGCGGGGATGTGAGAAAAGATTACGTCCAACGAGCGGTCATCTGCTCAACTCAAAAATGACGTCGACGGTGGTGTCGACTTCTACGGGTTCGCCATTCAGGAGAGTACGCCTGTACTTCCATTGACGGACTGCCTCGATCGCGGCCGCCGCCAAAAGAGGATGGCCCGAGATTAGCTCGACTTGTCCAACAGATCCATCTTTGGCGATGATGACGTGCAGCCTTACGGTTCCTTGTATGCGTTTGTCCTTTGCTTCCTGGGGGTAAATCGGCTGGACGCTCTCCTCCTTCAGCAGCATCTTGGCGGTTATGTTTCCGCCCTGCTTGATGCGCGTGATTTTCTTCTCGGTTTGAGGAGGCGGAGCGTCTTGTTGCGGCTTATCTTGCGAGAATGCGGGAACCGCGAAGAAAGACACGGCCAGAGCTGCGTTGACAACTAGCGAGATTGCCTTCATGTGAACCTCTCGAGAGATGCGTTCGTCAGGCAGAGTTTACTGCGAAGTCTTGGCACAATCCATCGCGTGAGAGCATGCGAGGAAAGAAGAGCGACAGGAAGGAGTGCTCTTCGAGGCTCAGGGTAAACCTGCGCTACCTAGACGCCGATGGAGGAGCGTAGGGCGTTGGCTACGGATTGGGAGAAGCGCTGGACGTCGGCGTCGTGTTCGGCTTCGACCATAACGCGGGCGAGTTGTTCGGTGCCGGAATAGCGAAGGACGACGCGGCCATTTTCGCCGAGGGCGGATTGGGCTTCTGCGAGTGCACGAGAAACTTCGGGCAACGTATCGAGTGGGGGCTTGGATTTTACTTTTACATTGACGATGGTTTGTGGGTAGTCCTTGAGGCCTTCGACCAGGGATTCGATTTTGCCGTGCATGGAAACGAGCGAGGCGATTTTTACGGCGGTGAGAAGGCCGTCGCCGGCGGGGCTGTCTTCGAGAAAAATGATGTGGCCGGATTGCTCGCCGCCGATGACGTTGCCGCTGCGAAGCATTTCCTCCAATACGTACCGATCGCCGACGGAAGCGCGTGTTAGCGTGATGCCTTCCCGGGCGAGAACGCGCTCTAGGCCTAGATTGGACATGGACGTGGCCACGACGCGGTCGCCTTTGAGTTTGTTTTGGGATTTGAGGTGACGCGCCACGACGAGCAGGACTCCATCACCGTTGACGATTTTCCCTGATTCGCAGACGAAGAGAGCGCGATCGGCATCACCGTCGAAAGCGACACCGAGACGAGCGCGCTCGTCGACAACGCGCTTTTGGAGACCTTCGAGATGCAGCGAGCCGCATCCGGCGTTGATGTTGCGGCCGTCGGGGGAAACGCCCATCGAGATGACTTCGGCTCCTAGGGAACGGAAAAGTTCCGGGCCGAGCTTGTAGGCGGCTCCGTTGGCGCAGTCGAGGACGATGCGGAACCCATCGAGATTAGTGCCAGGGAGGACGCGGCTGCGGAGAAAGTCGAGATATTCGGCATCGAGAGATGCGTCGGCGACGGGAAGCGGCGGATTTTTCGGCGCGAATTCGGAGCGGTGCTTCAAGATATCGATTTCGAGCTCTTCTTCGACGGAGTCTGGAAACTTCATACCTGCGTGTGAGAAAAGTTTTACACCGTTGTCGTGGTAAGGGTTGTGGGAAGCCGAAATAACTACGCCGGCCTGAAAATCATTTTGGCGGACGAGGCAGGCGATACCGGGAGTCGTGATGATTCCCGCAAAAGCGACAGAGCCGCCAGCTTGCGCGAGGCCGGCGGCGAGGAGAGCGGCAAGGTGCGGACCGGATTCGCGGGTGTCCATGCCTATGAGAACGTGGGCGGCGGAATGTTCGCGCAGGAGATACGCGGCGAGGGAACGGCCGGTGGCGAAAAGCGTGGCGTCGTCGAGCGGCGGAGTACCCGGAACGCCGCGAATACCGTCGGTTCCGAAAAGTTCTTTAGGCATGGGAAGCTAGCGGCTAAACCCAGGGGGAATGAGCATACGAAAGTCTAGCACACGCTTCCGAGGGCTCTTCGCAAAGGGTACCGGCGCGGTTCGATTGCGTAAATAGCTGGCAGACCAGCGAGCCTCTAGGCTGGAATTAATTTGCCGCGCGGATTGGAGATACGAAACGTCGGCGAGCGATGGCATCGCGACCTTGCATGAGTATGCTAACGTGGAGGGCAACGGAGTGCCTCGTGCCCGAGATAGAAGAGCCAACGTCCACAGTTCGAATCGCAGGATCCACGTTCAGTTTACGGATACTCGCCGCCGCGATTATTTTGCTGTTTTTTTATTATGCGGCCGGCGTAGTCATCACGATGCTGCTGTCAATTCTGCTTGCGTACTTTCTCGACCCGGCCGTGGAGTTGCTGGAGAGAATGCATGTGGCGCGCACAGTGGGCGCGATGGTGATGGTGCTTTTGTTGATCGCGGTCCTGGTCGCGGTCGGATACGGATTAGCGACACGGGCGGAAGATTTTGCGGCGAATTGGCCGAAATACGGAGCGGTCCTGAAACAGGCGGCAGGCGCCGTCGAGGGAAAGATCAAGGGAATCGAGGGAAAGGTTTCGGAGATCGCGCCGGAAGCAGCTCCGCAACAAGGGGCCGGAGAGCATCCCGAAGCAGCGATTGTGCGAACGCTGCTGTTTCGCGGGATAGGATCTCTGTATGCGTTGTTTTTGGAGATCACGTTCGTACCGTTTCTGGTGTTCTTCATGCTGGCGGGCAAACACGAAGTGTGGCACGGGACGCTGCAACTGTTTCCTGCTTCGCAACGAACCCGCGTGAAAGAGACGCTGGAAGACTTGCGCGATGTGCTGCGGGACTACCTGGCCGGAATGACGCTGTTGACGTTGATGGTAATTACAGCGAGCAGTCTGTTTTTTTGGATCCTAGGACTGGATTTCCCGATCATCGCGGGAATCGCTTCGGGTTTGTTGAACATGGTGCCGTACATCGGGGCGGTCCTGGCGTGGTTGCCGGCGTTTATCATCGCGCTGGCGAAGTGGCGGACATTCGGGGAGTTCGCGCTGATCGCGGGCGGTTTAACGGCAATTCACGTTCTGGCGCTGAATTTTGTTGCGCCGCAAATTGTTGGAAGGCGCGTGCGATTGAATGCCGTGGCAATTACGATAGCGCTGCTTTTTTGGGGTTGGGTATGGGGTGGTATGGGATTGCTGCTCGCGATTCCCATCACCGCCGCTTTGCGCGTGATTTGCGATCATACGGAGTCGTGGCGACCCATTGGACGCTGGCTGAGCGCTTGAGACGGTAGCTCGTGATTTGTGGCTGCTGACCGGCAAGCCTCCCTTCCTGTAGGGCTCCGCATATTTTTGTCCGAGAAACATTCTTTCAGATACTCTTCTTCTGCTGGTGAGAAACTCTTCGCGAATCGAGGCGGTCGCTTGAAAACTTCGCATCTCTTCCTCGGGAGCTATTCATGAAACGGATTGCGGTTTATTTGTGTTCTATGTACGGGCTGCTGCTCTTCGGGCCGTCCACGGCGCACGCATGGGGATGCAAGGGGCACCAAACCGTGGCTTTGATTGCCGAGAGGTATTTGACGCCGGAAGCGAAACAATTTGTGCAGAAACTGCTGACGGACAATCCCGTCGATCCGAAATTGAGCCGTTATTGCGGAGGAGCGAGCCGCGACGCGATGGCAGACGCATCGACGTGGGCCGATGATGTGCGCGGAGAACGGAAGAACGGGCCTTGGCATTACATTGATATACCGCGGGGCGCGAAGCACGGTGCGCTGGAACCTTATTGCGGACAGGAAGGATGCGTGACACGAGCGATCAGCGACCAACTCTCCATTCTGAAAGATTCGAAAGCAGATCCGGCGAAGCGCGCGGACGCTCTGCGATACATCATTCATTTTGTTGGAGATTTACACCAGCCGCTACACACGACCACGAATGCGGACGAAGGCGGAAACTGCGTGCCGTTGAAATATTTCCGGCGCAGCGTGCATGAACGCGGTCACTCGTTTTCGCCCAACCTGCACAGCCTGTGGGATACCGCGATTCCCGAACGTGACATGGAAGGCGCTGATCCAGCCGAGTATGCCGAGACGCTCGAGACGGTCTACGCGACGGAAATTGATGGCTGGCAAAAAGCGGGGATCCATGTCGATGACTGGGTGTGGGAAGGCTTCGATTTTGCGGAAAGCACCGTGTACGGGAACCTGGCGCCGAAAATCGCAATCGAACCGAATGTGCCGGTGCCCAGTTGCTCGGACGACAACAACATCGGTGAACGACTGCTGCATGAGAACATCAGTGCGGCCGAGGCGTACCAGGAAAAGGCCGCGCCCGTGGCGGAAAAGCGTATCGCCGAAGGCGGCGTGCGGCTGGCGATGATCCTCAACGACGCCGCAGCGGCGAAGGCGAATCCGTAGGCGAATCTGACGGCGGTTTGGGCGAAGCGTCTGCGGCTGGCAACGCTACGCTCTGGGAGGGCGCGGTGAAGACGCGGGAACTTGTGTTGGCAATGTTCGATGAGGCCTACAAAAAGAAGGCCTGGCATGGGCCAAATCTGCGCCAAGCGATCCGGGGAGTGACCGCAAAACAGGCATCGTGGCGGCCAGGTGCGGGGCGGCACAACATCTGGGAAGAGACAGTACACGCTGCGTATTGGACGTACGCGGTGCGGAGACGGATCGACGGCGGAAAATGCGGAAGGTTCGTGTTGAAAGGGAGCAATTTCTTTCCACGGCCGGAGAAGGGCCATGCGAGTGAGGCTGCCTGGCAGGCGGATAAGGAATTGCTTGAACGAGAGCACAAAGCGTTGCGGGCGAGTATCGAAAAGGTGCTCGGCACGCCGCGCGAAGCAAAGCTTCTGCGGCACATCTACGGCGTGGCTTTGCACGATGTTTATCATGCGGGACAAATCCGGCTCTTGCGGCGCTTGATGGATCGCTGAGGCTCGGCGATAGCGGGTGCGGGCCTAGGAAGTGTGGCCGTGCAGTGCACGGATGATTGCGGCGGGATCGGTGGAGTCTTGAAAGAGGCGAATAGCGGCGATGCCTGCGGCGCCGGCTGAGAAGCACGCGGAGGCGTTCTCGAGGGTAATTCCACCGATGGCGAGGACGGGAATCGTCACCGAGGCGCAGACTTCGGCGAGCTGCTCCAGTCCTTGGGGTGAACCGTAGGCAGCTTTTGAGGGAGTAGCGAAGACGGGGCCGAAGAAAACGTAGTCCACGCCAGCGGAGGCTGCGGACTTGGCGGCGTCCCGCGAGTGGGTCGATACGCCAACTAGAAACTCACGCGTGAGCGTTGTCGTAACGTGACCTGACCGCACGAGACGAACTGCATCTCCGGCAGCGAGAGAGTTTTCTCCTAGATGTGCTCCGTCGGCTTGCTCGGCGATGGCGACGTCGAGGCGGTCGTTCACGAGAATACGCCCTGGAATTGGTGCTTGGCGCGCTAGATTCGAGACACCACGCAACGCGTCACGTGCAAACACGGCGGATTGCTTTCCAGATAAGTCCTTTTCGCGAAGCTGAATCCAATCGATACCGGCTGCGGCCAGCAGCTCGATCTTCTCCAAAAGAGGCTGGAGCGAATCCGTTTGGGCGGGCGTTCGCAGACTGTGGCGGTCGGTGACGTAGCAAAGAATCCGCTTTTTGCCCGAACGAAGCCCGGAAACGAGCGCCCCGCTATTTTGGGGCGACACTGGAAGGACCGGTATGCGAGCCGATAAAACTGAGCGCTAGCAAAATGTCCAAGATGCCGAGACCGCTGACGGCACCGCGAAACGAAGGATGAAGGACAACGTGAATCATCGAAGGAAAATGGCTGAGAAAGAAGTTTTGCTCCCAGAAGGTGGACCACGGTAGATAGAGCAGCAAAGCTCCCATTTCGAAGCAAACAATGACCAGAAGTGCGCGAAAGACACGGTTCATGGGTAAGAGGGAAAAGGCCGCATCAAGTGCCGGAAATCAACGGATGGGCTTCTGAAGAGCAGCAATACGATCAGCGACGTCTCGATAATCGATGTTCATCGCATAGACCTGGGAAAAACTCTTCAGTGCCGCTTCTGGCTCACCTGCGGATTCCTGGGCAACACCTAAATCATACCGCAATGCGAGGATGCTTTCCGGTTCAATGCCGGGAGTAAGCAGCGCGCGCTCGTACCAGATGGCCGCGATGCCCGGCTGGCCCTTTTCCATGAAGGCGAGGCCGAGGAGCGTGCAGCACTGCATACCGTAGCGGAAGGGTTTGCCGCGCTCGGTAGCTTTGGCAACTTTCTGGAATTCGCTGATGGCTTCGTCCAGCAAACCCATCTCGCGGAAGGCAGTCCCCAGATTGTAGTGGGTCTCAAGGTCTTCGTCTTCTGCGCCCATTTCGCCGAGCTCGGCGCGAAAATCGTCAAAGACTTCCTTGAGCGGGCTGTGTTCCGCCAGCGAGGGCGCCTTTTCTTCTATTTTAGGTGGAGCGGCGGCCTGGGGCGGTGCTTCGGAATGAGAAGGGACGAGGGCGTCGAGACCCATGTCGTCGATTTCCTTAGCGAGGTCGGCGAGAAACTGGTCGGAGGCAAAACCGGCAGCGGGGGGGGCAGGTCGCGAGACCGTGATCGGCGTCTCCGGTGGTTTTTGCTCGTAAGCGGGAACGAGTGCTTCCGGCTCCAGGACCAGCTCGAAATCCTGTTCGAGTTCGAATACGGGTTCCGGTTCCGGAGCCTTGGCCGCGGGAGGCGCGGGCTTAGCGGGAACGACCGGCTCTTGGCGCGCGACCGGCGGCTTCGGAGCTGGCTGCGGTTCCGGAACTGCAGGCGCATGACTTTTTTCGACATTAGGCGCAGCACTCTCCGGCTCAATGCTCGGAGGAAGCTCGGCGGAAATGTCCGCGAAGGCGTGAGACCCTTCCTCCAGTGTTTGGGGCTCTTCAACGGTAAGTTCGAATTCCTCAATCTCGTGGGAACCGGAATGGCCCGCGGAGACTGTCTGCTGCGTGTTCGCTTCGGCGGCGACCGGCTCCGCGGAAACTTCGGGAGGAGGGAGAGGCTCAGGGGACTTTATAGGAGGCGGCTGTACGCCAGGCTCAGCCGGATGAGAATCTTCGAGCATGGAGGCCCATTCATCGGAGAGGTCGACCTCTTCCTGCATACCTGCGGCGTCCGAAGGAGCGGTTGCTCCGACTGTCTCGGCGATCGCCGGTCCCGTATCAGCGGGCATTTTAAATTCCAGAGCGGATTCTTCCGCAACTGGCTCTGCTGCGGTGGAGGCCTCCATCACGGGGATTTCTGGGATGGTTGCGGTGGGGACTTCCGGCTGAACCGGCGCAGTGCTGGCGGCGAGCTCCGCATCGGTGAGGCCGGCGGCGCGCTGGAATCGGCGGCGCAATTCGCCGAAGCGTTCGGCGCCGCGGAGGTCGGCACGGTCAATATGAATTTGTTCGAGCTGGGCCGCGAGTTCGGCGGTGCGGCGGTCGTCGCCGGCGCCCAGAACGAAGTCGAGAAGCTTCTCGAGAGTGGGAGTGTGGCGGGGTGCGCGGCGCAAGATGGCTTCGAGAAGGCCGATGGCTTTTTGAGTCAGGCCGTAGCTGGCGAAGAGGTCGACGTCAGTGAGCGACTGCGCGATGAATTTTTGCGTTTCGTCGTCGAGCTGCGGCTCGGTGGCCGCGGTCGCGACCGCGGGTGTCTTGCTAGCTGCCGGCGCGGACTTCGGTGGCACGTCCGGACGCAATTTTGGCGCGGCCGCCTTGGGAAGATCGGTCACCAGTTCTTCGTCGGGAGGCACCGCAGCTGCCGGTTCGGCGGCGAGCAGGCCCATTTTGCGAAGGACACCGTCGAGTTTGCGCTTGGCAGAATCGTTGTCGGGATGGCGGTCGACAAGCTGCTCAAACACGGCTTTTGCGCGGTCCAACTGATTGGCGGCGACGAGCGCGTCGCCCAGGTGGGCGAGGGCGTCAGGAAGGCGGAACGAGTCGCTGGTGCGGCCGTAGAAGTCGACGAGCCATTCGAGAGGCTCCAGGCGGCCGGGCATGCGCCCGGCAAGCTCGTTTTGCATTCGACCAATGACTTCGTGCTCTCCGGCGTCAATCATGGGAACGCGAATCTCGCCGATGATGGTCATGGCGCGGTCGCTCTGGCCGGACTCGAGCAGCGCCTCGACGATTTTTTGCGCCGGGCCAAAATTTTTGCTGTCGGCTCCCAACACGCGCAGAGCGAGCGCGGTAGCTTTATCCCAATTTGCGTTTTTGAGATAAAGATCGAGGAGGAGTTCGGTCTGTTCGCCGCCTTTATCGAGATCGGGAACGTGTTCGAGAATCTCGGCGGCTTGCGTGAAATTGCCCTGGGAAGAAAAAGAGCGGGCCTTTACGATCGTGGCAGCCATGCAATTTGCGTCGATCTTCAGAGCTTTATCGGCAAGTTTGTCGGATTCGGCCTGGTCGCCACGGGCGAGCGCGCGCTGCGCGGCGGAAACGTACGTGTCAACGGCTTCTCGCGACTGTCCCATTGCTTGGTAGAGATCAGCCAGGCGGATTTGAATGCGAAGGTTGTCGGGTTCGGCGAGGAGAAGCTTCTTGAGCAGGCCGACCGCTTCCGCCTGCCGGTTATTCTTGAGATGGATTTCCGCCAGTTGCAGAAACAGGGGCCGGGCCTCGCTCATTACGCCCTGTTGGACATACAAATCGGCCAGCTTCTCAAGGGGGCGAATCTCCTCAGGGGCCAGTTTGGCGATGCGCTTGTAAACGGCAATGGCCTTGGTGAGAAAACCGTCGCCCACAAAGATCTGCGCGAGTCGCTCGAAATAGTCGATGGCCTGAAACGTTTCGCCCTGACGAATGTAGAGCTCGCCGATGGTCATGAGCGTGACCTGATCGCGCGGTTCATACTTGAGAATGTGCTGGTATTCGGCTATGGCCTGAGGGACTTTGCCCTGATTCAACAGCTTCTGCGCGGATTCGACAAATTTACTTTTGCTATAGGCCATTCGTGTTCCCAGACAATACTCGGCTCGCGTCTACCGGAGGACAGCACCTCCGCCCGAGAAGTGGGAAAGGCAGACACAGGTCCTGCTTGCTAACGCTAGCAGGCAGGTAAAAGGCAAGTCAACGCGCCCAAAGACTGGTGTGAGCAGCCAGTTATCCCCGTTAGGACTAGGAAACTAGTCGGCGAAGACAAGGCGAAGCGGGGTAGCGGCCTGTTGGACGTTTAGCACACAAAAAGCGCGTCATTTTTCAGACGCACAGTAAAGCGCCGTTCCGTGGGCTCCGAGAGCGACGTCGATAAATTCCTTGGAACCGAGGTCTTCGTGCTCCCACAGATCCCGCAGCTCGTACCTGTCGCGTTTGAGGCTCAAATCTTTCCACGAGTAATGAAACGATTGCGGCGCCGCCTCGAGATTGAACACGGCGACGTAGGCGCCATCCCCGGATTCAGGCGTGGCAATCCAGACTGCGGCTTTTTCCGTCGAGATGACGGCGTGGTTTCCGGAGGAATGCTGATCGACGCCGATCAGCTCTGCATTGGTGAGCGCGGATTGCGTCCATTCATCGCACAGCGTGAGGTTGCCGCCCATCATGAGCGGTGAACGAAAGATGGACCACAGCGTCAGGAGTGTGCGCTGCTCATCGTGACTGAGGCGCGTTGTACGCGGCTTCTCCCATCCAGGGTTTGGCTCCAGGCGCCCAATCGGAAGCATATCCGCGTCGGGCCAGTGTCCCGGGCCGGAGAACGCGGCCCATTTCGCGGCGCGCGCAAATTGATTTTCGACGCCTTGGGGAAAGTCCTTGTCGCCATGCCAAACATCCCAGACATCATCCGAGATCCTCCACATCTGCGCGTAGCGGCGGAGTTCCGCCGCCTTATCCAATGGAGCCGCACCGGGTGACAGGCTAAGGACGATGGGTCGGCGAACTTTGCGGAGCGCCTGGCTGAACATGCGAATTTCTGAGCCCTTGTAAGGCCGGCTAGAAATGCAATCCACTTTGAGGAAGTCAACGTCCCAACT
>DASXMM010000063.1:0-4168 GCA_036495665.1 Candidatus Acidiferrum sp. | reverse complement strand
CTGCAAAGACTGCCACGACGCCCTCGCCGATCACCCGCTGACAACCTGGTCCCAATCCGAGTGGCACAACGAAGCCATCCTCTGCGGCAACTGCCACACTCAACTCACCATCCACGCGTACCTCAACTCCAATTCCATCTGCCCCCACTGCGACGCCGCGTTCAATCCGCGTTGCGCCAAGCACCACCATTTCTATTTCGCAGTTCCCGGCGAGGGCTAGGCGACGCCGAATTTCCCCGGCTCAGTGTATTTCGCGACCCCGAAACTGTATCCGGCCTCCAGCAGCTCCAGCCCCGGAATCGCCTTCCCGCGCGTCCCAGGTCTTGCGATCAAGGGCCTGAATACGCTCGAGTTTTTTCTGCGAAAGCGACTTGTTCACGGCAGGAAGTTCCTTGGCAACAAACGCATCGAATTCAGTGGCTACGTCTCCCAATTCTTTCTTCAGCGATTCGATTCGCGCCACCTGATAATCCGTCGGCTGCCCTTCGTAGTTCAAAATCTCCCCGTAAAGCCCGGTAGTTTTCTCGCGGATGCGTTCCTCGCCAGTGACCGCCCCACCTTCTTTCGTGGCCACAATTTTCTTGCGCATCTCTTCCACTTTGCTTGCAGCCTCCTCCAACCGCTTGCCGAGCGCCGCGTCTCCTTTCAACTTTCCCTCCCGCTCCAGAAGCGCATCGTGTACGCCGTTGATCCGGTCGACGTCGAAGGTCATCTCGCCCAGCAAGGCATGCAGCCGCATCGCCGCGTCAAACTCGAGTTTGCGGTCTTCCGGCGTGTATTTCGCTCGCGGATCAAGCTCCACCTTCAGTTGCGTGGAATACGTTTCTTTGCCTCGCGTCATCTTTACGGTGTACGTCCCTGGCAAAACTCTCGGCCCCTGTGCCGCTTCGAACGCCGCGGAAGCCGCCGGCGGTACGTGTGGCGCCTTCAACCGCATCGGCCACTCCACGCGGCTGATGCCGCGCCGGCTGTTTGGCGGAAGCGTGTCCACCAACTTCCCC
Source organism: Candidatus Acidiferrum sp. (assembly GCA_036495665.1). Taxonomy (GTDB): domain Bacteria; phylum Acidobacteriota; class Terriglobia; order Acidiferrales; family UBA7541; genus Acidiferrum. The sequence goes on along the minus strand of DASXMM010000063.1, from coordinate 3,167 downwards.
TGCGAATCCAGAATTTCCAGTTTCATCTTTCCGAAAATGTGCCGCTTGCTCTGATAGTAGGTGATCACCGCCGCGTCCGGCGGATTCGGCCCGGTGAAGACCGCACTCCCTTCTACCCATCCGCCGTTCGCCTGCAAACGCTGCTGCGCCGGATTCGCCTCAAGGAACGCCGCGCTCTGGTTCAGCACCTCGGGCGTAAGCTTCCGCAACGGCGTAATGTCGTCGATAATCCAGATCCCGCGACCATGAGTAGCTATGACAAGATCCGATTCCCGCGGTTGCACCACGATGTCCCGCACCGGCACCTTCGGAAAATCGTGTCCCGTATAGCGAGCCCACTGTTTTCCTCCGTCCGGCGAAATCCAAAACCCAAATTCCGTTCCCAGGAATAACAGGTTGGGATTTACGGTGTCTTCTTTGATCATGTGAGCGAATCCGCGCACGCCGCTGCCCCCAGCCACGATCGGCGTCCACGTCTTTCCGTAATCCGTAGTCTTGAAAACGTACGGTTCCATGTCTCCAAACGTGTGCCGATCGAACGTTGCATAAGCAGTTCCGGCATCATAGCGACTGGCTTCCACCCACGACACCCACGAAGCCTTTGGCAGATTCGGAACATTCCCCACAACGTTCGTCCACGATTTCGCCCCGTCCCGCGTCACCTGCACGTTTCCGTCATCCGTTCCGACCCAGATCGTTTGCCCGTCGCGTGGCGACTCGCTGATCGAGTAGATCGTCGTGTGCGTTTCCGCGTAAGAATTGTCGACTGTCACCCCACCGGACTCTTCCTGCTTCTGTTTTTCCGGATCATCCGTGGTGAGATCGGGCGAGATGCGGTCCCACGATTGGCCGTGGTCCCTCGAACGAAACAGAAACTGCGTGCCAATATAAATCGTCCCCTTTTCATTCGGGCTCATGTGGATTGGAGTGTTCCAGTTGAACCGCAGTTTCTTCTCGCCATAATTCGGTTCCGGCTTGATGAAGCGCGCTTCCAACGTAAACCGATTCACGCGAGCCACAAACCCGCCCTGCGACTCCGCGTAAACGTAATTCGCATCCGCCGGATCAGGGAACGCCCAGAATCCATCTCCGCCGCCAAGATTTTCCCACCGCCCGTTCGTAATCCCGCCCGGATACTGCGAATCGCCCATCCACACGCTGTTGTCCTGCAGCCCGCCAAACACGTGATAAGGATCGGCGTTGTCCGTGCTTACGTGATAAAACTGCGAAATCGGAAGGTTGTTGCCCTTCCACCACGTGTTCCCGCTGTCGTAGGAATACCAGATGCCGCCGTCATCGCCCGCAATAAGGTGCTCGGTATTCTCGGGATTCACCCACACATCGTGAAAATCGCCGTGCGCCCCGTTGCTGATGCCGCTGAAGCTCTTCCCGCCATCCTCGCTCAAAATCAAAATCAGGTCCGGCTTGTAAATCTTGTTCTCATTCTTTGGATCGACGATCAGGTTCGCAAAATAAAACGGCCGCCAAACCATCCAATTGCTGCGGTCGCGTTCCTCCCATGTTTTTCCGCCATCATCGGACCGGAATAGCGCGCTGCGCGTCGATTCAATCAACGCGTACACGACATTCGGTTTCGACGGCGCGATCGTCACCGCAATCCGGCCCCACGGTTTCGCCGGCAAACCTTTCGCGCTCTTTTCGTCCAGCTCCGTCCACGTCGCTCCGCCGTCTGCGCTCTTAAAAAAGCCGCTCCCGCTCGCCGCCGTAGGGCTCGCGCCTCCCGACCGGAACGTCCAACCCTTCCGCCGGAAGTCCCACATCCCCGCGAACAACACCTTCGGCTCCTGCGCATTCATCGAAATCATCGAGCAACCAGTCGAGAGATTCGCTCCCTTCAAAATCAGGTTCCACGTTTTACCGCCGTCGGACGTCTTGTAAACGCCGCGCTCCGCGCTGTCGCTCCACAACTTCCCCGGTACGCACGCGTACACGGTATTGCCATCCTTCGGATCAACGATAATCTTCGCGATTCGCTCGGAGTTCGGCAGTCCCATGTTGGTCCATGTGTCACCGCCGTCCGTCGACTTGTAAATCCCGTTTCCGACGGACACGCTGTTCCGCGTCCACGGTTCCCCGGTTCCCGCCCACACCGTTTTCGGGGCTTGCGGATCGATCGCCAGCGCGCCGATGGATTGCACATCCTCTTTGTCGAACACCGGCTTGAACGTCGTCCCGCCATTCGACGACTTCCAAACGCCGCCGCTGGCCGCTCCCACATAAACCGTCAACCGGCCATCCTCCTTCGTAGCCGCGATCGCGGCCACGCGCCCGCTCATCGTCGCCGAACCAATATTTCGCGCGCCCAGCCCCGAAATCGAATCCGAATCGAATTTCGCCCCCTGCGCGCGCCCCAACCCCGCAAACATCGTCACGCAAAGAATCGCCATCACAGCCATGCGGCCACCACAAATCGATTTGCTCATGTCGGAATTTTCCTTTGGAGTGCGGGAGCCACGCTCCCGCCCTGGACTTGCGCGGCCCGTTCCTCAAAACTCAAACGCGAACCTTGCATTCTTGCTTGCGCTCTCTATTTCGTTAATTTGCAGCTGCGGGGGCCTTTGCCTCTGGTTTTGACGCTGGCATCGCAAACAGCGAATCGTCCAGCGGTACATTCTGCTCGATCTTCTCCACCGAAATCTGCGTTCTCGACGCGCTCCCCTTCTGCGCCTGCTCCACCGTGAACGGATAGAAAATCCCGTTCACCTCCTCATAATCTCCGTAGTACAGCTCGCTCTCCTGCAGCCCTCCCCGGATGGTCGTCTGAATTTCCACTTTCAAATCCAGATACGAATCCGCATCCAGGTAGTAGTAGCGCACGTCTCCGTTCTTCATGCTCAGCTTGATCTTGAAGCAGTCCGTCCCTTCCATCGAGTCGTGCCCCACCAGCTCCGCCTTGTTGCCTTTCTCTTTGTACTCGATCAAAGGCCCGTCAATGTCCGCGTCCACCACCAAACTCTTCAAGTCGTCCTGCGAAAGCAGTTCCGGATCCTTGCGCCCGCCAAACGGAGAAATCTGCCACCCGGTCTTCCCGTCGTAAGCTTGAATCTGCGCCAACCCCTGAATGATGAACTCCTCGCGCACCTTCCCTCCGCGTTTGCCTTCCTGCCGAAAGTCCGCGCGAAACGATCCCTGCGTCAGCTTCGCCG
>DASXMM010000062.1:0-16370 GCA_036495665.1 Candidatus Acidiferrum sp. | reverse complement strand
TCGGAAATATTCCTGTGTATCAGAAACCGATTTTCTGGGCTGGTGTGGTTGGCGCGGTGTTTTTTGTTCTGAACATTATTTTCTGGTAGTTCGATTTGCTGATCGTTCGTTTTGGCGGTCGTTTCGTTGGTTTGCGCGGCTGGAGGTTGGACGCATGGTTTCTATTTGGTTTTTTATCGGGATATCGTTGCTCGTCAACGGAGTGTTGATTTGCGGGGCGGGCATTTACGAATATTGGCATCCTCCAGCACAGCAAATTGTTTTGTACAACCTGCACGCAGGTATTTGGTGGGGCGCGCTGATGTCGTTGATTGGTGCGGTGTACTGCGTTTATTTCGAGTCGGGGCGGAAAAAAGTTTGAAGGTAGAGAACGGTTGCCTCGGGTGAGGCACTTCGAGTTTATCGCTCAATGAGCGGAAGAGGATTGATTCTCCGCGAAGATGGAATGTAAGGCCGGATAAATCCGGCGGTAAGTGTTGTAGCCGCGCTGCATCACGGCGCTGGTTTCTTTGTTCGCAGGTACGCGCTTCGCAACACGCACCACCGCATCGCAAGCTTCATCGACACTCTTCCAAGTTCCTGATCCGACGCCTGCGAGAATTGCGGCGCCGTAGGCTGCGCCTTCTTCGGCTTTCAGGATTTCCACTTCGTGCGCGTAGACGTCGGCCTGAATTTGCTGCCAGACCAGCGAGCGGGCGCCTCCACCGCCGAGGCGGATGCGTTCGACGGGCACATTGATTTCGTTGAAGATGCTGAACGTGTCTTTCAGGCTGTAGGCCACACCTTCGAGGACGGCGCGAATCAGGTGGGCGCGCGTGTGTGATGCCGAAAGGCCGACGAACGCGGCGCGGGCCAATGGGTCGAGATGCGGCGTGCGCTCGCCCATGAGGTATGGCGCCCAAAAGGCGCCTTCCGAGCCAGCGGGCGCGGTGGCGGCTTCGTCGGACATGCGTTCGTAGGGATCGCGGCCGTCGTCCGGTCCGGCGCCGATGCGATCGCGGAGCCAGCGTAACGAAAGGCCAGCGGATTGCGTTACGCCCATTACGTGCCAGCGGCCGGGGATGGCGTGGCAGAACGTGTGCAAGCGGCCTTTGGGGTCGAGCGAGGGACGATCGGTGGCGGCAAAGACTACGCCGGACGTGCCGATGGTGGCGCTGACGACTCCTGCGCGTGTGATGCCCATGCCGACGGCTCCAGCAGCTTGATCGCCTGCACCAGCGACGACCGGCGTTCCCGCGCGAAGGCCCGTCGCGCTTGCACCTTCGGCGGAGAGTTTGCCGCAAATTTCCTGCGATTCGAAAAGTTTGGGGAGAAGTTTGATGTCGATACCCGTTTTGCTCAGGACTTCGCTGGACCAGGTGCGGTGCGCGACATCGAGCATCAGCGTGCCGGAAGCGTCGGCGACGTCGATCGCGGATTCGCCGGTGAGTCTGAGTCGGACGTAGTCTTTTGGCAGCATGATTTTGCGGACGCGTTGCCAGTTTTTCGGTTCGTGTTCGCGGACCCAGAGAAGTTTGGTGAGCGTGAAATTGGTCAGCGGCGGGTTGCAGGTGAGTTGGATCACGCGATCGAGGCCGATGGCGCGTTCCAGTTCTTTCGATTGCGCCTCGGTGCGCTGGTCGCACCAGATTAGCGCGGGGCGGATGACTTCGCTATTTTCATCGAGCAGGACGGCGCCGTGCATCTGGCCGGAAAATCCTACGACGGCGATGGAGTCGGCTGCGAGGCCTGAAGCGTGAAGGGCTTTGCGAACGGCTGTCGCGGCGGCGCGCCACCAGTCGCGCGGGTCTTGCTCCGCCCAGCCAGGTTGCGGGCTGGCGAAATTCGCGTGCTCTTCGGTGCCGGATGCGAGCACTGCGCCATGTTCATCCAGAATAACCGCACGAGTTCCGCTCGTACCAACATCAATACCAAGGATTGGAATGGAGCCTCCTACCGCACGCGAGAATGATGATCAACCGTTCGAATCCAGGGCCGTGAACGTTCACGGCGCTCATTTAAGACTAGCAACACCCACGTTGTCAACGCAGTAAGGATAGCGGGTTAAGACTCAGCGTCCAATCATGCGATCTATCCCGCTTTAGGACGTCGTGGTGAGGTTTGACGTCTGCGATCAAGAGCAAAAGGAAAAAGCTAGTGCGGAACGCGACCCGATTGCACGTCGGGGTTTTCCATTTCTCTCACGAGCTCGTCCAATTGGGTTTCGAGTGTGTTGAGTTTATCCTGCTCCGTTCGCAATTGTAGTTCGGCGTCGCTTTCTATCACTTGGTGTTTCTGCTCAAGGTTCGTCGCGGCTTCGAAGTCGGATTTGACCTGCTTGAGAGCATCAGCGACTTGCGCCGGAGTCTCTCCGGCGTTCGGCTCGTCTTCCTCCAAATGCTTAATTTGAGCCCCTTCACTCTTCAGAACGAGTCGCACCTCAGCAAGTCTTGAACGAGCATCATCCAGGTGTTGCGAAGCGCGCGTCACGGCGACTTCCTGGATTTGCAAGCGAGAGAGCAGAATCTGGGCCTTTTGCGCTTTTGCCAGGGAAACCTGCAAGTCATGTCGGAGCTGGCGAACTTCGGTGAGCAACGCTTGAAGAGTCTGCGAGTCTGAGGAAGTCGTCTGGCCTAAAGCAGCCGAAGTCGTTCCGAGAACCATGACGGTGAGGAAATATGCTCGCCACATTGTGAACCTCCTCACTCAAGATACGCAATTTTGCCGCAAGCTCCTAACTCTGGTAAACGCGGCCGCCGGAAACTGACGTGATCGGGCGGCACACCGTTTGGCGAAGACGGAGATGTTCAACGAGGCGTCAGGCTTTGCGTCTCATGCGTCACTGCGCATCCTCGATTGACAACCCGAGTCCCGGAACAGACAATGCCACTGACTTCGATCATATTTTGAAGGCCGACGCAGGTGAGGGAGCCAAGTATGACGGAACTAAAGGAAACTATCGATCGCAGGGAGTTTTTGGCAAAGTCCGCGACTTTGGTCGCGGGAGGGGCGGCGTTGCCGGCGACCGCGCTTTCGTATGGGCGGATTTTGGGCGCGAATGACCGGATTTCACTGGCGCATATCGGGACGGGAAGCCGCGGAAGCGATTTGGCTTGGATCGCAGCGCAATTGAAGACGAGCCAGAACGCGGAAATTAGCGTGGTATGTGATTTGTGGAAGTTGAACCGGGAGAAGGCGGCGGCTACGAACGCGAAATATTATGGGCGAGCGCCGCGGACGTTTGAGCATCTGGAAGATGTGCTGGTGTTGAAGGATGTGGACGCGGTGATTATTTCCACGCCGGAGCACGCGCATTCGCCGATTTTGAAGATGGCGGTGGAGGCGGGCAAGGACGCTTACGTCGAGAAGCCGATGGGGAATGTTTTGGCGGACGTGAAAGCGGCGCGGGATACGGTTTTAAAGAGCGACCGGATCGTGCAGGTAGGCACGCAGCATCGCAGCGAGCCATATCAAATCGCCGCGCACGATTTGGTGCAGACTGGCGCTTTGGGAGACGTGAGCAAGGTCGAGATTGTGTGGAATTATCACGGTCCGCGATGGCGCGGGCGCGAGGAAACGAAATTGATTCGCGAGGAAGATACGGATTGGCGGAAGTGGCTGATGACGAAGCCTTACCGTCCGTTCGACCCGAAAGTGTATTGCGAGTTTCGTTTGTACAAGGAATTTTCCGGCGGGATTCCGGATCAGTGGATGAGTCATGCGATTGATCTGGTTCATTGGATTATGAAGGATAGCTTTCCGCAATCCGCAGCGGCGCACGGCGGGATTTTCGCTTGGCACGATGGGCGGGAGAACGCGGATACGTTTCAGGCGTTGTTCGAATACCCGAAGGGATTTTTGGTGAGCTACTCGACGAGTTTCGGGAATGATGCGCCTTCTTCGACGCGCTACATGGGGAAGAAGGCGACGCTGACGAATATTGGAGGAGAGGGCAGCCCGCGGTATCAGTTGGTGGAAGAGAAGGGAACTCACGAGGATGACGCGGATATCGATAAGAAGCGCGCGTCGAGATACATTCTGCCGCCGGGCGAAAAAGGTTTGCCGCCGGAGGGGATCGACGACCGCACGCTGGGGCATATGACGAATTGGTTTGAGTGCATGAGATCGCGGCAGCAGCCGCATTGCACGGTGCAGGATGGATTCGCGCATTCGGTGGCGAACATGATGTCTACGGAGGCGTACTGGTCGGGGAAAAAGCAGTATTGGGATGCGGCCAGCGAAACATTTAGCGATCGCGCACCTGGAGTTTGAGCGCCCGCGCTCGAATGGGTGGGCTCGAACGTCTAAGAAAGATATTTGATCGTTTCCTCGATCAGCTTTGACGTTGGAGCGTAAGGATCGCCGGGAGCGTCGTACTCCATCGAGCAGTAGCCGCGGTAGTTGCTGGCCTTCAGTATGTCGAACGACTTCTTCAGATCAACGTTGAATTGTTTGTCGTCGTCGTTGGCTTCGCCGTCCTTTACGTGGCACATATTGTAGGCGAGCTGAAACATCGCTAGCAGGGCGCGATAGTTGAAGTCGGCGTCGCCGCTTAGCATGGAATTTGCGAAATCGGGCAAGGCGCGAAGGTAAGGATGGTTGACGGCTTCGATCACCTTGACGAGGAAGAAGGCGTCCTCGCTGACCAGGTCGTCGTTTTCCAGCGTGACGACGACGTTTTTTTCGGCGGCGTAGTTCACCACGTTGCGCAGGCTCTCGGCGGCGGAATCCACATTTGGCGGTGAGTTTTTTGCCGTGGCGACGTGTGTGCGTATGCCGGGAGAGCCGATGTGCGCGGCGACGTCGACCCACTTTCTTGCCGTGTCGACGGCACGCGCACGAATGGAAGCGTCAGAGTCGTAAAAACTGGTGGAAATGCTGACAGCGATGTTCACGACGCGGACTCTCGTTTTTTGCAAAACCTGCTGAAAACTCTCGAGGTAGTCCGGCTGCAGCGAGGTAAAATGGCGGCTGTGCGGCTCGATGTTGTGAATGTTGAATTTCGCAGCGACGTGGGCTGGAAACTCAAGAAGGTTCATGCCCGGGAGGGTGGTGTCACGATCGCGATTGTCGGGGCTCACGATGTAGGCGCGAAACGGGTAAGAGGCGATGGAAATGCGATCGCGGGGATGCGTGGGGAAAAGAATGTGAGGTTCGGGATCGGGATTTACGGCGAGGCCAGGGAAGTTAGCCACCGCGACGCCACCGGCGGTCACGGCAGTTAATTGTTCGAGGAAGGCGCGTCTTGCGAGCGAGAACATCTCTGCGTTATCTCACAGCTGTCGGCTCATCGCAATGGCACACGGCGTTTTGATTTCAGATGCCTTCCTGGCTTCTCGATCGGATTTTAAAGGACGCTGGTGGACTTGAGGGCCGGTTGCGGGGCCTCGGCGACATCTCGATGAACCGGAATGGTCACTTCAATCAGCGTGCCTCCGGTCGCGACATTTTTGATGCGCAGGTTGCCGTCGAATTCTTTTACACGCTGGCGAATGCCCGCGATGCCGATACCAAGGCTTTCAGGTCGAAACTCCAAAATTCCGTCGGCAACGCCTTTCCCGTTATCGCGTACAGCAACGAGTACTTGATTGTCTTTGTTCGCCACCGCGACCCAGCATTTTTTCGCGCCGGAATGCCGGAAGACATTGGTAAGCGCTTCTTGGACGATGCGGAAGACCACCGTTTCCACGTCTTTTGAAAAGCGCGGAAAATCATCTGGATCGAGTTCGAGAGCGATCGAGATTCCACTTCTCTTGGTAAGTCCTTCGGAATACCAGAGAAGGGCAGCGCGCAACCCGATTTCATCAAGCAAGGGCGGGTGCATCAGATGAGAAAGGCTGCGAACCTGCTGGATGGCGCCCTCGATCAGGGAGCTTGCTTGATCAAGGCCTTCCCGTTTACCGTCCAGGTGACCCTGTGTTTGGATAGCATCTATCACCATTTTCGCGGCACTCAATTCCTGCCCCAAGCCGTCATGCAGTTCGCGGGCAAAGCGACGGCGTTCCTCGTCCTGCAGGGTAAGCAGGCGTCCTGAGAGATTGCGCAATTCGCGATTCAGGACTTCAAGCTGCCGGGTTTTGCGATGCAGGTCGGCAAAGACGGTGACTTTGGCGCGAAGCAATTCGGGAATCACGGGAACGGAAATGTAATCGACCGCTCCGCGCTGGTACCCCTTGATGCGGTCCATGTCCGTCAAATGCACCGCGGAGATGAAAATGATGGCGGTTTTCTGAAAGCGCGGATGCTGGCGAATCATGTCGGCCAGCTCAAAACCATCCAAGTCAGGCATGCTGACGTCCATAAGTACGACGGCAATATCGTTTTTGAGCAGTTGATCGAGGGCTTCTTTGCCAGAACTGGCTTTGATCAGATTTTCGCCTAGCTCATCGAGTATCGCTTCGTAGCTGAGCAGCTTGCCGGGCTGGTCGTCCACCATCAGGATGTTGATCTTTTCGTGGTTACTCATGTGTCCTTAGTCCTACAAATATCAGATCTATTCTTCAACTGCTTAGCGGTGCAGCCACATACGCAGTGCCGCCAGCAATTGATCGGTATTGACCGGCTTGGCCAAATACTCGGAGGCGCCCGCCTCAAGGCACTTTTCGCGATCTCCCTTCATCGCTTTAGCCGTGAGCGCAATGATCGGAAGCCGCCGGAACGCAGTATTTTGGCGGATCACCTGCATTGTCTCGTAACCGTCCATTTCCGGCATCATGACGTCCATCAACACGATGGCCATGTCGGGTGTGGATTCGAGGATATTGATGGCTTCGCGGCCGGTCCCGGCGGTGAGCACGATCATGCCGCGCCGTTCAAGGACGCTGCTAAGGGCAAAAATGTTACGCACATCGTCGTCGACGACCAACACCTTTTTGCCGATGAGAGCTTCGTCGGAGCGGTGCAAACGCTCCAGCATCTTTTGCTTTTCAGGAGGGAGATCGTAAACGACACGATGCAAAAATAGAGCGGTCTCGTCAAGCAAGCGTTCGGGAGACTCGACGCCTTTGACGACGACGCTGCGGGCAAGCAAGCGCAGTTGCGAGTCTTCTTCCGCGGACAATTCCTTGCCGGTGAAAACGATCACTGGCAGATCGGAGGAATCTCCACGTTCGCGAAGGCGCTCGAGAACTTCGAACCCAGACATATCGGGAAGGCGCAAGTCCAGGACCATGCAATCGAAGGGTTGTTCCTGGATGGCAGAAAGCGCCTCGCTGCCCGTGGAGGCGATGGAAACGTCGATGTCGTCGTGACCGAGCAATTCGCGAATACTCATCTGCTCGGCCTTGTTATCCTCGACGATCAAGAGCCGCTTGCGGCGATCCGCAGCGTATTCCTTGATACGCGAGAAGGCAGCTTCGAGCCCTTCGGGAGTAGTGGGCTTGGTTACGAAAGAAAAAGCTCCTCGCGCGAGCCCGTGTTGACGATCCTCATCGAGCGTCAACATTTGAACGGGGATGTGACGAGTACCCGGATCCTGCTTTAAGTGGTTCAGCACGGTCCATCCGAGCATGTCGGGCAGGAAAACGTCCAGGGAGATAGCGGTGGGGTGAAACTCTCGAGCGAGAGCCAGGGCATCCGCTCCACGCGGCGCGATGAGAGCCTTGAAGCCCTTTTCGTGCGACAGGTCTCTAAGCACGCGAGCGTAATGTGGGTCGTCCTCAACGATGAGTAGAACGGGTTCACCGGGTTGCAGATTTTCACGGTCGTCAGGAACCTGCTCGATGGCGCGTTCCTGCATGTTGAACGAGGAGAGCTGGAGCGTCGTGGTAAAGGTGGTTTTGCGGTCTGTATCCGTGGCGCCGTGAATGGACGAGCCCATATAGGTCTGCGGCAGATATAACGTAAAGGAGCTGCCTTTGCCAGGCGTACTACGCAACTGAATTTCGCCGCCGAGGAGCTGAGCGAGTTCGCGGCTGATGGCCAGTCCGAGGCCAGTCCCGCCGTACTTGCGGCTCGTGCCCGCATCGGCTTGTTGGAAGGCCTCGAAGATGATGCGCTGTTTGTCGGCGGGAATACCAATGCCTGTGTCCGCCACTTCGAAGCCGATCACGGAACCCGCAGTGGAGAGAACTGGGTGAGAAGCGGTCCAGCCACTCTTGGCGATAAAAACGGACAGCTGAACGCTCCCTTGCTCGGTAAATTTGAAGGCGTTGGACAGCAAATTTTTGATGATTTGCTGCAGGCGCTTCGAGTCCGTGACCATGCTGCGAGTGAGCTGCGAGTCGGTAGTGACTTCGAACGTGAGGCGGCGATTTTCGGCTTCGTGGCGGAACGGACGAACCACCATATCGACCAGGCTGGAGAAAAAGATTTCTTCCGCTTCGACGGACACGGTGCCGGATTCGATTTTGGAGAGGTCGAGAATATCGCTGATGAGGTTCAACAAGTCGGTGCCCGCGGCCTGAATGGTGCGCGCGAACTCTACCTGTTTAGCGGTGAGGTTGCCCTCGGGGTTGTCGCTGAGCTGCTGACCGAGAATCAGGACGCTGTTCAGCGGCGTGCGCAACTCGTGCGACATGTTGGCCAGGAATTCGGATTTGTATTTCGAGGTGAGTGCAAGCTCCTTGGCCTTTTCTTCCAGAGCGCCGCGGGCCTGCTCGATTTCCTGGTTTTTGCGCTCGACTTCGACGTTCTGTTCGGCAAGCTGCTGGGCTTTCTGCGCTAGCTGTTCATTGGTCTGCTGCAGTTCCTTCTGCTGCGTCTGCAGCTCGGTGGCAAGCTGCTGGGACTGCTTGAGCAAGCCTTCGGTTTGCATGGTGGCTTCGATGCTGTTGAGCACGATGCCGATGCTGGCGGTCAGTTGTTCGAGGAAGGCCAGCTGCGAATGGGTGAAAGTATTCACTGACGCCAACTCAATGACGGCCTTGACGCGATCTTCGAAGAGCACGGGCAACACAATGATGTTTCTTGGAACAGCTTGGAATAAGCCGGTGCGGATGGGTACGGTCGTCCCAGGAAGATCGGAAACCAAGATTCGACGCTTCTCGACAGCGCACTGGCCAATGAGACCTTGTCCGAGTTTCAAGCGGTGCGGATGCCCGTCCTCCCCAATATTGGCAAAAGCGGAAAGCAGGACGAGCGTCTCGACTTCTTCATCGGTCATTTGATAGATAATGCCTTGCTGCGCGCCGACGAGAGGCGCCAGTTCGGAAAGTAGCGTGCGGCCTACGGTGGCCAGGTCGCGCTGCCCCTGCAACATTCCGGTGAAGCGAGCGAGGTTGGTCTTGAGCCAATCCTGCTCGGTGTTGCGGTCGGTGGTGAGGCGGAGATTGTCGATCATCGTGTTGATGTTGTCTTTGAGGTCGGCGACTTCGCCGCTGGCTTCCACCTGAATGGAGCGGGTGAGGTCACCTTTGGTTACGGCGGTGGCCACTTCGGCGATGGCGCGCACTTGGTTCGTCAAGTTATCGGCGAGGAGGTTGACGTTGCCGGTGAGGTCCTTCCAGGTACCGGCAGCGCCGGGTACGTTGGCTTGGCCGCCGAGGCGCCCTTCGACACCAACCTCGCGAGCGACCGTCGTGACTTGATCAGCGAATGTGGCCAACGTGTCCGTCATGTTGTTAATGGTTTCAGCCAGCGCGGCGACTTCGCCTTTGGCGTTCACCGTCAGTTTCTGCGTGAGTTCGCCGTTGGCGACGGCGGTTACGACTTTCACGATACCGCGAACCTGTTCGGTGAGGTTGGCGGCCATGACGTTGACGTTGTCGGTCAGATCGCGCCATGTGCCAGCTACTCCGGGCACCTGGGCCTGTCCGCCGAGTTTCCCGCCCGTACCCACTTCGCGCGCGACGCGGGTGACTTCGGCGGCGAAAGCGTTGAGTTGGTCGACCATCGTGTTGATGGTGTTCTTTAGTTCGAGAATTTCGCCCTTTACGTCGACGGTGATTTTGCGCGACAGGTCGCCACGCGCAACAGCCGTGGTGACTTCAGCGATGTTGCGAACCTGACCAGTGAGGTTGCGGGCCATGGCGTTGACGGAGTCGGTGAGGTCTTTCCACGTTCCAGCCACGCCAGGAACGTTGGCCTGTCCGCCTAGACGGCCTTCGGTGCCGACTTCGCGAGCAACGCGGGTGACTTCGGCAGCGAAGGAGCGCAACTGCTCAACCATGGTGTTGAGCGTTTCTTTTAGCTGCAAAATTTCCCCGCGCACATCCACGGTGATTTTCTTGGACAAATCGCCGGTGGCGATAGCGGTGGCGACTTCGGCGATGTTACGGACCTGGCCGGTTAAGTTGCTGGCCATGAAGTTAACGTTGTCGGTGAGGTCTTTCCACGTTCCGGCCACACCAGGCACTTGCGCTTGACCGCCGAGTTTGCCGTCGGTGCCGACTTCGCGAGCCACGCGCGTGACTTCTCCTGCGAAGGCGTTGAGTTGGTCCACCATCGTGTTGATAGTGTTTTTCAGTTCGAGAATTTCGCCCTTCACGTCGACGGTGATTTTGCGGGAGAGATCGCCACGAGCCACGGCGGTGGTGACCTCGGCGATGTTACGGACCTGACCGGTAAGGTTTCCCGCCATCGAGTTTACGGAGTCGGTCAGATCCTTCCACGTTCCGGCTACGCCAGGCACGTTTGCCTGACCGCCTAAGCGGCCCTCGGTACCAACCTCGCGAGCGACGCGGGTGACTTCTCCCGCGAAAGCGTTGAGCTGGTCCACCATGGTGTTAATGGTTTCTTTGAGGAGAAGGATTTCACCGCTGACGTTTACCGTGATTTTCTTGGAGAGGTTGCCGCTGGCGATGGCCGTGGAGACTTCGGCGATGTTGCGCACCTGACCGGTCAAGTTGCTGGCCATGGAGTTTACGGAGTCGGTGAGATCTTTCCACGTTCCTCCGACGCCAGGCACTTGGGCCTGTCCGCCGAGTTTGCCGTCGGTCCCGACTTCGCGCGCGACACGGGTGACTTCGGAGGCGAAGGAGCGCAACTGGTCCACCATGGTGTTGATGGTGTCTTTGAGCTCGAGGATTTCGCCCTTGACGTCGACCGTGATTTTGCGGGAGAGGTCGCCGCGCGCAACTGCCGTTGCGACTTCCGCGATGTTACGCACCTGGCCGGTCAAGTTGCTGGCCATGAAGTTGACGTTATCGGTGAGGTCCTTCCAGGTACCGGCGCCGGGAACTTGAGCCTGTCCACCCAATTTTCCTTCGGTGCCGACTTCTCTGGCGACGCGGGTAACTTCTCCGGCGAAGGCGTTGAGCTGGTCCACCATCGTATTGATGGTGTTTTTCAGTTCGAGAATTTCGCCTTTGACGTCGACCGTGATTTTGCGGGAAAGGTCGCCGCGAGCCACGGCGGTGGTGACCTCAGCGATGTTGCGCACTTGGCCAGTAAGGTTTCCGGCCATCGAGTTTACGGAGTCGGTCAAATCCTTCCAGGTTCCGGCCACGCCAGGGACGTTGGCTTGACCGCCCAAGCGGCCTTCGGTACCAACCTCGCGCGCAACGCGCGTGACTTCACCTGCGAAGCGATTCAGCTGATCCACCATGGTGTTGAGCGTTTCTTTGAGCTGCAAAATTTCGCCGCGCACATCGACGGTAATTTTGCGCGAGAGGTCGCCGCTGGCGATGGCGGTGGCGACTTCAGCAATGTTACGGACCTGGCCCGTCAAGTTGCTGGCCATGAAATTGACGTTGTCGGTGAGGTCTTTCCATGTACCGGCGACGCCAGGCACTTGCGCCTGACCGCCGAGTTTGCCGTCGGTGCCGACTTCGCGGGCCACGCGGGTAACTTCGCCCGCGAACGCGTTGAGCTGGTCGACCATCGTATTGATGGTGTTTTTCAACTCGAGAATCTCGCCCTTCACATCGACCGTGATCTTGCGGGAGAGGTCGCCGCGTGCCACGGCTGTGGTCACTTCGGCGATGTTCCGGACTTGCGCAGTCAGGTTTCCCGCCATGGCGTTTACGGAGTCAGTCAGATCCTTCCACGTGCCCGCAACGCCCGGTACCACAGCCTGTCCGCCGAGGGCGCCGTCAGTACCGACCTCGCGAGCCACGCGCGTGACTTCGGAAGCGAAGGACCGTAACTGGTCCACCATCGTGTTAATAGCTTCTTTGAGCTGGAGAATTTCGCCGCGGACGTCCACGGTGATTTTGCGCGAGAGGTCGCCGCTTGCGACTGCCGTAGCGACTTCGGCGATGTTTCGCACTTGTCCGGTCAGGTTGCTAGCCATCGAGTTCACGGAGTCGGTAAGGTCTTTCCAGGTACCTGCGACTCCCGGCACCTGAGCCTGGCCGCCCAGCTTGCCGTCGGTGCCGACTTCGCGCGCGACGCGCGTCACTTCTGCGGTGAAGACGCTCAACTGCTGAATCATGGTGTTGACGATTTGCGCGGAGCGGAGAAACTCGCCCTCGAGAGGGCGCCCGTCCACGTCGAGCCGCACAGTTTGGGTGAGGTTTCCCTGGGCAACTGCGGCAATGGCGCGAGTCACTTCCGTGGTAGGTCGCAGAAGATCGTCGATAAGGGTATTCACGGAAACTTCGATGGCACCCCAGGCGCCACGCGACTCAGGGAAGCGCGTACGCTCCCGGGTTTTCCCTTCTTTGCCGACGACTTGTCCGATCCGTTCTAAGTCTTGTGCTATGTGCTGATTGGCAGCGGCGATGTCGTTGAAAGTGTCGGCGATTTTGCCGGGCAGACCAACCCACGAGCCAGGCAAGCGAACAGTAAAATCGCCATTGCGCATCGTCCTCAGGCTTTCGAGGATGATGCGAAGCTCAGGCGAATTCTCCGCGAGGGCCTTGGAATAGCCATTAGCAGGCACTCGCGCCCCTGGGGCCGAAACTGGATCTTCCAGTACAGGTGCATTACGACTGGACTTTTTCACTTGGTTCTCCAGCTTAGAACAAAATTGATTCTACACAACTCGAGACAAAATGGTATTTGACCACGCGAACAGTCTTTCGTTTTCAAGTGTCCGAACAAGGAGCTGAACCGGAATTGATATCACGAAGGGTTCGAGCTATCCCTAGGGTATTTCCTGTATATCGTGATCTTGGTTCAAAAGAGTTAAGTGCGACTGCCTCTTGGGCGAGGGGCGTCGGCGGGAGGTGCAATGGATTCCTTGGAATATCGTTTTGGCGAGTATTGTCTTTTTCCGGAACATACAGTATTTCCTGTATGCGTCGGCCCTGCCAATAGTTGCTAGACTAATCCATATGGGCCGGTTCGGGGCCACGAATCCTGAGAGGATGACCTTTCCTTGCTCGATATTTTGTGTAACGAAGCCCGGGATAGTCGGACACCTCGGGCTATCAAAACTAAAAATACTTTGACAACCTTGTGCGCATACTGATCGTCGACGACCACGAAGCGGTTCGAAAGGGCGTTCGTGCTATCTTGCGATCACGCCCCGATCTTGAGGTGTGCGGCGAGGCCATAAACGGCGAGGAAGCCGTGGCTAAGGCTGAAGAACTTAAACCGGATTTGATTATTCTTGACGTGACGATGCCTGTTCTTGACGGTTTCGGCGCCGCCAGGGAGATTCGCAAACGTATGTCAGAAGTCCCCATCCTGTTCTATTCCATGAACGATGGCAGGGCAGTGATGGAGTCGGCGAAGGCAGTTGGCGCCAATGGCTTTATAACAAAAAGCGAAGCTGGCGGCGTGCTCCTGAAAGCCGTCGGCGCGCTGTCTAACAAGGAAACATTCTTTCCCGCGTTGTAGCGATTCCCAACCTCAGGACTGGCGCAACTCTGCCAGGACGCCCCGCATATATGCAAAGCTGCTCAAAACGCCTGGCATCGGGTCGTCGGGATGAATTTCATACTCCAGATCGACGAAGCCCTTGTACCCCATTGCAGAAAGGGCTTCAAATATCTTTCGGACCGGCATAATGCCGTCTCCTACCGCGACCTGACTATCCTTGCTTTGGAAATTCGCAAGGTCCTTCATGTGCACGTTAAACAATCGAGGACCCACTTCGCGGATCGCCTGAACGACATCAGCGCCGGCGCGAGCGGTATGCCCGACATCGATGCAACACCCCATGCGCGAATCCATGCCCTTTACCGCACTCAATACATCCAGCGGCGAATGCCACAACTTATCCTCTGGCCCGTGATTGTGGATCGCGATGCGGATGTCGTACTCCTTCACGAACTTTTCAATTCGCGGCAATGTTTGCACCGCGGGGTCGCCGGCGACGATGACCGCAATACCGGCCCGCTTGGCGTATTCGAACTTGGTCCGAATGTCCGCATCTTCATCCTTGGGGAAATAGATGGTTCCGGCGGCGTGAAGCCTGATGCCCGCCGCGGCGTAGTCCGCGAGCGCGGCGCTCTCTCCCTGCGAATCCGCCGGGAGATGATCTTTGACATCCTTTGCGTTCAGCTCGAGGGCATTGAGCTGCTTCATAAATCCAATCATTTGCGAACGGCTGAAGTTGCGGAACGTGTAGCTGGCCAGACCCAAGCGGACCTGCGATGGTTCGTCAATGGATGACCGGCGGGGTAGCGCGAAGACGTCACTTGAAGCCGCGAACGCTGCCCCGGCGAGAGCCCCGGAGAAAACGAAATCCCGGCGAGATAAAGTGTTTTTCATAACAGGTTAATCAGACTGCTTGCTTCTGAAAGGACTGCTTTTCCGACTGGCGTCGCGGCTTTTCTCACACTGATTGGCGCCTGGATAGCACCGACGGAGTTCAGACATGCAGTGCCCAGCCCTTCTCGTACTGGCGCCCCCACATCTTCATCGCCTCGGGGTCGCCCTGGATTCGCCCGTCTTTCGTGTCAAGGTGCAGCTCGCGAGCGACTTCCCATGCAATATTGGAAAGCTGCAGGATCGTGACAGAGACGTTGCCGACAGAGATTGGTGCGTTGAGCTTGTCACCTTTGCGAATTCCCGCAATGAAGTTCGCGAAGTGGGCATCGGTCATGGAATCGCGACCGGTTAGGTCAGACGAAGAGGTTGTACTGCCGGCCTTGAATTCTTTCGTCTTATTACCTTTGAGGTCGTAAATTTCGTAGCCGTCGCGATCGACAAGCACAGTGCCCGTGGTTCCCATAATGGCCGAACCACGATCACGGCCGTAATACTTCATTCCTTCGCAGCTCTTGCCCTCCCACGAGATCATTTTGTCTTCGTACTCGAAGCTTGTCACCAGCGTGTCGTAAAACTGCCAGTCGTCTTTGAAATGGTACCGGCCGCCTGATGAAGTAACCCGCTTCGGATAGTCGACGCCGAGCGCCCAGCGGCAGACATCAACCTCGTGTGTCCCATTATTGAGCGTTTCGCCGGTGCCGTAAATTTTGAACCAGTGCCAGTTGTACGGGTGTACGTTGTCCTTATAAGGACGGCGTGGAACCGGGCCCTGCCACAGATCCCAGTCAAGCTGCGCCGGCACAGGCACTTCTTTGCCCGTGCCAATCGATTTCCTGACATTGCAGTACCAAGCTTTGGCCAAATACGGCCTCCCGATTGTGCCGCTGTGAATCTTTTCAACGATCTCGATGGTGTGTGGTGAGGATCGCTGCTGGGTGCCCATCTGCACGAGCTTTCCATACTTCTGCTGCGCCTGGACTAATATCTCACCTTCGGAAGGATTGTGGCTGCACGGCTTTTCCACATAGACATGCTTGCCCGCCTGCAACCCGGCAATGGCCATGGGTGCATGCCAGTGGTCGGGAGTGGCAATCGTTATGGCATCCACATCTTTCCGCTCGAGAATGTTGCGAAAGTCTTTCTCCGCCACGGGAGCCTCGCCCATCTCTTGCTGCACTCTGCCAGCGAACTTTTTGAGAATATCGCTGTCCACGTCGCAAACGTGGGAAATGCGGGCAGCACTCTTGTTCGCCTTGAGCGCATCAAGATGAGCATAGCCACGCCCATTAAGCCCGATAACAGCAAAGTTCAAGCGATCATTGGAACCGAGAATCTGGCCGTAGCTCTTTGCCGTAGTCCCCACGGCCAGCCCGGCTGCACCCACTGCAAGTCCGTCGAGAAACTCACGTCGTGAAACGCGAAATGCCATGTCGGTTCCTCCTGCGCAGTGCTGTCAAGAGAATCAATTCTAGCTTGCTAGCAAATTAAGATTCCCTGGTGAACGGTCGATTGACGGCCCTGCTGCGATTCGACCCGCTTGTCCAACACTATTGTTACGCAGAGTCCAGCCGATTTAGAAGTTGAACTTGCCACCAAACTGAAGAACGCGACCCGGCAAAGAACCCGTGATTTGTCCAAAAGAGGAGGTTCCGGCGTTACTCACGTTCGGATTGTTCCAGTTCACGCGGTTGAAAGCGTTAAACGCGTCCGCCTGGAATTGCAGGCTCATGCCTTCCCTGTAATGCAGATTGAATGTCTTCCGAAGCGATAGGTCCCACTGGTAATAATTGGGCCCGACGATATCGCCTATGGAGGCGTCGCCTGCACCGAGTGAGCTCTCGATCGCGAAA
>DASXMM010000061.1:0-11332 GCA_036495665.1 Candidatus Acidiferrum sp. | reverse complement strand
ACTCCCCATCCTCCGCAACACCTACGTTGGCCTCACCACCATCGACCACGCCATCCTCGAAGCCGCCGAAGCCATGGGCATGACCACCACCCAGATCCTCCTCCGCGTCCGCCTCCCACTCGCCCTCAGCATCATCCTCGCTGGCATCCGCACCGCTACCGTCATCACTATCGGCGTAGCCACTATCGCCGCCGCCATCGGCGCTGGCGGCCTCGGCACCTTCATCTTCCGCGGCGTAGCTATGGTCAGCGACTCCGTAATCCTCGCCGGCGCCATCCCCGCTGCCCTCCTCGCCATCCTCGCCGACCTCCTCCTAAGCCAACTAGAACGCCGCCTAAAAGTAGTCTGATTCCGCGCATCAACGCTGCTGTTTGTAGGGGCACAGCACTGCTGTGCCCCTTGTCCGCAAGATCGCCGACTGCTCCCTCGCTTTCTCTCCTCTTCTTCTCTGGGCACTCTGCGTCCTCTGTGTTAAATTCCCCTTCAACAATTTCTCCCAAACAAAATGCGCCGCACTCTATCCCGATTCCTCTACCTCCTTTGCCTCATCAACCTCCTCTATCTCCCATCCGCCTGCCGCAAACCCACGCAACCTCACCTAACCATCGGCTCCAAATTTTTCACCGAGCAAGTCGTCCTCGCCGAGCTCCTAGCCCAACACATCGAAGCCCGCACCGGCATCCCCGTCCACCGTAAAACCAACCTAGGCGGCACTCTTCTCGTTCACAAAGCCCTACTCTCCGGCGACCTCGACCTCTACGTCGAATACACCGGCACCGCCCTCACCGCCGTCCTAAACGAATCCCCAGGAACAGACACCTCCGCGAGAATCTACGATCGTGTGAAACAAGAATACTCAAAACGTTTCAACCTCGACCTAACCGAACCCCTCGGCTTCGAAAACACCTTCGCCATGGTCGTCCGCGGCACCGACGCGCAAACTCTCCATCTCCGCACCATGTCCGACCTCGCCCCCATCGCCCCCAAATGGCGCGCCGGCGTCGGCTACGAATTCCTCGAACGTCCCGATGGCTTCCCCGGCTGGAGCCAACGTTACAATCTCCACTTCGCCGCCGCGCCCAACGTCATGGACCTCGGCCTCCTCTACCGCGCCCTAATCGATCATCAAGTCGATATCGTCGCCGGCAACTCCACCGACGGCCTGATCGACTCCCTCCACCTCGTCGCCCTCGAAGACAATCTCCACTATTTCCCGCCCTACGACGCCGTCCCCATCGTCCGCCACGACGCCTTCGAAAAATTTCCGCAACTCCGCTCCGCCCTCGCCGATCTCGCTGGCAAGCTCACCGCTGCCGACATGCGCCATCTCAACTCCCAAGTCGACGCCGACCAGCGCGATGTCGCCACAGTAGTCCGCGCCTTCCGCGCTGCAAAAAATCTATAGTCAAAAAATTTATAGCCCCGGAACCAAAACTCCTTCGAAACACATCTAACGATATAGGTGCGCCTCCCCGCCAGAAGTGGCAAGAACCGTAAGAGCAACTTCGGCAGCGCATCCGGGTTTTATCTGTTGTAAGCTTCACGGGCCCAACCAGTACGAGCACCAAATTCCCGGCTACAGTTTCGCGGAAACAAAAACCGTTATGGAGGCTCGCATGAAATCACTTCTAGGCGTTTTTGCATTGCTCTTACTCTGTTCCGTTCCTGCTCTCGCGCAAGAAAAAGACCACGGCCAACAACATCAGCAGGCTCCTCAAGCCAGAGACGTCGGCCATGGACATATTCCCGCTCATGGCCCGCCGCCAGCCCGGCCCGCACAACACGCTCAACCTGCCCATGACAACCACCAGGACAATCACCAGGTTCCTGCAAAATACTCCGACCGCCAAGGGCACCCCGAGGCCCCTCACGTTCACACCAACGATAAATGGGTCGGCCACGACACCGGCCGCGAAGATCCCCGTCTTCACCTCGATCATCCTTGGGAGCATGGCCACTTCACCGGCGGCTTCGGCAAGGGCCACGTGTGGCGCATCGAAGGTGGCAACCGTGAACGCTTCTGGTTCAACGGTTTCTATTTCAGCGTCTTCCCCGATGAATACGCCTACGTCAACGACTGGGACTGGGGCACTGACCAGGTCGTAATCTACGAAGACCCCGACCACGACGGCTGGTACCTGGCCTACAACCCCAGGCTCGGCACCTACGTCCACGTCCAATACCTAGGCAACGGCTGATCGCTCCAAACAATCGCGACCGCGCTAATAGCGCGCATGGAAGCACAGCAGCGTGCGTAACGCACGCCGCCATCAAGACCAAGGGGCACGCACCAATGCGTGCCCCTCTTCTTATTCCATGTAGCCGCCGATCTTTAGATCGGCCCCTTCCTTGTGTGTGAGTCGCAGCGACCTCATGCCAAGCGCAAGAGTCGTCCGCCCACTAAGCGTCCAAGCCTTCCACTATGCCCGTTCGTTTCAGGCAACAGCCCTCCCTCAGAGCGCCAAAGGTCTTTGGGTCAATCCATAAAGGTTGCTGTATGAATGTAAACCCTTATAGATTGCTCCTAAAGTTGTCAGCCTGAAATAGTTGCTACTAACCACGTCAACCTAATTGTGTTGACATAAGAAGATTTGAGAGTAGGATTCGACTGGAAGGGACTTCTCATGCCAGATCCAAGACCCCCCACCAAGCCTTGCATTGCTCTCATTGCCGACATGCTGAGATCTCGCGAAGTTGACCCACTCCAGCGTCCTAAGGTCCAAGAGAGGTTCAAAGAATTCGTTGCGTTTCTAAATAAGAAGTATTATCGACATATCTTGTCCAAATTTGTTATCACCTTGGGCGATGAGTTTCAAGGGCTTCTGTCTTCTGGAAGACCCATTCCCGATCTGATGTGGGACCTTGACGAGCGATTTCATGACAGGCACCTGCGAGTAGGCGTAGGGTTTGGCATCTTGCACACCCCACTACAGAAAGAGGCGATAAATGTAGATGGACCAGCGCTCTACTTTGCACGTGCGGCCATAGAGCGTGCAGCCGAGAAGCGGCTACTCGGCGGCGTCTTTTTCGGCTTCGGAGAATTGGATCCAGTCATGAATGGGATCGCCCGGATCCTGCGCTTTCATCGCTCAAAACTGACCACGCAGCAGCTCAAAATCATTGAACTCCTGCGTCACGGCCGATCTCAATCTGAAGCTGCCGAAGAACTCGGCATAACCCGGCAAGCGATCTCTAAGCAAGTTATATCGTCGGGATGGTGGTCCTACGCCGAGGCGGAATCGGCTTGGCAAATCCTCTTCGAAAAATATGTCGATCCTCGGGTCGAGGGAAAAAATGCACAACCTGATCGTTAGTGATGAGTTCCTGCTATGGTCGGTGCTGTGCGCCTTGTGGTCTTGTTTCTCTTACGCGATAGCCTCCGATCCCCTCCCCGAAGACCACGGGTTGGCCCACTTTCAATGGGGCTTGTGGCGCAAGACTCTTGTAACGAGGATATTCGGCATCGCTGTTCTTAGCTACCTGGCGAGCCACTCAATTGCGCTAAGTAGTTGGCTTGCAGCCATAACCGCGATACACCCTTGGATTCGTTTCCAAAGCCCGCTTAAATGGACTGCCGAACTGGAGATTGCAGCTGCAGTCTCAAATGCTCTTTTCATGTTTGCATTTGTAACGCGCTTGCATTTGCACCTACACACTTTTAGCCTCAATATTCCTGATCGAAAGCACCTGGCAGCAATCTCCATCCTCATAGCCGTTCTGCTCTTCGTTGTTCGAGGTGGAACCTACTTTGTTCGTGGCTTCCTCCGGAAAGCCGGAACCCTCCCCCACCTTCCCCCAGATAAGACGCTCCCGGCTCAATCGGCCAATCCTCCGCAGGAAGCACACCCACCGAAAAGGCAATCGATGCCCCTCCATCCATCCTCTGCCTCATCGACACACGAAGCAGAGAGAATCGGTTTGGACGTGCTGGAAATAAACCGCGGACGTTTGATCGGAAACTTGGAGCGCCTTATTCTCGCTGTTGTTGTTGCCGCTGGCAGCTACGCCGCATTGGGCTTTTTAGTGGCTGCCAAGGGGCTCATACGGTCACGAGAACTTCAAGAACGTGACTTCGCCGAGTATTTCCTCGTTGGCTCCTTGGCGAGTGTCCTCGTGGCGCTCTGTGCCGGCCTGATTATCCGGTTCGCGCTTTTAGCCCTGTGGCCTGAACTCTTATCTCTACAGATGGCGGGCGGCTGACCCCGGCAGTTCGTGGCTGGACGTCCCAGATAGTTTTCTGATGCAGAGGCTGGGGTTTTGACTTTTCCACAGATTTCCACACCCGTATCGAACCACTAACCCCCCGCCCAACTCCTTCCAATCCCGCAACTTCCGCCACTCCAATTCGAACCAGCCCTCCCCATTCGAATGACCACGCAGTACACAAAACAAAGGTATTGACAAATGGTAACTATCGTCCTATCATGTGCCATGAACTGGAAGCGCTGTCCCTTTTGGACGATCCCCTCGTCCCAGCGCGACCGCTGTGCCCTCAGCACCGCAGTGCCTTCTCTCTCCTGTAGCGGCCGCTTTCCAAAGCGGGCGCCGTTGTCCGCATCCTCTTTCACCTCTAAACCTTCAACCTTGAACTTCCATCCCCTAAGTCCTTTCCGTTCATATTCTTACGCGCTCTTTTGCGCTGCCAAAACCTCCATCTCCATTCTTTTCAATATTTTCCACACTCTTCACACAAAACACCCGGGGTGGGTACCCCGCACTTCAAAAAGGACCATCCGCGCCCTGCGTCAGCGGGGCCTCAACGACCATGAAATCCACCATCCTCACCAATCGCTGCACCCATCGCACCGCCGCAGGCCGCCAATGCCGCCGCCTCACCTCCGGCGAGCAATCCACTCTCTGCGCCCATCACCGCTCCATCCAGAAACAACAGGAGTCCGGCGACTTCACCGGCCAACTCCTCGCGAACGCCGAGAGCTTCCAGACCGCTCAGGGCCTCAATTTCGCCCTCTCGGATCTCTATGAACTCCTCGCCGCTAATTGCATCTCCGCTCGCCGCGCCGCCGTTCTTGCCTACATCAACAGCCTCCTCCTCAGAACCCTGCCCGCCATCGACGCCGAATCCGACCAATCCGGCGCGCAGCCCGTCGTGTTCCGCGGCTGGTCCAATGGCGGCCACAACGGTCCGTCGACAACCGCCACCGCCACTCCCGAACCCGAAAACGAGGCCCAGTCCGGCAGCACATCCAAGTCCGACAGCGAAGCCAAGTCCGACAGCGAAGCCAAGTCCGACAGCAAAGCCAAGTCGAACTCCCCCGAGAGGGACGCCAAGCCCTCCGCCCCCGCGCCATCCGATGCTTCCACCACCCACGACCCCGCGCCACCAGGCAAGTACCGCTCCTACTGGGCCACCATTCCCGACCCCAGCAAGAAACCCTCATGACCACCGCCAACAATTCCGCTCGCGGTAACCGAAGGGGCACGATTCATCGTGCCCACGCCCGCTCTTTGACTCCGCCGCCCCGCCAACATACAATCGCGCGGTTTAGGGGACCCAACACAATCCATTCAACAGGTGGGGACAACGCAATGAAGATGAAAAAGTTTTTGTGCCTATGCACGGCAGGATCTTTCCTACTCTTAGCTCAGTCAACACGCCTCGCAGCACAAGCACCCGAAAGAGGAGGCGAAGCCCGCGCGCCGGAAGCCAAAGCTCCCGACAAGTGCGACGAAAAAGCCACGAAAGAAGAATCGTCCGTCACCGATCACACCATAAAAATCGGCGGCCAGACGATTCCATACAAAGCGACTGCCAGCACCACGCTGCTCAAAAACGACAAAGGCGATCCGACGGGCTTGCTCTATTCCGTCGCCTACACGCGCAGCGACGTAAAAGATCTCACCACGCGCCCCGTCTCCTTCCTCTACAACGGAGGCCCCGGCTCCGCAACAATGTGGCTGCACATGGGCGCCTTTGGCCCGAAGCGCGCCTGGACCGTTGACGGCACCTTCACTCCGCCCGCTCCTTACAAACTCGTCGACAACACGGAAACTCTCCTCGACAAATCCGATCTCGTGTTCATCGACATGATGGGCAGCGGCTACAGCCACGCCGTCTGCAAAGCCCAGGAAAAAGATTTCTGGGGCGTTGACGAAGATGTCGAAGCTTTCGCGCAATTCGTCGTCACCTACCTCAGCCGCAACGACCGCTGGAACTCGCCGAAATTCCTGATCGGCGAAAGCTACGGCACGTTCCGCTCCGCCGCGCTCGGCAACTATCTCCAAAGCCGCGACACCGTCCATCTCAACGGCATTGTTCTGATCTCCTCCGTCCTCGATCTCTCCACCATCACGTTCCCGCCAGGCGATGACCGCTCCTTCATCTACTATCTCCCGAGCTACGCCGCCGTAGCTTGGTATCACAAAGTCTTGAAAGACCGCCCTGCCGACCTGCCCGGCTTCGTCGAAGAAGCCCGCAAATATGCGCAAGGTGATTACGCCACCGCGCTTTTCAAAGGCGCGCAACTCCCCGCCA
The DNA here is from genome assembly GCA_036495665.1 of Candidatus Acidiferrum sp. Taxonomy (GTDB): domain Bacteria; phylum Acidobacteriota; class Terriglobia; order Acidiferrales; family UBA7541; genus Acidiferrum. Next base: position 4,839 of record DASXMM010000061.1, on the reverse strand, counting down.
GCGAAAAAGCAGCCGTCGCGAAAAAGCTCTCTTACTTCACCGGACTCAGCGAGGAATATCTCAACAAAGCCGATCTGCGCGTGAACCTCGGCCAGTTCATGGCTGAACTCCAGCGCAGCCGTGGTCTCACCACCGGACGCATCGACGCCCGCTTCACCGGCTACACCTACGACCTGCTCGAAGAAAACGCGCAAGGCGATCCTGAAGGCCCCGCCGTCGGCGGCGCATTCACCGCGCTCATCAACGAATACAATCACGACGAACTGAAGTTCGGCAAAGACAAGGTCTACCACAACACCACCGGCGGCGGTGGCGGCTGGAACTGGACGCGCAATGCTCGCGGCGGCCGCGGTGGCTTCTTTCCCAGCGGACCAAACGTGCAGGGCGATTTGGCGCAAGCGATGCTCACCAATCCTAAATTGCAAGTCCAAGTCGAAAACGGCTACTACGACATGGCCACGCCCTTTTTCGCCACCGAATTCACAATGGAACACCTCGGACTGCCCACCGACCTGCAAAAGAACGTCAAACTCGACTACTACAATGCCGGCCACATGATGTACCTCCACGACGAGGACCGCGTCAGCCTGCACAACCAAATCGCCGGCCTAATCGACCGCGCCACCAAGTAGCACAGACTTCAGTCTGTGCAGTTCGTAACTCAACCAGAAGCTGAGAGAAGAAAGGAAGAAATAAAAAGAGGAAGCAAGAAAACAAAACAAAGAAAAAATGGAAGCAGAAAAACGATGTCTGCTTCCCTTGAGAAGTTTGGTAACTGAGAAGTTCGGCTACGAAGCCTTAGCTTCGGCGTAGGCGATGAATTCTTCGTACGGACCCTTGAAGTCTTCGATCTTGCCGTCGTGGAAATGCCAGATGCGCGTCGCGACTTCATCAATCACGTCGTGATCGTGCGTGACCAGCAGCACGGTGCCGTCGTAGCGTTGCAAGGCAATGTTTAGCGCGTTGATGGACTCTAGATCGAGGTGGTTGGTAGGCTCGTCGAGCACCAGAAAATTTGGTTTCTGCAGCATCAAGCGGCAGAAAATCAAACGCGCCGATTCGCCGCCGGAAAGCGCGCGTGTCGGTTTCAGGGCATCCTCGCCGCTGAAGAGCATCTGCCCCATCAGCCCCCGCAGTTCCTGCTGATTGGCGGACGGATCGAACTGCCACAGCCAGTCGATGGCGGTCATGCCCTTGGTGATGGATTCGCCGTGGTCCTGCGCGAAGTAGCCGACGGCCACTTCGTGGCCCCATTTGGTTTCGCCGCCGTTGATTTTGAATTGGCGGTCGTCGTCTTCGATGAATCCGGGCGCGTTGAGCACCAGCGATTTTAACAGCGTGGTTTTGCCGGTTCCGTTGCGGCCCATCAGAGCGATTTTTTCGCCGCGCACGACGGACGCGGAAAAACGCGGAATGACTTTCAGGTCGTCGTAGGATTTTTCGATGCTGCGAATTTCCAGCGGGTGTTTGCCGGAATTTCGCTTCATGTCGAATTTCATGTACGGCCGCTGAATGTTGGAACGAGCCAGTTCCGTGGTTTGCAAGCGTTCGACTTCTTTTTTGCGCGAAGTGGCTTGCGCGGAACGCGTACCGGCGGAAAAGCGCGCGATGAATTCGTTGAGTTGCGCGATTTTCTTTTCGCGATTCGCATTTTCCGATTCGATGCGGGAACGAATCTGCGTTTTCGCCACCACCATGTCGTCGTAGCCGCCGACGTACATGATGATGGTTTCGTAGTCGATGTCGGCGGTGTAGGTGCAGACGCTGTTGAGAAAATGGCGGTCGTGGGAAATGACGATGAGCACGCCTTCGTATTCCGTCAAATAGCGTTGCAGCCAGTGCACGGAATCGAGGTCGAGGTTGTTGGTAGGCTCGTCGAGCAGGAGAGCGGTGGGGTTTCCGAAGAGGGCCTGCGCGAGCAGCACGCGGACTTTTTGTCCGCCTTGCAGTTCGCCCATTTTGCGTTCGTGCAGGGTGCTCTCGATGCCGAGGCCGTCGAGCAGCGTTGCGGCGTCGGCTTCGGCGGTGTAGCCGCCTTCTTCGCCGACGACGCCTTCGAGTTCGCCGAGGCGCATGCCGTCGGCGTCGGTTAATTCTTCGTGGGGCTTCGCGTAAAGCGCGTCGCGCTCTACGAGCGCTTTCCAAAGCGCGGCGTTGCCCATGATGACGGTGTCGATCACGCGAAACTGATCGAACGCGAACTGATCCTGCCGGAGGACGCCCATTTTTTTCGGGCGTCCGATCGAGCCCTTGGTGGGCTCGAGTTCGCCGGTGAGGATTTTCATGAAGGTGGATTTGCCGGCGCCATTGGGGCCGGTGACGGCGTAGCGGCGGCCAGCCATAAAGGTGCAGGTCACGTCTTCAAACAAGACGCGGGGGCCGAAGCGCATGGAGATATTGTTGACAGTGAGCATAACCCTCCCATTGTAGCGTGAAATTGTTACGCGCGCTTGTCACAGTTTGTGACAGGCCGTAAAGTTTACGCGCTGCAGAAAGGCGATTCGGGCGGCGTAAAAAAAAACGATTCGAGACGCATAGCAAAGACGCCCCGTAAACAGATTGTGAAAAACGAGCTGAGCAACGCGGCCCGGGCCGCACGGAGAAGGCAATTCTAACGGTATGAAGGACGCGATTCGTAGGGCGGTGACTTCGCTGTTGCTGATTGTGATTGTGGCGGTGGGGGCGCGGGTGGGGTTTGCGTGCAGCCAGGCGCTGAAGATTGCGCCGGGAGTGTTGGCGATTGTGCCGTTTCAGCAGGAGACGGGGAACATCGCGTTTGCTTTGGCACAGGGCAAAGGGTTCAGCAATGTGTTTCGGACGGAGACCGGGCCAACGGCTTGGCTGGCGCCAGTTTATCCGTCGGTTGTGGCCGCGACGTTCAAACTTTTGGGGACTTTTACTGCTGGGCCGTTTTTTGCTTGCGTCGCGCTGAACATACTTTTTTCGGCGGCGGCTTGCGTACCGATCTATTTTGTGGGGGAGCGGATTGGCGGAGTGGGAGTTGGAGCGGGAGCGGCTTGGCTTTGGGCGGTTTATCCATCCGCGATCATGATGCCGTTTGAATGGATTTGGGATACGTCATTGTCGGCGCTTTTGGCCGCGTTAATTTTGTGGGCGACTTTGGAATTGGCGGAATCCGAGAAGTTCGTGGATTGGGGCGTTTACGGATTGTTGTGGGGATTGGCTTTGATGACGAATCCGGCGATGGGGATTTTGTTGCCGTTTTTGTTGGGGTGGGTGGCGTTTCGCGGGCGTGGGGAAAGTCGGGCGCGGTGGAAGCGGGTGGGGCTGGTGGTTGGCGTGGCAGTTTTATGTTGCTTGCCTTGGACTGTTCGCAACTACGTAGCGTTTCATCGATTCATTCCGGTGCGGTCGAATTTGCCGTTTGAGTTGTGGCTGGGGAATAACGACATTTTTGATGAGCATGCGCGGGGCGGGAGAAAGTCGATTACTCGGACGGAGGAGGCGCGGAGGTACGCGCAACTTGGCGAGACTGGTTATATGGCGGAGAAGTGGGAGTTGGCCACGGCGTTTATTGGCTCGCACCCGGCGTTGGAGCTGCGGTTGGTGGGTAGAAAGGCTGTGGATTTTTGGATTGGGACGGAGGCGCCGGCGCGGAATTTCCGGGAGACGGATTCGGTTTTGATTCGGGGGATTTTATTGTCGAGCTTTTTTACTGGGGTCGGGGCTTTGGCGGGGATATTTGTTTTGTGGTGGAAGACGAGGGAAGGGATCGCGCAGAGACGCAGAGGCGCAGAGGAAAAAGAAGATCCGGAGAAGAGAGTTGTGAACAGCGTTTTACCTTTGGCAGTTTTTCCTTTGGTTTTTCCTTGTTTGTATTATTTTACGCATGCGGATTTGCGGTACCGGCATCCGATTGATCCGGTGATTTGTTTGTTGACGGTGGTGGCGGTGGCGGGAGTTTGGGAGTTGGTAGCGGTAAAGACCAAGGGAAACGCACAGACACAGATAGGCAAAGCGGCGTCGAGCCGCCGCACTCCAAAAAGTAGCCAGTAAGGCGCGCAGAGGTAAGAGGCGAAAAGCGAAAAGCAGATTCCTCGCTCCGCTCGGAATGACAATCTCTTGGCGGGCGGGGCGGGGAGCAACGTTGGTTGCTGAGGTTGGAGGGGCTTGGTAGAGTGGCGGTTCGATTGCGATCGATAAGTTGAGAATCGATGAGTTGAAGAGAGGAATGGTGAGGGCTATGGGGATTTCGCAGGAGTTGCTGGAGATTTTGGTTTGTCCGATTTGCAAGACGCCGGTGCGGCTTTTGCCGGATGGGTCTGGGTTGAAGTGTTCGACTTGCTATCGCGTGTATCCGGTACGGGATGAGATACCGGTGATGTTGCCGGAAGAGGCGAAGATTGAGAAAGAGTAGTGAGTAGTGGGCAGTGAGTAGTTGTCGAAGAATTTTGCGTCCGCTCGGCTGAGAACCGGGGGGGGTTGAACTGACAAGGAAGAGCGAATTGGAGCGCACTTACCGCACGAAGCTCATGCAAGGGGATAAAGAGCGGAGAGGAAACCACGGTTGGCATGGCGACGAATATTGGTGATTCGATTTCACGGTTGAAGAGGCTCATCCCGAAGTTGCGCGGGAAGCGGATGGGTGTGCTTGGGGATTTGATGCTGGACCGGTATTTGTGGGGGACGGCTACGCGGCTTTCGCCGGAGGCGGCTGTGCCGGTGGTGGATTTTGTGTCGCAGAGCGAGTGTTTGGGCGGGGCGGGGAATGTGGCGGCGAATTTGGCGGCGCTTGGAGCGCACGTCGAGACATTTGGCGCGATTGGAAGCGACGAGCCTGGACGGGCTTTGCAAAAGTGTTTGCGGGCGGAAGGTATT
>DASXMM010000060.1:0-5754 GCA_036495665.1 Candidatus Acidiferrum sp. | reverse complement strand
GCTCGGCTCCTGCCCGATAACCAGTAGAGTCGACTGATTCAGCGTGCCCAGCGCGACGATGGCATTCGGCAGCGCCTTCCGCGCATCCTCCATCAGAGAGAAGCTCGGAGCTTTGTACATTTTGAAGCCGTGCGTGTAATTCGTGTAGACACTGCCTTGCACGTCTTCGCGAATCGCAGGCGGCTCCGGTTCTTTTGGCGCCTCAGGCTGCGACGCGGTGGCCGACAACGCCGTGTTTGGCGCTGCGCCGGCTGTCGCGACAGGTGCTCCGCCCGCTCCCTTGATGGCAGGCGGCACTGCATTTGTCTTCGCCGGCGCTGGAATTTCGGGTTTCGCCGCCGCGTTGGTAATTTTCGGAGCCGTCTTTTCCGCTCTGCCCGCCGCTGGAGGATCAGCGGATTTAGCGCTGGCATTCGTCGTCGCCGTTGCAGTGTTTGTTGACGAGGCCACCGCGGGTTCCGCCTTCGGCGTCGCATCTTTGGCGGGATCCTTCCTTGCAGCATCGGTCTTGTCGGTCTTCGGCTCAACCTTCTCGTCGGACTTCGGCGCTTCACCAGTCGGCGTCGATGGCACAATCGACGCAATCTTGTCTTTCTCCACGAGAACATACCCAAAGTCCGTTTTCACTTTGAACATGTTGTCTTCGTAGGCCACGATCACGCCATAAAGCTTCTTCCCATCCTTCAACCGGATTTCATCCGCCCCCGCCGACAGAGACGCGATACACAAGGCCGCAACGCAAGCCGCACCGCAAACGAGGCCGCGCCTCCGGGAAGGCGTCAAAGCCGAAAGGGAGCCGCGCATTTTGGGGACAGCCATATTCTCAGTATGGGTCGCCCCCGCAGCCCCCGCAATACCCATGCGTACCCCACGTGTCCGTCGCGTTACCTCAACCCCATCCGCGCAGCCACCCGTAGGGGCGCGGTATGCTGCGCCCCTGTTGGCACGAGTTCGTGCCCAGGCAACTCGTTCGCCTGCGAGCAAGCCTCAAAATTCGTCGCACTCAGGCCGAGCATTTGAATCGGCACGCGCCGCTTAAACAGCGAAGCGAAAAGCTCCTTCGCCTCGGCGAGCAACTCACGCTCATCATTCGTCGGTCGCGTCAGTCTTATCGTCCCGCGCGCCGAAAACTGATCCATGTAGCGGATCTGCACGCCAATCGTGCGCGCCCGCTGCCCAGATGCGCGCAGCGCCATGCCAAGGCGTTCGCTCAAGTATTCCAGGTGCTCGTCCACAAGCTCCGGCTCGTTCGTTCCAGCTTTAACCGACGCAAATAGCGCGTCAACATTGGCGTGCACAATATCCGGAATCGTCCCGGAGTCCAAAGGATCGACTTCGTGGCTCTTGTCCTCACGTGGCTCTCTCTGAAAAGGATTGAAAGGCATCGCGACTGCGGGGAACACATTCTCAATACAGACGTCCATCGGAGGCTCCTTGTAGGGAAACGGACCGCCACAACCGGGTTCCGAGCAAGCCCTGACCAGCCCACCCCGGCGCTGAGCCCGGAGCGCTCTTCGGAGTCGAGGGATCTCTCTTTCGAGGTGACCCCTCATCCCCGCTTAGGGCTCGGAATTTTCAACGGGCGGCGCCCCGCTCGTGAGAGCCGTGAAGGCAATGGGGCTGAACGCCGCCCGTTTCCCGTTTCCTCTACCGCCTCGCAATGTAGGCGAACATAAAGCGAAAGTCAAGCACTGTTTCTTCGCTTCTTGTTCGCCCTTAGACATCGAGCGGGTTCTGCCGCTCGGGAAACCAGCTCGGATCGGCTCCTTGCTGATAGTGCTCAACCGGATGGGTGAAGGGTCCTTCGTCTCTTACTGCTTGACACAAAGCCGGTGCGGCGATACATGTCTTCCTCCATGAGCACTCCTTTCGTACTTTTCCTGGCTTTTGCCATTGGCATTGTCTCGGGCATGCGGTCCTTGACTGGGCCTGCTGTTGCGGCGTGGGCCGCGAATCGCGGCTGGCTCAACCTGACGGGGACGCGGCTTGCGTTTATGGGCTCGACCGCAGCCGTTGCGATCTTCACTGTGCTCGCGATTGCCGAGCTGATCGCCGACAAGCTGCCTTCGACGCCGAGCCGCACCGCACCCGTGGGTCTGATTGCCCGCTTTATCTGCGGCGGCCTTGCGGGGGCGTGCGTCGGCATGTCGTCCGGACAATCGCCTGCGCCCGGTGCGGTCCTCGGCGCTTTCGGCGGCTTGGCGGGAGCGTTCGCGGGCTATCGGTGGCGCACCGGCCTGGTGCGAGCTCTTAAAGTTCCTGACTTCGCGATAGCACTGCTTGAGGATGCCATCGCGATCGGCGCAGGGCTTTTCATCGTCACCCGCCACTAAGCTGCCGCCTCAAGCCAAACCGGCCGTCACCCAGGCGCAGTCTCAGTAGATACTTCAATGGTCTATTGCACCGCGATTATTCATTTGCTTGGATTCTGCGTTTCCGCAATCAGTCCTCGGACCCGACGCGGCATTTTGTTTCTGATTTAACAGAATTATCGCTACCCTTTGTGCATCCAATTTGTGCATTCAAAACGCGGGGCCCCAGTAGGAAACTTCACGCGGAGAGGTATCCATGAGCGCATCGGACCACTATCAGGCCATCGTGATCGGCTCCGGCCAGGGAGGCACCCCTCTTTGCCAAGCCTTGGCCAAGACCGGCCTTAGGACCGCGCTCGTGGAACGCGCGCACGTAGGCGGAACTTGCGTCAACGAGGGCTGCTCGCCCACCAAGACGATGGTGGCGAGTGGGCGCGTTGCGTATCTCGCGCGGCGTGGCGCGGACTATGGCGTTCACACGGGTGCGATCACGATCGATATGAACCGCGTTCGCGAGCGCAAACGCAACATCGTCAACAAGTTTCGTGACGGCAACCAATCCCGCATCGAAAAGACTCCCAATCTTGAGCTTATTTTTGGCGAGGCCAGCTTCACCGGGCCGCGCTCCATTCAGGTTCGACTCAAGGACGGCGCGCAACGAACGCTTACGGCGGATCAATTCTTTATCAACGCAGGCTGCCGGCCCGCGGTCCCCTCGCTGGAAGGGGTGCGAGGCGTCCCGTATCTCGACAGCACGTCCATCATGGAACTCGACGCCGTCCCCGATCATCTTCTTGTCATCGGCGGAGGCTACATCGGCCTGGAATTTGGCCAGCTCTTCCGCCGCCTTGGCAGCCGCGTCACTATCGTCCACCGGGCCGCGCAATTGTTCCGCGGAGAAGACCCTGACGTTGCCGCGGAGGTGCTCAACATCTTGCAGCAGGATGGGATCGAAGTGCTGCTCAACGCCACAGCGCAGCGTGTTGCGAAGCACGGCGCGCAAATCAAGCTGGCCATTGCCATCGGCGGCGAGAGCCGCACGCTCAGCGGGTCTCATTTGCTGGTTGCCACTGGCCGCGTGCCAAATTCAGACACTCTCAATATCACCGCCGCGGGAATTGCGGCTGACAAGCGGGGCTTCATTCAGGTGAATGGCAAGCTCGAAACAAATGTGGCCGGAATTTATGCCCTCGGCGACATCAAAGGCGGCCCGGCGTTCACGCACATTTCTTACGACGATTTCCGAATCCTCCGCACAAATCTCATCGAAAAGGGAACTGCCAGCATCGAGGGGCGGCTCGTTCCCTACACAGTTTTTATTGATCCGCAACTTGGACGTGTTGGCCTGACCGAAACCGAAGCCCGCGCGCAAAATCGCAAAATTCGCGTCGCCAAGATGCCTATGTCGTACGTCGCGCGTGCGGAGGAGGTCGACGAAACCCGCGGCTTCATGAAGGCCATCGTCGATAGCGACTCAGGGCAAATCCTCGGCGCGGTTGTTCTTGGGCTGGAAGGCGGCGAGGTGATGGCTATGCTGCAACTCGCGATGATGGGCAAGCTGCCTTACACAGCCCTTTACAATGCGGTCTTCGCGCATCCGAATCTTTCCGAAGCCCTCAACAATCTCTTCCTGGAAGCCAACTTCATTTCTTAAGGGCAAGCCGCAGCCGATCTGACCACTCATCCTTACCTGTTTGAGCGTTCTAGCTCCGCTCGATTCCACTTCGCCAGGTCAGCTCCGGCGTCGTAGGTGCTTTGCAGGAAGGCCAGCAATGCGTCCCGGGGCGAAGCGGCGCGGCGTACGTCGTCGTACATCAAGAGAAACTCTTTAAGCTGCGGATGATAGAACGCTTCCGCCGGGCGGATTGGCTGCTTCGCAAACCCTTCGGCTTCGGGAGCGGCATAGGTGTAGAACGCTGGGCCTTTTACATCGCCGCCGCCGGGCCAGAATCCCGCGCTGATCGCTTCGTGCGAATAGGCTTCGCGGGTGATGGAGTCGGCTCCTGGGCGCTCCGGAGCACGGCGGCCGGAGAAGCGCGTGGCCGCCAGATCAAAACTTCCCCAGAAAAAATGGACTGGACTGGCTTTGCCGATGAAGCGCGCGCGAAACTCCTTGAAGATGGCTTCGCAGCTTACGAGAATCCGCCAAAAGCGGCTGGCGTACTCCGGATCGTAGGAGGCGTGCTGTGTGTCTTGATCGAAGGGAATCGGATTGGGAATCTCGACGGGCATCTTCCAAATCTTGACCGCGATACCAAGTGACGCCAACGCGCCCATGAAGTCCTTATAAAAATCAGCGACGGTACGCGGAGCCAGGACCAACGTGATGATGGCGTCGTTGCTAGAAGCCATCTCATAAATGCCTCAGGAGGATAACGGCGCAAGCGAGTTGAACCATCCCGAGGAAATTCTCTGGGTAGTATTCCCAGCGAATGACGGTGCGACGAAAATTATGCAGCCAGGCGAACAGTCGTTCGATTTTCCAACGGCGACGGTAGCGACGCAGGCGGCGACCGTCTTGAGTCGCGGGCGCGACGCGCACAGATTTGTGAGGCGCGATGAGTTGCACACCGTAGTGTTGCTGGATGTGTTGGTCCAACGGGTCGCTGTCGTACGCGCGGTCGCCGATCATTCGCTCGGGAGTTTCCCGGAGGAAACGTCGGTCGAGCGTGGCTTCGACGAGTTTTGTTTCATGAGGCGAAGCGCTGGCCACGTGCACGGAGAGAGGAAGACCATGGCCGTCTGCGATTGCCATGATTTTGCTGCCTTTGCCGCGTTTTGTAGGGCCGACACTAGAGCCCCTTTTTTCGCCGAACTGAAGCTGGCGTCGATGAAGGATTCGCTCAGATCGAGCTTTCCTCGGTCGCGTAAGTCTTCGGCCAGTTTCTCCAGTAAATGTGTGAGCAGCCCGGAACGCTGCCACTGTTGGAAGCGTCGATGACAGGTTGTGTAAGGCGGATAACGACCAGGCAGATCGTGCCAAGGAGCCCCCGTGCGTAATACCCACAACACGCCGTTCATCACCGCACGAGTTTCCTTCCACGGTCGGCCTCGCCCATCTTTCCGCCGCTGGGGACGAAACAGCGGTTCCAGAAACGCCCACTGGGCGTCGGTGAGGTCCATGCATCCGATTTACTCTGTTTCGCATAACTTGCAACCAAGCAATCGCTTAAACGTGTTTATGAGATAACTTCTAGTCACCTTGATGTCAGCAACCGGCGTGTCCTTGTTTTCGTCGCTGAGCGTCGAAGACGGCTCCTCGTGGTTGTCACTATTGGAATCGCTATATCTGGGCGGCTTCACACGAGTCCTCTATGACTTGAGGAAACGAAATCGACTTGGGGACTCCGCGTTTCATGAACTCGGGCATCCGAAATAAGTTAAACGTGAATCGGCTCTGGGTTCTTTGGAAACCAGTACGCGAGGAAAAAAAAGCGAATGG
>DASXMM010000059.1:0-7202 GCA_036495665.1 Candidatus Acidiferrum sp. | reverse complement strand
GTTGCGGCGGAATCGGCCGATCCTTCCTTTTTAGCCGTTCACCCCAATGGAAAATTTCTCTACGCGGTCAACGAAATTGGCAATTTCAATGGAGGCACCGGCGGAGCTGTTAGCGCTTTCTCCATCGACGCAAAGACCGGCGCGCTGAAGTTTCTGAATCAGGTCCCCACCCGCGGTGCCGGTCCGTGCCACCTTTCTCTCGACAAAAACGGTGCATTCGTTCTCGTCGCAAACTACGACGGCGGAAGTATCGCTTCGTTTCCGGTTCACGATGACGGCACACTCGGAACTGCTGCCGGCTTCGTTCAACACTCCGGCTCCGGCCCGAACAAAGAGCGACAGGAGGGCCCGCACGCCCACTGGATCGGGACATCGCCTGACGATCGCTTCGCACTCGCCGTTGATCTGGGCCTCGATCAAGTCATTGTCTATGGCTTCGACTCCACCAAGGGAATTTTTACGCCGATGCTCTCCGGCTTCGCAAAAGTGAAACCCGGCGCTGGCCCGCGCCACCTCGCGTTTCATCCCAATGGCAGGTTCGCATACGTGTTGAGCGAAATGGATTCGTCGGTAACTGTTTTCTCCTATCAGGAAAAAACTGCCGCCCTAAAATCTCTGCAAACCATCTCCGCGCTCCCCAAGGATTATTCCGGCCGTAAGGAAGCCGCAGAGATCGCCGTGCATCCATCCGGAAAATTTCTCTACACCTCGAACCGCGGCCACGACAGCATCGCTATATTCGAGATTAATCCGGCTAAAGGAACTCTCACCTCTCTCGGACAAGTTCTGACCGGTGGCAAAACGCCGCGCCATTTCGCCATCGACCCCACAGGCGCTTACTTGCTCGCCGAAAATCAGGAATCGAACAACATCGTTGTCTTCAAGATCGACGCCGCAACGGGCAGCCTGACGCCGACAGGCCAGACGATTGATGTCCCGTCGCCGGTGTGCATAACATTTGTCGCCGTCCCGTAGCGTCTGCGCTACAATCCGCCTTCCACTTTGCTCTTTTTAGAATTTAGGGAGAATTAGATGACTCGCATCAAAGAACCGTGTACGCACATGCTACGAAGTCTCGCGCTGCTGCTATTTGTGTTGTTGGCGGCGAGCGTCGCGCTAGCCGACGGCGAAACCGCCCCAGCGCGCGATCCCAAGCAGCCCGTCGACGACGCCTACACCGCGAAAATTAAGAAGTACACCACGCAACCATTCTTCACCTCGCCGCTCGTCGATTATCTCCCCGCCTCAAAGAATGTTCCGACTCCCGAAGCCGTCCTCGGCGACGTCGCCGGAGCGCCGGGAATCCTGCCCTACGCCGAAGACGTGTACAAATACATGCGCCTGCTGGAGAAAGCGAGCCCGCGCGTAAAAGTCTTCTCCATCGGCAAAACGGAAGAAGGCCGCGAGATGATCGCGGTAGCCGTCTCTTCGCCAGAAAATCTAAAGAACCTCGAAGAAAATCGCGCCCGCCTCGCCAAACTCGCCGATCCCCGCACCATCAAACTCGATGACGAAGAAGCGGACCGCATCGTCGCGCAAGCCGTCCCCGTCTACTACATCACCGGCACGATCCATTCGCCCGAAACCGGAGCGCCCACGGCGTTGATGGAACTGGCTTACCGCCTGGCCGTCGACGAGAGCCCTTACGTTCGTGAAATTCGCGACGGCATGATCACCCTCATCACGCCCGTCGTCGAAGTCGACGGCCGCGACCGCATGGTGGACATCTACCGCTGGCATCTTTCTCACCCGAAGGATTTTTATCCGCCGCTGATTTACTGGGGCAAATACGTGGCGCACGACAACAATCGCGACGCAATGGGCGTCACTCTGAAGCTCACGGAAAACGTGCTCAAGACGTACGTCGGCCAAAAAGCGCAGGTCCTCCACGATCTTCACGAATCCGTCCCCTATCTCTACGACAACACCGCCGGCGACGGCCCGTTCAACGCCTGGGTCGATCCCATTCTCACCGACGAGTGGGAAATGATTGGCTGGCGCAACGTCTCGGACATGACCAAGTTCGGCATGCCCGGTGTTTTCACGCACGGCGTGTTTGACACCTGGTCGCCTGGCTATCTGATGTTCATTGCCGCGATGCACAACGGCATCAGCCGCCTCTATGAAACATTCGGCAACGGCGGCGCAGACACGCTGCCGCGCACGCTCGATCCCGACGAATACTCGCGCACGTGGTACCGCCAAAATCCGCCGCTGCCGCGCGTCCTCTGGTCACAGCGCGACAACAACAACTACGAAGAAACCGGCTTGCTCACATCCCTCCACTATTTCAACGAGAACAAGCGCCTGTTCCTGAAAAATTTCTATCTTAAAGCCAAGCGTTCTGTCACGAAACCGGGCGCCGAGGGACCAGCCGCGTACGTTCTGCCCGCCGATGATCCGCGAGCAAGTTCGCAAGCCGAACTCCTGCGCGTCCTGCAAAAACAAGCCGTCGAAATTTCGCGCGCGACGACAGCTTTCACAATCACACTTCCGGCGAAAAAGCCTGCCAAAGGCAAGAAAGACAAGGACGCAAAAGACACGAAAGAAAAAGACGCGCCACCCGCTCCCAACACGCGCGAATTTCCCGCCGGCAGCTACATCGTCCGCATGGATCAACCGTACTCTCGCATCGCCGACGCCCTCCTGGACTACCAATACTGGAGCCCTGACGACCCGCAAAAAACTCCCTACGACGATACCGGCTGGACCTTTGGCGAACTCTTCGGCGTGCAAGTAACTCGCGTCACCGATCCCAAAGTCCTCGACGTCGCCATGGAGCGAGTGAAAGAAGTCCGCGCACCCGCGGGCGTGAGCGGCGAAGGCACAATCTACGCCATCAACAACAACGCCGAGCCCACCCTAGCCACGCTGCGCTACAAGCTGCACGATGCATCCATCGAAGCCGCTGAAGAACCCTTCGAAAGCGCCGGCAAAAAATTTACTCGCGGCTCGTTTCTCCTGAAAAACGTGTCCCGCGCTCAACTCAACGACGCCATCTCCGACCTCGGCCTCCAGGCGACGCCAGTCTCCGCAATGCCCAGCGTAAAAACGCATCCCATCCGTGCCGCTCGCGTCGCCTTCGTCCACACTTGGCTTTCCACGCAAACCGAGGGCTGGTGGCGGCTTGCGCTCGACAATCTCGGCATCCCCTATGACTACATCAGCACGCAAGTCGTTTCCAAAACGCCCGACCTCAACGCCAAGTACGACGTGATCCTGTTTCCGCCCGTCGGCTTTGCCGCGAACCCCACCGCCATCATCAATGGTCTACCCTCCGCCTGGGGCAACCCGCTTCCCTGGAAAAACACCCCCGAGACTCCAAACCTGGTCGGCAAGAATGATTCCACCGACGACATGCGGCCCGGCCTCGGCTGGGAAGGCGTAGCCAATCTCCAATCCTTCGTAGCCAAAGGCGGCGTACTGCTCACAGCAACAGACACGTCGAGGTTCGCGCTCTCGATCGGCCTAGCCGACGGCGTCAGCGTAGGCAACGCCCAGCGCATGAAGATCGTCGGCTCCGTCGTCGGCACGCGCCTAGTCGATGGCGCAAGCCCCATCGCCTACGGCTACGAAGAGAAACTCTCGGCCTTCTGCGACAACGGCCCAATCTTTTCCCTGAGCAGCGTCTCTGGCGCCCGCGGTTTCCGCCGTCTGGGCAACGAGTCGCACACGCGCCCCACCGGCCGCGGCACCGCCGACGATTCCGATTTCACCGTCGGCCGTCCCGGTTTCGAAGTCCCCGATGAACCCAAATCCGAAATCTGGGAAAATCCTCTTCTCACCGACGAACAGCTCCACAACAATTTCCGCGTAATCCCGCCAGCCAATCGCGCGCGCGTCATTTTCCGCTACGCGGACAGCAAGGACCTGCTCATCTCAGGCTTGGTCGAAGGTGGCGACGAAATCGCGCAGCACGCTGCCGTAGTCGATGTTCCCACTGGCAACGGCCACGTCGTCCTCTTTTCCATTAACCCGGTCTACCGCGGCGAAACGCGCGGGACATATTCACTCGTGCTCAACACCATCCTGAATTTCGACAATCTGAACGCGGGCCGCAAGCTGGCAGAAAAATAGTCGCGAGCGCGAGCAAGCGCTTCGCAGTTTTGCAGATAGGCGACCCCTCTGCGGATCGGTTCAGTGAATTGGGATTTTCCAGCCTTGTTGGAGTAGAATCCCAGCCCACTATGGCGAAGGGCAAAACAAAGAACAAAACAAAGAAAAGCTCGCGTCCCCGGAAATCCGGGCCAGCCCGCGCCAAGCTCCCGAAAGACGCCGTCACGCTCATCGTCCTGCTCCGTCCCCGCGAAGGCCAGGAAACGCTCCTCGAAGCCGAACTCCGCGCCCTCGTAGGCCCCACGCGCAAAGAAGACGGATGCCTCACCTACGACCTGCACCGCGCCGCCGAAGGCCTAGCCGGCTTTCTGCTCCACGAAGTCTGGGCGAGCCGCGAAGCCCACTCGCGTCACACCAACACGCCGCACTTCCTGCGCTGGAATGCCCGCAAAGACGCGCTCCTAGCCTCACGCGACATCACCTACTGGAAGCAACTCGTCTGATTCAACGTAAGAAGGCGTCAACTCTCCGGCGGTGCAACGTAATACCCTGGCCTCGTCCGCACCTTCAAATCTTTGCGATCCAATTGCACTTTGATTTCGTGGTAGCCGATATCGTTCGAATCCGACGGCGCATAGCTAAGCGTGTACTGCGCGTGCAGCTCCCCGCCAATTTCGTCTATGGCATCTTCAATCGAACGGTTCTTATAGGTCGAAAGATGCGCCCCGCCGGTCGCAACGCACGCCACGTCCATCGCGTGGTCCTTAGTCTTGTTGTCCCCATGTTGCACCGCCCAAATCGCCAGCCCGAGCAAATCAACACCCGTACTGGTGGATTCGTTCCCTGGACTCGGCGCCCTCCCTGGCGGTGGCGGCATGGTCTCAATACCCGGAGGCGCGATCGGAGCCGGCTGCTGGTGCTTCGGGTCGGAACGTAACTCTGAGCGCGTGGTGGAAAGCCCAACACTGTAAATCGTCACATTTGCGAGCTGCGCCTTTCGCAACACTTCACCAAGCTTCGCCTCGCTCCCCGCATCCACCGTCTCAGACATCACCAGCATCACGCGCCGTCTTCCCGGATTCTCCGCAGTAGGCTGCGGCAAGCGGCTGCTCAGCATGTCCACGCCAACAGCCATAGCGTCATAGAGCCTCGATCCGGACGTTCCCGCTTGCAGATGCGTCACAACATTTTCGATCGCATCGGCGTTCGTTGTGAAGTCCTGCAGCTTGTCCACCGCGTCGTTGAACCCCACAACAGCCGCCTCGCCTTCCGGCCCCACCACCGTCTGCGTAAAGAGAATCCCGGTCTTGCGCATTTCTGGAAGAATCGGTTCGATCCGCGAGCTCGTTTCAATCAGCACGACGACGGAAACCGGATCGCCCCCAAGATCAAAATGCAAAATCTTCTGCTCCACGCCGTTATCCGTGATGCGAAAGTCTTTCGCGTCCAGGTCATGCACCATGTCGCCTTTCGAGTTGCGCACCGTCACCGGCATGTTCACCAGCGCAACCCGAACTTTCAGCTTCGCCTGCACGTCCGGAGGAGCCTGTTGCACCGCCTGCCCTGGTTTCGGCACCATGGGCCCTTCAGGCGCCTGCGCCCGCGATGTGCCCGCTCCCACAAGTAGCGCAGGTAAAACAACGAGAAATAGCCCGAACTGACGTGTGATTAGCTTCATTTCGGCTCTCCGCTCGAAAGGCCCGACTCCCGCAGTGTACTCATTTCGACGCACCCACGCCGGAAGACGTTGCCGCGAGCCTCCACGATTCCTACAATGATTGTTTGCATCTTTCGGAGAGAAAAGCCATGTCTGTAACTCACACCAAGCTTAAGCCCCAGCACGCCCCAAAAGCTCCGCACGAAGATCCACGCTTTCTCGAAAGTACCCCCGCCCGGCCCCTCCGAATTCTCGCCGAGTATCTGCATCCCCTCGCGCAACTGAAGAAGGAAGGCATCGCCGACACCATCGTCATGTTCGGCTCCGCCCGCATCGAGTCCAAAGAAACCGCGCAGGCGCGCTGTACCCGTCTGAAACAAGAAGACATCAGAAAACTTTCCGCGGCGACGAAGGCCAAGCACCGCAGCGAAGTGCGCCACGCCAAGAGTCTCCTCGAAATGTCCCGCTACTATGAAGAAGCGCGCCAACTCTCTCACAAAATCACGACATGGGCGATGGCTCTCGGCTCCAGGCCGCGCCGCTTCGTCATTTGCTCCGGCGGCGGTCCCGGCATCATGGAGGCCGCCAATCGCGGCGCCATCGAAGCGGGCGGCAAGTCCATGGGCCTCTCGATCGAATTGCCGCACGAGCAATTCGCCAACGCCTACATCAGCCCGGAGCTCAGCTTCAATTTCCACTATTTCTTCATGCGCAAACTCTGGTTCGCGCAAATCGCCAAAGCCCTTATCGTTTTTCCGGGCGGCTTCGGCACCATGGACGAGCTTTGGGAAATGCTCACGTTGCTGCAAACCGGCAAGCTCGCGAAGCACAACATCATTCTCATCTACGGTCGTAAATATTGGGACAAAGTCCTGAACTGGAAGGCCATGGTGAACTGGGGCACGATCAACGAAGAGGAATACAAGATGCTTCAATTCGCAGACAGCGTTGACGAAGCCTTCGACCAAATCCGCGCCAGCCTCGAACAATACCACATGGAAGTCGATCCGTTCCTGCAGGCCTATTAGAACGTTTACGCGGGATTTGGCCCTCCTACAGCATTGCCTTCAATACCGCTACGGCTTCTACCGTATGGCCGCGATGCTCCCCGGTCGCTAGCCTAAGTCTCCTAGGGCCTGAGTCGCTACCTTGCAAATTGGAGGATCAGACGGAAATGAAGCCTACGATGCAATTCTCGCTGTTCAAGAAGACTCTGCTTGTTGGGGCCACGCTGGCCGGTTCGTTGTTGCTGTTTGGCGCACGCCAAACTCGCGCTGATGAAGAGGACTGTCAGCGGCGCGTCGTCCGCATCGATCACGAGCTGCACCGAGCCGCTGAAAAGCATGGCTGGGACAGCCCTCAAGCCCAGGAGAAGCGCGCAAAGCTGAAGATCGCCCGCGAATGGTGCTGGGAGCACGGCCATCGCTGGTGGGATGAAGACGCCCACAGATGGCACACCGATCGTGATTGGGATGACCACGATCACGAC
>DASXMM010000058.1:0-2050 GCA_036495665.1 Candidatus Acidiferrum sp. | reverse complement strand
TACGGTTTTCGTCGCGAGGCGCAACTGCCGGTGTACGGACTCGCCGAGGCTTCGCTGGGCGTAACGTTTCCGCCGCTGAATCGCGGTCCGCTGGTGGATCGCATCCAGCGCGAAGTGTTCACCGCCGAGAGCCGCGCTGTGCCAACTGGCGCACAGGACGCCACCGCGATTTCGTTTGTCTCTTCCGGTACAGTGATTCCCAAGCACGAAGTGCGCATTGTGGATGCGAGCGGCGCGGAAGTGAGCGATCGCACGGAAGGGTTTCTGTGGTTCCGCGGGCCATCCGCGACGACCGGCTATTACCACAATGCGGAAGCCACCGAGAAGCTGTTCCCGATGGGACCGGCGTCGAGCGAGGGCGAATATGCGTGGGTCAATTCCGGCGATCGCGCGTATCGCGCGGACGGCGAAATCTATGTCACGGGGCGCGTGAAGGACATCATCATCAAAGGCGGACGAAATCTGTATCCGCATGAAGTCGAAGAGCTCGCGGCGCGCGCTGAAGGAATTCGTAAGGGCTGCATCGTGGCGTTCGGCCTGAAGGATGAGGCTTCAGGGACCGAAAAGCTGATTGTGGTTGCGGAATCGCGCGAGCGCGAAGCATCGCGACGCGCGAAGATTGCGGCGGCGGTAACCGATCTTGTCTC
This sequence comes from Candidatus Acidiferrum sp., assembly GCA_036495665.1. GTDB lineage: Bacteria > Acidobacteriota > Terriglobia > Acidiferrales > UBA7541 > Acidiferrum. Next base: position 1,403 of record DASXMM010000058.1, on the reverse strand, counting down.
GCAAGGACTGGGATTGCCGCCCGATCGCGTCGAACTCATTCCACCGGGAAGCATTCCAAAAACGTCGAGCGGAAAATTACGCCGCGAAGAAACCAAGCAGCTTTTTGTCGCAGGCAAATTGTCGGCGGGCAAAGCACCGGCGTGGGTGCAGATCACGCGGCTCGCTGTAGCCAGCACGGCGCGCACAGGCGGCAGAGAAATCTGGGCAGGAGTGAAGCGCGGGCTCGAGATTTTGTACGGGCTGTATTTCGGCGTAGTCTTCCTGATCTGGATCATTCCTACGTGGACGATCGTGCATTTCTTCAGCGACTTCCGCAAAGCAGGGCGCTTTACTTCAGCTGCATTGAAACTTTTGTTTGTGTTGATTGGCTGCCGCGTGCGCGTAGTCGGCAAAGAAAACATGGATACGTCCGGCGCGAAAGTTTTCGCCGCGAATCACACGAGTTACTTCGACGTCTTGGCGTTGATGATGGGCATCGGCGTTCCCTATCACTTCGTGGCCAAGATGGAAGTTGGGAGAATGCCCTTCATCGGGACATTCCTAAGCAAGATGAAGCACACGAAGTTTGACCGCAGCGATTCGCAATCGCGGCTGCGGCAATTGCGAGAGATGGCCGGTTTGCTGGAAGCGGGCGAATCGATTTTTGTTTTTCCCGAAGGAACTTTTACGAGCGAAGATGGTGTGCGGCCGTTTCAACTCGGCGCGTTCAAGGCCGCGGTGGCGGCGGGCGCACCGATTATTCCGGTGTCGCTGGCAGGCACGCGAAGATTCCTGCGCGACGGAACATATTTACCGCGCCCGACCAGCGTGACGATCACTGTGTCGCCTCCGATTTATCCACGCGTCGCGACGGACACGGCGCGCGCTGACGAATCATCGGCCTGGCAGGAATTGATTCGCCTGCGCGACACAACGCGCGAAGCCATTGCGTGTCATACCGGCGAGCCTCTTCTCTAGGCTGCTCCGCCGCTTGAATCGACCGCTCCTCTTTATGGCGTTCACTGTTCGTCCACCGAGTCGCGGTAACTTTTTTCTCCACAAATTCATACCAGAAAATATTTCGTTTTTGTTGCAACTTGCGGCTGCGGCCAAGCATCTTTACCAACAACACGAAAGAGAAAACGCGGACTGCTGCCTTCTTGCCTGAGGCACGCCGCAAGACGCGACGCCGTGCGGAAATCACGCAGGCGCGCTGAAATTCAAACTACTGGAGGATTTATGAGAATGCGGAAAGTGGTGTGTCTACTTACATTTCTTTCTTTCTGCGGCGTTGCTGCGCAAGCGCAGGAAACCCCGAAGGTGGATATTTTCGCTGGATATTCTTACATACGTGACAACCCCAGCACTGCCGGGAGCTTTAGCTTGAATGGTGGAAATGCATCGGTCACCTACCATTTTAAGG
>DASXMM010000057.1:0-4314 GCA_036495665.1 Candidatus Acidiferrum sp. | reverse complement strand
AAGAAAGACAACAGAACCGTGCGCAAGCGATTTTCTGAAAGCGCATCCGAGAAATGCTGTTCCAGCGGAGCGAAATCAAAAACGGAGCGCATCGGTTCGATATCGCGAAGCTGGCGGCGAATGGTTTCGGCCATGGTCATGGGGGCGTTGCGTGTGCGCACGAGGAAGTAGGTGCCAGGCTCGGCGATGGGAGCACACCAGTAGGCGGTGGGAACGGGCGGATGGTCGAGGCCGGATTCGCGGGCATCACCGGAGATGCCAACGATTTCCGCCGGGCCGGAGTAGCCCAAGCCCGCGGGTTGTACGTGATGGCCAATGACGGAGGCGCCGCTAAAGTAAGCGTCTGCGAAAGCGCGATTGACAACAATCGAAGGAGGGCCCTCGGTTTCGCGACAAATTGTGCCGGCGAGCAACGGGATGCGCATGGTCTGGAAATAACTGGCGGAGACAAAGCGATTTTCGGCGACGAGTTTAGGCTCGGTTTTAGCCCGGCCTTCGAGGAGTTTCAGTTCGGTTTGATATTGGAAAGGCACTCCGGGAACGCCCACAGAGATGGCAGCGGCTTCGACGCCGGGAGTGGCGCGCAGAGTTTCGAGGACGCGGTCGGTGAACTGGCGCAGTTTTTTCATGTCGCCAGTTTCCCCATAGTTCATGCTGAGCTGGAAAGTGAGAATGTGGCCGGAATCAAAGCCGCGTGCGACGCGGCCAAGCTCCTGAAAGCTGCGGAGAAGCAGGCCGGCGCCCGCCAGGAGGGTGACGGCGAGGGCGACCTGGATGCCGACGAGCAGCCATCGCAGTGGATTTCGTCCGGACACTTGCGAGCGGCTGGTCTGTGCAAGGGAACCAGCCAGACTGCTGCGGGTGGTGCGAATAGCGGGAACCAATCCACAAAGCAGAGTGACCACGACCGAACAGGCGAGTGAGTAGAGAACAATACGCCAGTCGAGATGAATCTCTTCGACGCGGGGTAGCTGGGCGGCGAGCGAGCGGAAGATGTCTGAAGCGGCGGCTGCCAAAAAGAGGCCGAGGCCGGAGCCGATCAGAGCGAGTAGAAACGTTTCCGTGAGCAGTTGTGCGATAAGCGCGCCACGAGAAGCGCCCAGAGAGAAACGCACAGAAATTTCGTGCTGACGCTGGGTGGCGCGAGATAAGAGCAACGCAATAATATTCGTGCAGGCGATCAGCAAAAGGAGAGAGACGGAGCCGAAGAGCAGCCAGAGGGAACGGCGCGACCCGGCGATGGTGCTTTCTTTGAGTGGCCGGACGCCAACGGAAAGATCCGCATCGGTTTTGGGAAATTGCCGGCCGAGTTGGGCTTGGACGGTAGCGAGATTGGCGTGAGCTTGCGCGAGGGTGACGCCAGGCTTGAGGCGTCCGATGACCTCGAACCAATTGTTTTCCCGGGGCTCGCCGTACGAAATGCCCGCGGGAATGGGGCACCACAAATCGGCCTCGCGATTTGGAAAGAGGAAATTGCGCGGCATCACGCCGATGATCGGGTAGAGATGCCCATCAAGGCGCAGGTTTTTCCCGATGACGTTGGAGTCAGCATTGAAACGGCGGTGCCAGAAACGGTCGCTAATGAGGACCGCGACCGGCCCGTTGAGGGTCTCCTCATCGGGCGTAAACTCCCGGCCCGGAGCGGGCACCATCCCCCAGACCTGAAAAAAGCGCGGAGAAACCCAAGCACGAGTGACTTTCTCGGGCAAAGGGCCGGTGGATTCGGAGACGTCTTCGGTGTAGTAACCGGTGAGCGCCTGGAATGTGGAATTGAGACGGTTCCAGTCTTCGAGACGGATTGGAGCGACCAGATGGAAGGGCCTGGGATTTTTCAGATCGAGTTGGTCGACGCGGACCAGTTGATCCGCATCAGGGAAAGGGAGCGGCTTCAAGAGGATGGCGTCGATGGCGGAGAAGACGGCGCTGTTGGCACCGATGGCGAGAGCGAGAGTGAGGATTACGGTGATGGAGAAGGTCGGGGATTTGCGGATGAAGCGGAAGGCGGATTTGAGATTGGCGAGGGTGGCGTCAACGAAACGGATGCGGTAGACGTCGCGGACCTCCTCTTTGAGCTGTTCCTGGCCGCCGAATTCCAGGATGGCGCGACGACGGGCTTCGTCGGGCTTCATGCCTGCGGCGATATTTTCGTCGGTGAGCTCGTCGATATGGAAACGGAGTTCGGAGTTCATTTGCGCGTCGGAAGCACGTTTCGGAAAGAGGGATTTCCACCAGGACATTGGAGACTCCTATTGCGCGGTTTGCATGATATTGGCTACCGCGGCGGCGAGACGGTTCCAGTTCAATTCTTCGCTTTCCAATTGCTTGCGGCCTTTTGCTGACAGCCGGTAGAACTTCGCTTGCCTACCTTTTTCGGATTCGCCCCAATCCGCTTCGAGCCAGCCGCGCTTTTCGAGGCGATGGAGCGCGGGGTAGAGCGAGCCTTGTTGGACTTGCAGAACTTCCTTGGAGATTTGGCGGATGCGTTGAGAGATGCCGTAGCCGTGTACGGGGCCGAGGGCGACAATCTTGAGGATGAGCATGTCGAGGGTACCTTGGAGAAGGTCAGATTTCTCGATGGGCATGGCGTCTCCTAGACGTTCTACCTATATAATGCAACGATAGGTAGAATGTCAAGGAGAGAGATTGGCGAGAAGATCCGCCGTCCTGCTCACATGACCGGGACAACGGAAAATCGGTCAGGAATTCCAGGTGACGCGGGAAAGCTGTTTTTTGCGGGACTCCCACTCGGACCCGGAGAGGATGCGAGGGGCGACCTCGATCAGGCGAGGGATGAGGCGGAAAATAGCGGCGGAGGTCCATGGGCGACCGTCGCGGGTGCGGTAGTCGCGGACGTTGAGAGCGTCGGCCATGCTTGTGAAGGAGACATCTTGGACGATCAGTTCAGCGAGGAATTTTAAGGTTTGTGTTTCGAGGGGATCGTCTTCCAAGTGATGGCAGTCGGCGGCGATGCGCAGGCCAAAGGGAATTTCTTCCGTGCCAAGAGGCTCGTCAGCAGGCACGGGTGTAGCGGAGGTTTCGATCTCGCGCTCCCATTCCAGGGCAATCAGGGTCCAGCCGGCGTCGTGCATCTTGGAGAGGTACATGGAAGTGGGAAGGATGGTGACCTTTTCGCGAATGCGCTCGTGTTTCTTCATCAAGGCCTCCTTGAGATGAACGAAGGAGAAGACGACAGTCGAAAGAAAAGGGCAATCGGATAGCCGATTTTGTCGGCTTGGCAAATAGCAGAAAAATAAGAGGTTACCGTCCGCGGAGAAAATGTGCGAAGCCTGGACAATGTCCGGTAGTGGGACGGGGATGTGGCGTTGCCGGACACGTGACAATAGTACCTTAGGAATCATGAAACTTCTTGACCATTCGACGGGTTAGAAGCGTATGATTTGCTGGTTCGGTCGTTGATCCCACCCCAACGTCCACTCCTACTTCCCGGCTCAGAAAGCAACGCGGTACTTATGGATAGCGATGCTCGCCGATTGCAAGATCGGTCTGCAGTGCATGTGACTGTGGATTTGTCTGGATTGGACGTACATACGGCAGCGCAACAGGGCGTAACAGAAAACGTGAGCGCTCGCGGCGCGCGTGTGGTGACCAGCAAGCCGTGGCAACCAAACGATCATGTCACGGTGAGATCGATGCTGGGGAACCTAAGGTCACGCGCGCGCGTGGTTTACTGCCAACCGCTGGGGAATGATTCGTTTGCGATTGGCTTGGAGCTGTTCGTGAGCGTCGGTGAGTGGACCATGCCTCAAACGGCGGGCAGGCACGCCTAGGGCGCGGTCTGCGCGGCTTCTCGCTCTCTGATGCTGCCTTGCGCACCATTACGTGCATGCCTGCTATGTTGTTGCGAACGGGGCGTCCTCCGGCGTGGCACCGCCCGGGAGCACGAGCTGATTGCATGCGACGCGGAAGGACTCGTACCAGGTACGGGTGAAGCTGGCCAGCAATTCTTCGACAGTCCGCCCGCCGATCCGAATGCCGGAGTGGATTACTTCTCCCCATGTATAAACTCGGGTGCCTTCCGGGCGCTCTTCAAACGTCACCCATTGGGCTAGAGCAACGCCAATGGCGTGGTCGATCCAACCCACTTTCTTTCCAGGCACGCATGTGGTAATCACGTGGTCGATGACGGCGTTCACGGGCCGAAGCAATTCGATCTGGAGACGGCTGCCGGGTTCCCAGGGGTTGCCGTCTTGCCATCGCAAGTTGCCGTAGACATTGGCGAAATTGTTCCAGCGATGCAGATCGGAAAAAACGAGCCAGGCGAGCGACGGGCTAGCCTTGGTGACGACGGTGTAT
>DASXMM010000056.1:0-27783 GCA_036495665.1 Candidatus Acidiferrum sp. | reverse complement strand
ATTCATTACTGGCTTCTCGTCAGGAGCAGCGATTTGGGACGCGAAAAATCGTAACCGTTTTCGTAACCGGGACGGCAAACGAAGCGGAAACGCCACTGTTTTCAATGTGATAGGAAAATTCTGGCGGAGAGGGGGGGATTCGAACCCCCGGTAGGAGTTTTGGCCCCTACAACGGTTTAGCAAACCGCCGCATTCAGCCGCTCTGCCACCTCTCCGCTGAGAAGTTTGAACAGCTTAGCACGAATTTGACAATTTATGTGCTGGCCATTTGCTGGCCAATGACCTCTACGAATGCCGTGTAATCAGTAGGAGGAGACGGAAGAGCCTTTGGCGCATTCCGAGAAACCGCCGACATGAGGCTTTGGTTCCAAGCCGAATGCTCGTAAGTTCAAATCAGGCCACTGCAAAAACTGCCTTTCATTTCAATCAGTTCCGTTTATCCGGCCACACCGCGGGGGTCATCGTCTTCATAAAGGCGCTTCAGTCCCTTGTGGCGAATCGACTGAATCACATCTTCAGCGTAACGCGTAACCTAACGCAGGTCAAGGCCAAGATGAGAACTCCGCACTCCCGACCCGATCCGGGGATGCAAAGACTTTGGATTTCGAGGAGCGCGCTTAGACGTTCTTCGAGAATGCCGTGATGGCCGGGGAGCGCTTGGCGGTTCGGCGGGGAAGTATCTACGGACGGGGAGAGCAGAGTGAGTACGGAGCGGGAAGGTATCGCGACAGAAGTCAGAACCCGCACCGTGAAAACCGCAGGGTTGCGGCACCCGAATCTGTTTCAGTGGTTTAAGGGTGCTCCACCTGGTGCTCCACCCGCCCATTCGAATGGCTTGGCGCGGATTCGAATGAGGTCGTTAGCCGGCCGAAGTTAAGGACGCGGCCGCCTCGTTAGGCAACGTAAAGTGAAAAGTCGCGCCGCTGCCTGTATTGGCGCTGGCCCACAAACGGCCTCCGTGGGCTTCGACGATGGAACGGGTGATCGCCAGTCCCATGCCGGTGCCTTGAGGCTTTGTGGTAAAGAAGGCGTCGAAAACGTGGTCAACTTTTTCGGAAGGGAGCCCGACGCCGGTATCGCTGATTGAGATTCGCAGTTGACGATCCTCTGTCCGCTCTGACGTGATGGTAAGTTCCCCGCCGTCGTCCATCATCGCCTCGATGCCATTGAGCATGAGATTCATAAATACCTGCTGCAATTGCACGCGATCCGCCATGACCTTAGGAAGTTCCGGTGCAAGTTCCGTGCGCATGGCAATCGAGTACCGGTTGGTTTCGTTGCGCAACAGCATCATCATTTCGTGGGCGACTTCGTTCACATCGACCAGTTCAGGTTGAGGCGGGGTACCTTTCTTATAGAAGGACCTCAGACGGTTGATGATCTCGGCGGCGCGCGTGCCGTCCTTCACGATTCTCGTTATAGCCTCGCGCGCCTCGTCCAGATTCGGTGGAATACGGGCAAGCCAACGCAGACTGGTATTGGCATTGGTGATCGCGGCGGTAATGGGTTGGTTTAGCTCATGCGCCAAGGAAGCGGCCAGCTCACCGAGAGTGGTCACACGACCTATGTGGGCGAGATCCGTTTCAACCTGGCGCAGCCTCTCGCGCTCCTCTTCGGCGCGTTTGCGTTCTGTGACGTCCACCTCGGTGCCAACGTATTCGACGATATTTCCGGTTTCATCGAGAACGGGATGTCCGATTTCGTGGAGGTGCTTTACCGTGCCATCAGGCAGCACGATCCTATAATCTTGCGCAAAATCAGTTTTCTCGCGGAAGGCCTTCTCGACCCTTTCATTAAATCTGTCACGATCCGCCGGGTGCATCAGTCGAAGGAACTCTTGCCGATCCGGGGGACTGCTTCTTTGAGGATTTAATCCGAAGATGCGGAACATTTCCTCGGACCAGTAAATCGCCTTCTCGGTGGGCAGGTTGTAGGCCCAACTGCCGGTGCGAGTCAGCCTCTGCGCTTCCGCCAGATAAGCTTCACTGCGGCGCAGGGCTTCCTCGGAACGCTTGCGCTCCGTCACATCGGCGATTGTTCCGACAACTTCGACGAGCTCTCCCGATTGATCAAACACCTTATGCTGCCTACTGAGAACGTGCTTGATCGTTCCACTAGGCAGCAGAAGCCTATACTCACAGGTGTGCTCGATCTTGTCGAGGCTTGCTCTCACCTTGGCGCGATCTTCCGGGTGAATGTGTTCTATGAACCTTTCGGCTTCCAATGAAGTGAGCTCGCCAGGATCGACATCAAAGATTCGCAGCAATTCCTCGGACCAGTAGAGCACTTTGTCCGTCATGGGGTGCCAGACCCAGCTTCCCGTTCTGCTCAGCGTCTCCGCTTGCGCCAGATATGCTTCACTCCGCCTTAAAGCCTGCTCCGTCCGCTTGCGATCTTCAATGTCGGTCAGGATTCCGTACCACTTGAGAATGTTCCCGTGCACATCGCGCAGTGGCACGGCGCGAACCAAAAACCAGCGATATTCCCCGTCCGCGGCGCAGCGGAAGCGCGCCTCATCTTCGAAGGGCTCGCCAGTCGCCGAGCACACTCGCCACTTCTCGATATGTCGTCCCAGGTCTTCCGGGTGGATTACGGTTTGCCAGCCAGCACCTGCGGTTTCCTCCGTAGGCAACCCTGTGTACTCGTGCCAGCCTCGGCTTGCGAATACATTGGAGGGGCCTGGCAAAGCCATGAACACCATTGCTGGCACGTTTTCGATCAGATCGCGAAGCTCACTCGCACTGCGGCGGGCGTTCAGAGCCTCCCTGCGCACACGGTCTGAGAGACGGCTAGTAGTGATTCCGACGACGAGAAGCGCAGCCAGCACAAGAACGCCGCGCGGCTCACTGAGCCAAAAACGGCCGACCGATGCGAGCAACCAACTGAACCCCAGCGCAGCAAGCAATGAGACGAACAGCGAATAACGAAAACCCCACGTAGCCGAGACGACCAGGACGACAAAGAGAAAGGCGAGAGCCGCCGTCAAGGGACGGCGACTAAGAGGTACTGCATAGAGGGCGGCGGTGACCGCAAACACCGCAGCGCTGGACACCACAAGTCGCCAGATCGGCTTGCCGAGGTGGCGCCATCGAATCGTGCCCATCGATGCTCTCGGACTCGATCGCCATGGCATACGAGTACCTAACCCCGATTCTAATGTCGTAGCGGGATGGAGATAATACCGTATTGCCGCGGGGCAGTCTGCAAGCCGAGACAGGCCGGGCAGCCGATCCCAGCCCGGTGCTCCGCCTTAGAGTTTGGCCTCGCGACGCTTTGCCCAGGCAACCTGATCAACTGCGGGAGATTGAAATTCCACGACGTCGGCTGGTCTCTGCGACCCCCGAGCGGGCCGCGAGATTCCGAGTTTGTTCATTTTGGCAATCAACGTGGTGCGCTTCAGGCCGAGCCTTGCGGCAGCACCCTTCGCTCCACCGATCACCCAGCCGACGTCCTCAAGTGTTTGCAATATTAATGAATGTTCGGAGTCCCTGAGCGTTGTGTGGCCCGGAACTGCGCTGGTTCGATCGCCGGCGTTAAGCGGCAACGGGTTAGGCAGCACGCCATCGGTGGACAAGATCACGGCGCGTTCCATCAAGTTTTGAAGCTCTCGTATATTCCCCGGCCAAGAATAGGATTCGAATGCCGCCAGAGTTTCTTCAGGAATGCGTTCGATTGTCTTGCCCATCCGGCGTGCAAAGATTTCGGAGAAATGCGTAACGAGGGGCTCGATATCCTCAGGGCGTTCTCGCAAAGGCGGCAGCATGATAGGAAACACGTCCAGGCGGTAGTACAGGTCGCTGCGAAACTGGTTGTTCTTGACCATTTGCATCAGATTTCGGTGGGTTGCCGCTACAAGCCGAACATCCACGTGCTGAGTCTGCCCGCTTCCCAAACGCTCAAACTTCTGCTCCTGAAGAACTCGAAGCAGCTTGGGCTGTAGCGCCAGCGGAATGTCGCCTATCTCATCCAGGAAGAGAGTGCCTTTGTTGGCCAGCTCGAACCGACCCACTCTCTGCGAAATGGCCCCGGTGAAGGCTCCTTTTTCGTGGCCAAACAACTCGCTCTCCAAAAGATCGAAAGGAATGGCGGCACAATTCAGTGTTACGCACGGCCGTCCATACCTTGGACTGAGGTTGTGAATGGCACGGGCAATCAGCTCCTTACCAGTGCCGGTTTCCCCTTGGATCAGCACGGTGGAGTCAGTGGCCGCCACTAATTCAACTTGTCGGAGTACCGCTTCCAGCGCAGTGCTGCTGCCTATGATTTGCGCGAACCTGTGCGCCTTAGAATCCGGGTTCTCCGAAGTCAATTGTTTCAAAACTCCCACGGAGGACCTCCTGGATAACTCTCAGCTGGGCTAGTTCTCAGCGTCGTCACGCTTCAAGGGCCGTCCGAACCCTTTCGAGCAGGGCCTCATCGTCGAACGGCTTTGCCAGGAACTCAACGGCACCGGCTCTCAGGGCCTGCATCCGCAACTTTTCATCTCCATGTGCGGTGATGAAGATTGTCGGAATTCTGCAGCGATCAGCGTTCAACTTGGCCTGGAGTTCCAGTCCCGACATGCCAGGCATGCGGATATCGGTGATTAAGCACGCGGTCTGTCGTTGTTGTCCGGACTTAAGAAAGTCTTCTGCCGAAGCGAATGCCAGTGCCGATAACCCAGCCGATCTCAGCATTTCTCTTAGCGCTGTTCGACAAGATTCGTCATCATCAATTACGGTAACAACCTTACTGCTAGTCTGGGTAACCATGCCCGTAGGGTGGACCCGCGCAAGCAGCCGCACAATTATACTTTGGGCTACTCTTTCTCATCTTTTCGTATAGGGAGCCTCATCGAGCGGCGGCGACTGCGCCCAAGGGTCAAGATTGAAGAAAGTCGAGGAACCGAATTTCCTGATCTCGCAGGCTGCAGGAGAGTGAGGCGTGATTACTTGGTGGAAGTTCCCTTTAGCTTTTCGGCAGCGCGGACCAGGTCGGCTACCGATCCAGCCTGCATTTTGCGTATCACTTGAGCGCGGTGAGTCTTTACAGTGATTTCACTCGTCCCCAGTTCCGATGCGATTTGCTTGTTGAGCATTCCCGAGACTATCAAGGCCATGACCTCACGCTCGCGCGCAGTCAGCGTGGCGTAGCGCTGTTGCAAATCTGCAATCTCGCGCTGTTGTTCGCGCCTTACATGATCACGGTCAAGCGCTTCATGGACGGCATCGAGCAAGTCCTGATCCCTGAACGGCTTCGTCAGGAACTGTACCGCACCTGATTTCATTGCTTTGACCGTCATGGGAATGTCTCCATGGGCGGTGATAAAAACGATCGGAGTCTGCAGGCCCATCTCGGTTAACTCGCCCTGAAAATCCAAGCCACTCACGCCGCGAAGTCTTACGTCCAGAACCAGACAGCCCGGGCTATCTAGATGGCTGCTCTTCAGGAACTCCTGTGGCGTGGCAAATGCCTCGGAACGCAGACCCTCCGCTTTCAGGAGGCCCTGGATTGCCGCGCGCATACCAGCATCATCATCAATAATAAAAACGGTAGAAGTGCCTGGGGCGCTCATGTGAGTGGTGCAACCTCGCTCAGCAGGACGCTCGGAAGGCTCGAATCCCGCCCGGATTTGAGTGTTCCACAAGTAGTAGAAGATAGGCTAGCACGCTTCAGGATCGTAGCTCGCTCCTAGATCAGTCGACACAATTACGCCTTGTGGCGTGGCGTTCTTGCATCCAGTGTGGAAACGAGCTGCTGGGCGGCCCCTGGAACAGGGACGCGGGCCGAAAGCACGATGTCCCTGGCGGGCAATTTCCGCCCGTAAATCTTCTCGTTGGCGTCGTTATCGGGACGAATGGTTGATCCTTCGAGTGAGATACCCGCAAAGACGCCACGCGCGCGGGAATAGCTGAGGATTTCCGAACGCAGCGTGACATCTGTTTCTGCGGAGGTGTCACGACCAACTGGACCAGCAGCCACAGACGCATCCCCTCCTAGCTTGACCTTGCCGGCGAGGATTCCACGAGCGCCGCCCTCATTCATTACGAGGAGGACAAAATCCGTTGCCTGTCCTCCGATTTGCAACCCGAAGCTGCCGCCCTCGAGAGCCATCATCGTCGGCGCACCCCAAGGCCCTCGAAAATCCTCGCCTTTGCGGCAGGTCATGGCGCCGCGACCGTAACTGGCGCCAACGATGAACGCCGCCTTCAGGACCGACGGATAGATCACCACGCAGTCGGCCTTGTCCAGCAAGTCCTGCGGGATGTCGTCGGGTACGTCCAGAATTTCCTTCAAGACCGTACCGCAATTTTTCAGCCGGTCTTCGTCTTTCTGTTCGTCAGCCGCCCAGGTTGATGCGGCGATCATAGGTTGAACTACGAGCAACGCGCTCATCAGGTACCTAAACACCTTCTTCATCTGGTTTCTCCTTGATTTTATTCAAACAAAATTGGCTATTGCGTATGCGCCGAGGTTTTTGTGGCTTAATCCATCTGATACGGAAAGGTGAACAAACAGCAGGGTCAACAACACGGCTGCGAAAGCCGCGAATGCCAGCGTTACGACCAGTTCGCGCCGACTTGCGCTCCGCAAAATGCTCATAAATCACCTTCAGGGGCGGACATATCGCGTTGTGATATTTCCGCTGCCGGAACTGCTTGTTCTTCGGGAACGCCAGGCCATTGATCGCGCAAAACTCCGGGCGGGATACTGTTGCGTCGCGCAAGGTCCGCCAATGCGTCGAGTTCGCCTTGTGTTTCACGCACTTGGTTTTGAAGGATCTCGATGGTTGCTTCGGGTGTGATGCCAATGGCAGCTTCGGCAAGATTGACGCCGGCGGTCGTGCTCTTGAGTTCCCGAGCGTCGTCAAGTGCCTGGGTGAAGTCGCGAAGATTAGCTTGCTCGGTTTCGAGCCGGGCATTCAGCGCGGCTGCTTGCGCCGCGTACCACGCAAGGTCCTCGGCTCTTTGTTCAGGTGCATCAACGTCTTGGACGTCTTCGTTCGCGACCTGACCAACAATCGAAATCAGGCCCGGAGTCCTCTTCAAGCGCTCAAGATCGTCGTTCGTCCAAACCATGGTGTTTTGTCTGTCCGTTCCCGCGTGCGGCCTATTGGCCGCGCGCAACGGCGTGGCCGTCAAAACGACTGCCAGACAAAAAGAGATGCGCGGGTGGCTGGTCATGTTTGTTACTTCTTATAAGAGCCTGGAGGAAAATTCTTGAACATTTTCTGCACGCCCTTATCCAGGTTCTTGATGTTCTTGTCGGAGTTGTTGGAGAGTGTGTCGCTGGAGCTCCCTCTCCACAACAGTTGCTTGTTCTTGGTATCGAACAGATCGACGACCAGGGTGCCCACCATGTATGTATCGGTCGTGGTCGTTGCCTCACCAAAACCTCCGCCGCCAAAGCGCCTCCAACCCCAGCCACCTCCAAACCCGTCGTAGAAAGTATTGAGCGTCTGCTGATCCTGCGTCATCTCAACTGCGATGATGGAAACATCGCCGCCGGAAGGAACCTGGTTCCAGCCTTTTGCTGACAAGACAGCATTGACCGCACTCTTGATGCGATCCACATCCAGAGGATCCTTCGTCTTAACCCGTTCCCACGAGTAGGTCTTGTATTGGGCGAAGTTTGCGCTGCGATCGAAGTCGGTCTTCACCTGCTGCGCCGACGCCTTGCTTGCGAACAGAAACATCATCCCAATCAAAACGAACATGACTTTTTGTATTTTTATAGTTGCTCCTTTGTTTTTGTAATACCATCGTCGCATCAAACGGAAGGTCGGCTAGTGCGCCTTGCCCGCGCACGCCGTGTGAGCGCAACGGCAGTCAATGTCGATTACGTCCTCCATCGCTGCACACTGCGCGCTGCAATATTTGTCCTCCGAAGAAATCTGACAAGTGCAGGATGGATGCTCGCATTTCTTTTTGTGTTCTGTCGCCATGAAATCCTCCAGGCCCCAGCTTGCAAGTGGCTGGCTCCAAATTCGGAGCTCGAACATTCGCGGTTTCTCCTGAGCTCACACGGCATGTGAAGGGCAAGGTTCGTGCCAAACCGAGGTCGTTGCTAAGTAATTGAATCAAAACGTGATCGGGTCCGTCTGGTCCTGCCGCCGGGTTTTTCCTGTCAGTGTCGAGCCGTCGGTCGTGGACACTCCGTCCAAATGTTGACAGACGCGATGAAACCAAGTCCGGTCTAGGCCTACGGATGGGGCATGCCGTTCCATCACCGGCTCTGAGATTGCGGTGAGGGGCTTGACGGGAAGGGCGCGGGTGGAGGGATCTTTTCATCCGAGCACAATCCACTCGATCAATTGGAACCGCTTGCTATCTTTCCGCAGCATTCAGGACGTTGAGGAATGTTGGACCTGTCCCACCCGCCGCCGAGGGCTTGGACCAGCAATACCGCACTGGCCATGCGGCGGCCGAGGATGTTGACGGCGGTGAGTTCGTCGCCGAGTGCGGCGTTTTGGGCGGTAATCACTTCGAGATAGCTGGTGACTCCGCCTTCGTAACGAGTGACCGAGAGGTCGAGTGATCGTTGCGCGGCTTGCACTGCACCGGCCTGGACTCCCGCCTCTTGCTCCAGGATTCTTAGGGCGGCGAGATTGTCTTCCACTTGTTGAAACGCGGTGAGGGCCGTTTGCCGGTAGTTTGCAACGGTGTAGTCGTAACCCGTCTTTGCCTCGTCCGAGAGAGCCCGCCTCCGGCCAACATCGAACACGGTAAACGCAGCGGCCGCCCCGACGGACCAAATGGCGCTTGGACCTTGGAGCAATGTCGTGATCGAGCCGCTGTCGAATCCCCCTGATGCTGTGAGATTGATCAGCGGATAATAGGCCAACTTCGCGAGACCAATTTGCGTGTTGGCCGCCGCGACCTGGCGCTCCGCGGCCGCGATGTCAGGTCGCCGTTCCAGCAATTCGGAGGGCACTCCCACGGGAATCGGCGGCGGAGGAGCAGTGAGCGGCAATGGAGGAAAGCCGAAATTCGCAGGAGGCTTGCCGATCAAGACTGCGACGGCATGTTCGTATTGGGCGCGGGCGACGCCGACGTCGACAGCTTGGGCGCGAGTGGTTTCCAGGATGGTTCTGGCTTGCTCGACTTCGACTTCGGAAGCAATGCCGCCGTGATAGCGGTCTTCGTTGAGTTGCAGAGCTTGCTCGTATTGCTTGACGGTATCGACCAGCAATTTCTCTTCGGCATCGAGAGCGCGGGCGGCGAAGTAATCTACGGCGAGCTCGGCGTGCATACTAAGGTTCACCACAGCTAGATCCGCGGCGCTGACTTGCGCTTGTTCTCGATAGAATTCGACGTTGCGGCTCACCCGACCCCATGCGTTGGTTTCGTAAGACAAGTTCAGAGGCACGGTGAAATCGTTGAAGGTGACGCCGTTAAATGTCGGGTTCCGTGGGGAGCGATTCGCTGAATACCTTTCGCGAGCGGCCGAAGGATCGGCGGTGAGTGTGGGATAGTAATCGGCCCGGTTGTAGCGAAGGACAGCGCGGGCTTGCTGATATTGAGCGGCTGCGGCTTTCAGGTTTTGGTTGGAGACATTAATCTGCGGCTCCAAGTCGTTGAGCTGGGAATCCTGAAAAATCTCCCACCAGTTTCCGCCTAAGTTTTGATCATTGGGCTGCGCGGTTTTCCAATTACCGATCTCCTTGTAAGCAGGCGGCATTTGGGCTGTGGCCGTGGGGGTTTTGTATTTGGGTCCCACAGAGCAGCCGGCAGCTGAAAGTACTCCCGCCACGAGCAGAAGAAACTCAACTCGCAGATTCCACACCCTTTGCATATTTTGCAGGCGGCGGGAGACTCTTCGCTCTATCCAACTCACTGGGTCGCTCCTGAGGGTGTCTGGGGCGGTGTTGCCGTCGACTGCCCTATCTGCACTGTTTCTCCCGTCACGATAGAATCGGGTGGGTTCGAAATGACTGATTCGTTGCCCTGCAGGCCCGAAACGATTTCGATCGAAGTGCCAAAATCGTGACCTGCCACAACCGGCACCAACTTCGCTTTCCCGTTCTCAACAATGGCGACGTTCAGGCCTTCCTTCCTAAAGAGCAGAGTGTCGACCGGCACAATATAGGTGGAGGCATGCCCCGGTATTTTGAAATGGACTTCCGCATAGGCGCCCGAAAGCAATTCCCCTGAGGGGTTATTCACGTCCACTTCAACCAGCAGCGTGCGCGTTATGTAGTCAATCGCCTCGGCGGTACGGACAAGTTTCCCTGTAAACATACGTCCAGGAAACTCCTCCAATTTCAGCTCTGCTGTCAGACCCGGCTTGGTTTGCTGCGAAAACCCTTCAGGGACATTGACATACACGCGTAGCACGCCGGGCTGCGCGATGTGGAAGAGATCGGTTTTCACATTGGCATTGCTGCCTGAGTTGATTAGATCTCCAATATCTGTGTTTCGCGCCGTGATAACGCCGTCGAACGGAGCGTACACCTTTTCGAAAGATACCAATGCGGTGTATTGCTGAACGGCTGCTTGGTCTGCTTCCACAATTGCCTTATTCGCGTTGTAAGTACCCACGGTATTGTCGACATCCTGCTGAGAAACTGCATGCTTGACCAGGAGACCCTGGTAGCGGTCTCTGGTGATTTGAGCGAGTTCCAGATTGGCTTGGGCGGTTAACAGATTGCTCCGAGCTTGCTGCAGCTGTTGGTCAACTTCGGGAGACGCGATTACTGCCAGAAGCTGGCCCTTCTTTACATGCGCTCCTATATCGAAATACCAATGTTCCAGATAACCGTTCGTCCGCGCGAAAATCGGCGAAGCGATAAACGGTTGGACGTTTCCCGGCAGTAAAATTTCCTGCGACGGTGCGGCCCGCTTAGGCTGAACAACCGAAACGGTGGGTACCGCCAAATCCGAGGTTTGGGTGCGTAGACTGGCGCTAGTGTGGATGCGCTCAAGAATGCCGGAAACCAAAAGCCCACCGAACAATAGGAGAACCGCAATTCCGACAACCCAACCTCCTCGCGATCGCCGTGGCCTGCCGGCCGTGGCCGGCGAGTGCAGTTCTTGCATGGGAACCTGTCCTTGAGTTTGCGATTGCATTGGCATAACTTCAAATTCCCTTCAGCAGAAGCCCTCAGGCTTCAGGACTAGTCTCAGCCGGCCGGTGGCGCAGCCCATGGAGAATGCTGAACACGGTTGGAACGAACAACAACGTAGACACCGTGGCAAAGAGCAATCCACCAATTACGGCGCGGCCAAGTGGAGCATTCTGCTCCCCACCATCTCCAAGCCCCAGCGACATCGGCAGCATGCCGATAATCATGGCGAGCGCAGTCATCAACACGGGGCGGAAGCGAGTGAATCCAGCCTGAAGAGCCGCGGTGACGGGGTCTTTGCCTTCCTTCAACTGTTCGGTGGCGAATTGCACTACCAGGATGCTGTTAGAGGTAGCTACACCCATGCACATGATAGTGCCCGTGAGTGCCGGCACACTTAACGTGGTGTGAGTCACGAAAAGGAACCAGGCAATGCCAGCGAGGGCTGCGGGAAGCGCAGTAATAATGATGAAAGGGTCGAGCCAAGACTGAAAGTTCACCACGATGAGCAGGTAGACAAGGACAATAGCGAGGGCCAGCCCCGATAAAAGACCGATATAAGAGGAACGCATAGTCTGAACTTGGCCGCGCAAGACAACTTGTGAGCCGCGGGGCAGCTTCGGCCGCATTTCATCCATAATGCGCGTGATGTCGCTGGATACGCCGCCCAGATCGCGGCCCTCCACCGCACCGAAGATGTCAATGACTGGCCTGATGTTGTAGTGGGAGACCACGGCAGCCCCCGTTCCGCGCTGGACCGAAGCGACCGTGGAGAGAAGGGCGGGTGGGACGCCGGGAGTGGGTCCTGTGATGGGCATGTTCGCGAGATCCTGGAGCGTGTCGACGCGATACTGCGGGGTCTGAGTAGAGATGTCGTAGCTGTTTCGGTTCTTAGGGTCGAGCCAGTATGTTGGCGCGGTCTGGAAGCTGCCACCGAGCGAGATTAAAACGTTTTGTGCAACGACTTGGCCGTTGTAACCGATCTCTTGCGCCTTAGTGCGGTCCAACCAAAGGTGGATGTAGGGTTCATCGAATGGCTGCTGGATGCGTGCGTCCGCTATCCCCGATACGTATTTCACTTGGTTAAGCAAGGCATTCGCGAAGGCTTGATCTCCCTGTAGATCGTTACCCACCACTTGAATGTCGATGGGTGCCGGCAAGCCGAAATTCAGGATCTGGGTGACCATGTCGGAAGGCAGGAAAGAAAAGGTCACGCTGGGAAACTCTTTTGCCAGGCTGATTCGGAGATCGTGCACATACTTTGCTGTCCGGTGGTTGTTGACGCCGAACGTCACCAAAATATCCGCGTCCGAGGTGCCCACGGTTCCCGTATTCAAGTAGGACGTATTGATGCCGCTGTAGGGAAGTCCGATATTGTCGATGATGTTGGAGATCTCGCCCGGCGGAAGCTGTTGCCGGATCGATCGCTCGACGAGATCACAGAGGCGGGCGGTCTCTTCTATTCGTAAACCCGTTGGAGCTCGCATGTGGAGATTGAACGAGCCGCTATCGATTGTGGGGAAGAAGTCTCGCCCCAGCCAGGGAATGATCAAAACCAGGGAACCTACGCAGGCGGAGAAGAATGCCACGAGAAATGCACGGCGATGATGAAGGCAACGTTCCAGCAATCCGTGATAACGCTCGCGGAGACCCTCAAATGCTTCCTCGAAGCGAACCTGCATACGCACGAATGGATTGCGGGATTTCGACGTATTCGGGGTGTCATGTCGCAAGAGATACTTAGCCATCATCGGAACAACGGTGCGCGAGAGCAGATAGGAAGCCAGCATGGCAAATATCACGGCCTCGCCGAGGGGAACGAACAGATATCGCGCGACGCCGGAGAGCAGGAACATCGGAGTAAACACGATGCAGATCGAAATGGTGGCCACAAAGGCCGGCGTAGCGATCTGCGCAGCGCTGTCTATGACGACCTCGTCCATGTCCCTGTCGGGTTCCGCCTGGCGGTTCCGATTGATGTTCTCGATCTCAACCGTCGCGTCATCCACCAGAATTCCGACGGCCAGGGCGAGTCCACCTAACGTCATGATGTTGATCGTTTCGCCAAGCGAACTGAAAGCGATGATGGAGGTCAGGATGGCGAGAGGAATGGAGACAACGATGATGGTCGTACTTCGCCAACTGCCAAGAAAAATGAGAATCATCAAGCCGGTGAGGCAGGCCGCGATGGACGCTTCCGTCACCACGCCCTTAATGGCGCCCTTCACGAAGATGGATTGGTCCGCCAAAGGTTTGATATCGAGCGCCGGCGGCACGGTCGTCTTGATAAACGGCAATAGGGCCTTGATTCCAGCAATGATGCTCAGGGTCGACGTGTCGCCGTTCTTTTGGACGGTCAAGAGGGACGAGCGTTGTCCGTTCACGCGCACAATGTTCGTTTGCGGCGGGAAGCCGTCGCGGACCCAGGCAACGTCACTGATATAGATGGTCGTGTTGCCGATCGTCTTGACCGGGATGCGGTTGAGTTGCTCGATGGTCTGTGGAGCCGCATTGGCGATGTCGATGTCATATTCCTTCAAACCGATTTTGGATGTTCCCGTGGGGAGAATTAGGTTCTGGGCCGTAATGGCATTGACGACGTCCAAGGGGGAAAGACCCTTTGCCTGCAAGGCCTGAGTGTTTAGATCCACTTGTACCTGGCGCTGCTTTCCTCCATATGGGTAAGGGACGGCGGTACCCTCAACGGTGACCAGCTGGGGGCGGATGAACATGAGACCGTAATCGTTGAGTTCCTGCTCTGATATGCCCTTGCCGGAGAGGCCGAGTTCCAGGATCGGGACTGTTGAGGCGCTGTAGCTAATAATCAAAGGCGGTGTGGTGCCACTGGGCAACTGCCTTAGTTGCGTCTGAGAATTTGACGTGATCTGCGCGATGGCCTTGTCGATACTCACTGAGGGTTGAAAAAACACCTTTACCACGGCGATACCATAAAGCGATTGCGATTCTATGTGCTCGATGTTGTCGACGGTGGTGGTCAGGTTGCGCTCGGTGATGGTGACGATCCTGTCGGCCAAGTCCTGCGGTTCTAGGCTGTTATAGGTCCAGATAATGCTGACGACCGGGATGTTGATGTTCGGAAAGATGTCCGTGGGAGTCCGAACGATCGCGAGCCCCCCAAATAGGAAGATCAAGATAGCGAGTACCACGATTGTGTAAGGCTGTTTTAGCGCCAGTCTAACGATCCACATCATAAGAATGCTGCCTAGCTTCTGCCTCGCCGTGGCGAAGGCGCTCGATTGTTTGGGCGTGAAACGGCCACACACTGCAAAGGCATTTGGCCTGCCAAACGCATCGGCGCTGGACTTTGTCTAAAATGCTTAATTCGATTGGAATTCTCAGCGCCTGGAAGATGTCCCGCTAGGCTTGCGAGTCGTCATGTCGACAGATGTCACTGAGTCGCCACCAGTTTTGATTTTCCGTTTAGGACATTCCGCACAATGCTTGCTTTGCGCAAACACGCCCCCGCTCAACGAAATAGTGCGATTAGAGTGTGCGCCGCTTGTCAGCGCGCGGCAGCTAGTTGAGGAACGCGGGAAAGCGACGCAAATTCTTCATCAGTTAAGCGCAGGGAGGCCGCCGCAACGTTCTCCTCGAGGTGTTCTGTCGAAGATGTCCCAGGGATGGGGAGCATGATCGGCGACCGCTTCAGGAGCCAGGCAAGGGCCACTTGCTTAGGTGTCGCCTGACGCGCGCGCGCGATTCCATCGAGCACCTCGCCGGCAACCTTGCCTGCGCCGAGCGGGAACCAGGGAATAAAAATGATTCCGTTGCGCTGGCAATAGTTCACGACGTAGTCCCATTCGCGGTCGGCGAAGCTGTAGCGGTTCTGCACCGAAACAATGGGGACGATTTTGCGCGCGCGCTCGATGTGCTCTTGTGTGACGTTGGACAACGCCACGAGGCGAATCCTTCCTTCCGCTTTCAGCTTGGCCAGGGTTGCCACGGAATCATCAAACGACACGACGGGGTCGGGGATATGCAACTGATACACGTCGATCCTTTGCAGGCGCAGTCTTTTGAGGCTACCTTCCACGGCGCTGCGCAAATGAGATGGCGTTGCATCGTGGGTCCATTGATTTGGGCCAGGGCGGTTCCAGCCACCCTTCGTTGCAATGACGAGGTCCGCCGGGTAGGGAAACAACGCTTCGGCAATCAACTCCTCACTTACGCTTGGGCCATAGGAATCCGCAGTATCGATAAAATTGACGCCTAGTTCTATTGCGCGGCGAAGAACAGCCAAGGCCGCCTTGCGATCTTTTGGCGGACCCCAAATGCCATCTCCGGTAAGGCGCATTGCGCCGAAGCCGAGCCGCCGAACGGAGAGTTCTCCGCCAAGTTCCACGATCCCGGCGGAAGCTGCAGAGATTTCATTCTTATTCATAAGATCCTCCAGAATTTCTACTGTGTGATGCCGCTGGGCTGCTGGAAGGTTACAGGCGAACCCATTGGTTCGCAGCGCTAGCGAAGGCTCCTTTTACCCGGACCCGGACTCGCCAAGACAGGGGACGTCGCGCCCGATACCGTCACCGTTGAGATCGCGACCAAGCTGGAAATTAAAAGAGGTGGATGTCGTGGTCATCGGCGTTGGGTTCGCCGGCTCCATCCTCGCAGAAGAGCTTGCCGCTTCGGGTCTCAAGGTCGTTGGAATTGAACGCGGGAAGGAGCGGCATACCGTTCATGCATTGCCGCAAGACTTCAGTCAGGAAGCGAAAAACTGCTTGGCCAACGTGAGCCGCGTGCTGGAAGATTCCGGAATGGACTATTCGAACGTTGTCTCCGTTCACAGATTTATCTCTTCGACATTTCCCAGTTTCCGGAAGTGAATAGCCTCTATAAGGGGTACTTCAAGAGCCCCTTCCCGTCTCGAACGACGGTGCAGGTTGCCAAGCTGTCCTTAGGTTCGCATATTGAATCGCAGCGATCGCTCGCAAGTAGCTCCCCTAGACTTCTCCTGGCATGCGCCGATCCTTTTCATCGGGCATGAGCGAATCGAGCTTGGCTTAGCGAAATCGCGAGCCTTCTAGCCTAGCCATTCGGGGTTGGAGTATGTGCCGTCGAAATGGTGGCTCGTTTTGTACAGCTCAAACTGGCCGCCTTCCGAGGCTTTGGCGGTTTTTGCGAGAAGCGCCTGAACCTCGGATGAATCCATCGGCTTAAAGCTGCGGGCTGCAACGAGAGCCTGCTGAAGAATCGGGAGCGAATCGCAACCGGTGATGACCACGCTCGTGGGGAGATTCATCGGGTAGTGCAGGCACTCGATGGCAGTGGCCAGCTTGGTGTCGAGAATAAGGTGGTCGCCCATGGGCTTCATGCCGAGCACGGCGATATTGTTCTTGAGCAGGACGGGCAAGACTTTCTTTTCGAAACTGTTGAAGTGCGCGTCCATCACGTTGAGCGGCATCTGGACGGAGTCAAACAGAAACCCATGCTGCGAAGCGGTGGCCAGCATTTGCAAATGAATGTCCGGGCTCTTGTGGCCGGTGAAACCGATAAAGCGGAGCTTGCCAGCTTGCTTCGCTTCGAGGACAGCCTCCAGCGCGCCACCCGCTGCAAAGACGCGGCCTGGATCAGTGTCACGAATGACTTCATGAAACTGGAGGAGATCGAGGTGGTCGGTCTGCAGCCGGCGTAGGGACTCGTTAATTTGACTGGCTGCGCCGGTCTTTGTGCGGCCGTCGATCTTGGACATCAGGAATGCTTTCTCGCGATACCCGTCGCGAAGCGCTTTGCCCATGCGCACTTCGCTCTCGCCGCCGTTGTAGTCCCAGCAGTTGTCGAGAAAATTGAGACCTTCGTCGAGCCCCGTGCGAATGATGCGAATGCTTTCTTCGGTGGTGCTTTGCCTGGCCAGGTGATAGCCGCCGAGGCCAATGAGAGAAACAGATTCGCCAGTGTGCCCGAGCAGCCGATACGGGATCCCGTTCTTTTTGTCCGATTTCGTATCCGCTGCCAGAGTTCCGCCGGCAAGAAGCGTGGCTGCGGTCATGCCGAGAAACTCTCTTCGGCTTACGCCAGCGTCTTGGTTCGCAAAGACTGCTCCCTGCGCTGACGCCGAACCGGCGTGATCGGCGCTCAAGCGATTCGAGTCATTATTATTCTGGCTCACGTAAACACTCCTATGCAAAAGCGGGATTGCTGGAGAGCGGCAAATCGCGGACGCGCTTGCCAGTAGCGGCGAAAATTGCGTTGCAAAATGCGGCCACAAACGGCGGCACGCCCGGTTCGCCTACACCGGCGGGAGGCGCGGTGCTGTCGACGATATAGACGTTCGTTTGCTGAGGAACCTCGTTGATCCGCGCGACCGGATAGTCGTTGAAATTGGACTGCTGGATAACGCCATTCTTCGCAGTAATTTCTCCGCTTCGCACAATACTTGTTCCGAAGACCGCTGCCCCTTCGAATTGCGCGCGCGTGGCTACGGGATTCACGACCAAACCCGCGTCCAACACCGTGTCCACTCGCGGAATCTGAATGTCTCCCTGATCGTCGACTACGACTTCGACGACGGTGGCCACGTAGGTCAAGAAACTGCGATGCGCGGCGAAGCCATAGCCGTGGCCTTTTGTGCTCTTTTTGTTTGCCCAACCGGATTTTTCGACGACAAGTTCCGCGACGTGCCGAAGCCGGCCGGTTTCCCAGGGATACGTTTTGTAGTCGGCGCCATAGTTCGGATAGTCCACGCCGGTGAAATCGATAGTGCGAGGGTGCCCGATCAGGTCAAGCAAGTATTCTGCCGGATCGCGCTGCGCGCGGTGGGCGAGTTCGTCGGTGAAGCATTGAATTCCAAAGCCGTGATAAATGTTCGCGACCGAACGCAGCCAGCCGATGCGAACGTGCGCTTTGGCCGGCCCGTTCTCGATGCTGATATTCGCAAGGTCATACGGCATATCCGTCCAACCTTGGGCGAGATGAGGAGGGTCGCCGTAAACCGCGTTTACATCGAAGATGGAAGTGATGGGAGGAAAGACGCATCGCTGGAGCCAGGCCGTGGGCTTGCCTTTGGCATCGACGGCAGCTTTGAAATACATACCGGCAACTGCATTGTAATAGTCAAATTTAACGTCGTCCTCGCGAGTCCAGACAACTTTTACAGGTCGGCCAACTTTCTTGGAAAGGACAGCCGCTTCGGCGACATAATCCGGTTTGGACTTCCGTCCGAAGCCCCCGCCGAGAAGAGTAACGTTGCAGATGACATTTTCTTTCGGAATGCCAAGCTCGCTGGAAACAATCGCCTGCACGGCTTGAGGATTTTGTGTGGGCGCCCAAGCCGTCACTTTCCCGTCCTTAAATTCCGCGAGGGCCACCATGGGCTCCATCGGTGCGTGGGCCAAAAGAGGCACATAGTATTCGGCTTCAACTACATTGGACGCAGGCGCGGCAGCTAGCGAAGAATTCGCATCGCCAACGGCTCGAAGGACTTTAGCCGGCTTGCGGGCCGTGTCCTGCAGCTCTTTCTTATACGCGACCGAATCGTAGGTTTCGTTGGATCCGTTGTCCCAGGTTATCTTCAGTTTTTTGCGTCCTTGAAAGGCGGCCCAGGTGTTATCCGCGAGTACAGCAACTCCACCCAATGGCTGGAACGCTGCGGGTGGCTTGAAGGGATCGATGGTCAAGGTCTTTTCCACACCCGCCACCTTAAGGGCATCCTGGTCGTCGTAAGACTTCACTTTTCCGCCGAACACCGGTGGGCGTTCGATGGAAGCGTAGACCATGCCGTCGAGATGCGCGTCCATGCCATACATCGCTTTTCCCGTGCAGAGTTTTTCCAGGTCGACGCTGGTCATGCCCTTGCCGATGTAGCGCCAATCCGCCGGTTTCTTGAGCTGAAGTTGATCTTTTTTTGGCACGTCGAGTTTGGCCGCAGCCGCAACGAGTTGCCCGTAGCTTAATGTGCGGCCGCTCTTGGCGTGGACGATGGTGTGCGCTTCGGTAGTGCATTCGGCCGCTGGAATATTCCACTGCCGGGCGGCAGCCTGAATGAGCATCCATCGCGCAGAAGCTCCGCATTGGCGCATAGTGTCGAAGAAGCCTCGAATGGATTGGGAGCCGTCAGTGTTCTGGCTTCCATAGCGCGGGTCGCCTATAGCCTGATCGATCATCACGCGCTTCCAGTCGGCATCCAATTCATCTGCGACGACCAACGGAAGAGAAGTGCGAATTACGGTGCCCATCTCCGAGCGATGCGCGACGATGTAGACAGTTCCATCCGTTTCTATTCCCAAAAATACATTGGGGTGAAAGGGTGCGCGGTCGGCGTCGGTCTGACCGTCTGCCGACGGAACTTCCATTCCAGGCGTAACGTAACGCACCGCGAGGATCAGTGCTCCGGTCCCGACAATTCCCTTGAGAAATCCACGCCGGCTTACGTTCTGGATTTGACTCATACATTCTTCTCCGCCGCCAACTTGATCGCCGTGCGTATCCGCTGGTAGGTTCCGCAGCGACAGATGTTGCCGGCCATGGCGTCGTCGATTTCCGCGTCCGTGGGATGAGGTTTGGTTTTCAACAAAGAAATCGCCTGCATGATCTGGCCAGATTGGCAATATCCGCATTGAGGGACGTTGACCTCCATCCAGGCTTTTTGCACGGGATGCAGTCCGCTTTCACTGATGTCTTCTATGGTCCGAATCTTGCTGCCCGCAGCTGCGCTGACTGGCGTAATGCAAGAGCGAATCGCCGTACCGTTTTGGTGAACGGTGCACACTCCGCATAGCGCTATGCCACAACCAAACTTCGTTCCGGTGAGCCCTAAAATATCGCGGAGATACCAAAGAAGGGGCATGCTTGGGTCGCCGTCGAAGACGCGATCAACACCATTCACGCTTAATTTGACCATGAAGTTGGACTTCGCCTCCTCTCACGTGCGGGACGGAAAAGATCAACCCGTCACGTGCCTGGCCGGATGCATTCTCGCCGTCTGCTGTTCCATCACTTTCATGACCGCCGAAAAATCCTCCTCGGCATGTGTGTCCATCGCCTCAGTGTTGATTTGAAAGGAAGCAGAGGTTGCAGGCATGAGCGCACCCACCTCATCCGCTACCTCTAGGATGAGGCGGAAGTCCTTGTTCATCAGCGGTAGTGGGAATTGCGGGCTGTAATCGCCGCGCGCAGCTCTGGAAAGTTTTCCGGCGTGAGCAGGAGCGATCACCGCCATTTGCGATAAGACCTCGAGGAGCACATCCCGGCTCAATCCGGCTTTTTCGCCGAAGGCCGCTGCTTCGGCAATCGCCTGCATTCCGATGCCAAGGATGGAATTCACTACAAGCTTCATGGTGGTTCCAGCGCCACTGGGGCCCAAATGAAAATACTTGCTGGCGATGGCCTGAAAGATGGGCCGAGCCGCCTGGATGAAATCCAGATTTCCACCGGCAAGCAAAATGAGCGTGCCGGCTTCTGCCGCCGGAGTGCTGCCGGAGATGGCAACGTCTATAACTTGTATGCCCAGCTCCGAAGCTTTGTTCGCCAATTCGCGAGAGGTTGCCGGCGAGACCGTGCTCATTTCGAGGATGACCAATCCTCCGGCGGCGTTTGCGAGAACGCCGGCAGGGCCGTAATAGACATCCCGAACCGCCTGATCGTCAGTGAGGCAAGAAAGAATTACGTCGGCGGACTTGGCCAATTCGGCGAGTGAATCGACTGGCTTGGCATCGTTTTGTTTGAGCGCTTCGGATTTTGAGCGGTTCGCGTCAAATACGGAAACGGCGTAACCTGTCGCCAACAGACGTTTCGCGATGCGGCTTCCCATATTTCCAAGACCTATGAAAGCGAGCTTTGTATCGCTTTGTTCGAACCCATGCATACTGCCCCCTAAATGTCATCCATGGCGGTGGCGGAAGTGGTCAGATGCCCGCGCCCATCCTTCGCTCTACTCTTCGGGCTGAACAATGCACCGTGCATTCCATTTCCGGGATGCGTAGAAGTTCTTTTCGCTGAGCGAGTTAGCCGGTCCTGGGAAACGTTCACGCTTGCAGGACGATGCGTTAACGACACTGTGGCGAAGGGTTGACACCTAATGCGTGGTTGCGGTCATGTCTTTGTCATCAAGAATTGTGCTGCGACGCCCGCATCCGTCGAAAAGCGGGTGTGGGTAGCGAGAGTCCGGATTGTCTTTCAGCTCGAGCATCTCCGAGTCCATGGCCGGACTCAGGGGTAACGCACTGCAGCTCCTTTCCAGCGTATGCTTGCGAACCGCGTGACAGAATGACGACGTAGTGTCGAGTTTCGAACAGGAAACCACGTTTCGCCTTTTCAGCTTTCACTCCTCTGGCAATTCGGAATTTCTCTCATTGCCTTCATTCTACGGAACATAAATCCTCGATTCTCTTCGCCGCGCAAATGGAACTCGGCTTGCCAATCATGTTCCCGTAATTTTTCAGGAGACCGTCATGACCGAAACGCACCTCGCGACAATCGACTCCTTCCGTGCCTCAATTCCCGCCGCGGATACAGAGCGGGCTCGCAGGGATGCTTTGGAGGAACTGTACTGTAGACATTCCAGGGCACTTTACAAGATCGCCCTTCGGAAACTCGGCAATCCCGCCGATGCCGAGGATGCCCTGCAAGATGGGCTGCTGTCCGCCTTCAAGCACTTCGACCAGTTCAAGGGCGACGCACAAATTTCCACCTGGTTGACGAGCATCGTTTTGAACGCAGCCAGAATGCAGTTGCGGTATCGGTCGAGGCGCCGGTTCGTATCCCTCGACGAGCCTGAGAATGACGAGGGCTTCGCGGTACCGGAAGTGCTCGCCGACGCTGGCCCTGATCCGGAGGAAAGCCTTCGCCGGACACAGGTGAGGCAAGTTCTCGAACGGTCGATGGCCAAGCTATCGCCTAAGATCCGTCTCGCATTTCGTCTTCGCATCCTGGAAGGTCTAACGACTCAGGAAGCAGCGGAGCGCATGGGAGTCAGTGAAGGAACCTTGAAAGCGCAATTCTTCCGCGCTCGCACGCGAATCACTCCTCTCCTGCGAAGAGCCCTTGTATCTCCCCCTAAGACCAGAAAGCGCGTGCACGTGGCTCGCGTCCGAGAAATCTCCCGAGAAGCGGTCACCATTTCGCCGGAGCGATCCCGGTATCGACACGTCGCATGATGGAGGGCGCTAGAACTTCAGGCGGCCAGCAAAGCTCATGGAGGATAATCTTGAGAGTCCGTGCAAACTACTGTTTACTTCTCGCGGCAATTTGGGCCATCCCGTGCGTTCTTGTACCTTCGCGAGTGGCCGCCCAAGATGCCAACTTTCATAACGCGCCATCATCTAGTGCCCAACAGAAAGACCCGTATGCAGGGCAACAAGCAGCCGTCGCGGCAGGTGCAAAACTGTATGCGGCGAACTGCGCTGCTTGTCACGGAGTGAATGGACAAGGGACCGGCAATATTCCTGCTGTGTCCCAGGGCCCGACGCAAGCCGCTCCGGATGGAGAAGTCTTCTGGTTTATAACCACTGGATCCATCGATAAAGGCATGCCGGCCTGGGGCAGCTTGCCCGAGCAAAGACGCTGGCAAATTGTCGCTTACCTGAAGTCGCTCAAGAGCTCTGGGGATGCAGGGAAGACTTCTTCGGGCGGGCTCGCTAAGTGACTTGGACGACTGTGCGTGAACCATCTCTGGACGCCCGCGAGCGCAAGCTGAAGACACGCTGAAACCGATGCTTGAAGGCAAATCGTAATTCGTCGAGAGCGGGGCGGAAAAAAAACGGGGCGTTCTGCGGAACGCCCCGCGCGTGCGACAAAACCAATCCTACTGCACCAATCTTATTGCTGAGGTTGTTGTGGTTGCTCCGGATTGGGAGGGTTCGGAGTGGAGACCGGAGTCTTGGCGGAGGCCGGCGCTACGCTGGCGGAACCGGCCGCGGCTAGTTCAGACGGCTTGTATTTCGGCGCGCTGATGTACCCGTGGACCGTGTCTTTATCGATCTTGTTCACGATGATCTGAACCGGCTGCGAGTCGTTTTCGGTGTGAATCCAGATGGGCTCGTAGAGGTTAACTTTTTTCTTGTTGAGTTCGTTGTCGTCCACGACCATGGCGAGGTCATAGCTTTTGTGCTTGGTGTCGGCTTTCCGTAGGGCGAGCGAGAGAGGTCCGATACGCTGGAATTGCTTGGACTTGGAGAGATCGAATTCGAAATAGCTGCGCTCTCCCCGCTTTTCCAGCGCCACGAGTTCTTCATGAGTCTTGGCGATCGAACCATTGAGGTCATCGCGAGTGGAATTGATGTTCCCTTCGAGATCGGCGCGATTTTTCTCGACTTCATCCTGGGTAGCCTTCAACTGATTTTGTTGCTCGGCCAACTGAGCCTGGAGCTGCGCGTATTTCTTGTCCACGGGCGCGTGCCGCTTGGCAGCGGGGCGCTTGGCGGGCGCGTGCTTCGGGGGTGCCGCTGGAGCGGAAGGCGCTTCGGAGGTTTGTGCGGACACTTCCGTGGCTGGCTCCGCGGCTGGCGAAGCGGCCGGAGTTGCAGACGGCGACGCCGACGGCGGCGTCTGTGCCGCTGTCATCTCATTGAGCTTTGCGGTCAAGGCCGCAACCTGGCCTTGGAGCTGGTTCGTTGTCGTGTTAGCCGCTGCGGACTGCTCCGATCGCTGGCGGACCAGCGCTTGTTGGTGGTAGCCGTAGCCAAAGGTGACGGCCGTGATTACGAGTAACGCTACGACGCCAACGACCAACCACCGGTTGGCGCCGGCACGCGCCGCGTCTGCCCAGCCCTTTCCATTCTCGTTCGATTCTTGATACTCATCCATGATTCCCTCCCTCGATCTTGCCTGTTCGTCAGGCTGAGTCCTTGCGAACTGGGAACCGTGACGACCAGAAGCCGGCTCGGCGCGAAAATCTCCATTTGAATTGGAGTTTGCCGAACAAATCTATCCAGCTGTGCTATTGCACGCTGAGTGCCGGGGTGGCATGGCTGTCGGTTCGGGCTAAGAGGCATGTCTTCATCAACTAAGGCCGAGCACGTCGCCATAGGGAGGTCTTCAGGCGGGTACTAGTCCTGGAAAATTCTCCCTAGCCACACGAAGAGTTTATCGCATGACGTATTCCTGCGACAAATCTCCACTGCCTGCGGGCAACCGCGCCTATCGGCGGGCACCTCGAATCCGGGAAATGACAGAGTCGAATCGCCGGCGTCGTTCGAGTGAAAAATTCAATGGACGCCGACTGAGGGCCGGTCCGCGAAACCCCCGGAAAGGATGGCCGGCGAGATTGCCGGGAAGCGCAGGCCTGTGCTAGCATCCGCCGGGTTGGGGAACGGACCAGGGGTAGATGACAGTCCGGCGCTTCACCCTGCAGATCGCCGGCATCGGGGCGACGCTCTCCTTCTATAACTTCTGAATGGCACACCAGGCGCAGGCCCGCGCCTGAATTCTTCGGGACGGACCTCGTCTGTTGGCTCCGGCATCGCCGGGTCCATGCAAAGGGAGGTCTGTATGAAGAGCTATCTCACCAAGGACATACGAAACGTTGGGATTGTCGGCCACGGCGGCACCGGCAAGACGCAACTGGTGTCGTCGTTGCTCTACACTGCGGGGATGACGCCGCGCTGGGGAAAAGTTGCGGAAGGCAGCACCACAACTGACTGGGACGAAGAAGAAATCGCGCGCAAAATTTCCATTCAAACCGGACTCGCTTACGCCGAATGGCCTTCGTCCGGAGGACATCCGGGCGGCTCTGAAAAAGTAAAAATTAACTTCCTCGATCTTCCCGGCTACTCGACGTTCATCACCGAAACGAAAGCTTCGCTGATTGCGCCGGATGCGGCGCTGATCGCCGTGGATGCGCACGTCGGCGCGCAGGTCACCACCGAAAAAGTTTGGGACTACTGCATGGAGTACGACATTCCGCGCGCGTTTGTGCTGACCTGGATGGACCGCGAGCTTTCGAGCTTCGAGCGCTCCATGGAGTCGTTGGAACAGGTGTTTGGGCGCAACGTGGTGGCGCTGCAGTTGCCAATCGGCACCGAGCGTGGATTCCGCGGCGTCGTGGATCTCGTGGCCATGAAGGCGCACATCTATAAACCGGATGGCGATGGGAAGCCGTCCATCGAGGAAATTCCAGGGGCGCTTGCGGATGAAGCGAGAGAGGCTCACGAGAAATTGGTGGAAATGGTGGCGGAAGGCGACGACGAATTGATGGAGGAGTTTTTTCGCGAGGGCACGATTCCTATCGCGGATTTGATTCCGGGCGTTCGTAAGGCGATCGTGGCGGAGAAAATCTTTCCGGTGTTGATGGTTTCCGCGTTACGCAATGTCGGGACGGCCAGTCTTCTGACATTTATGGCGGATGCGTTTCCCCATCCCGATGAGCACGCCGAGATGGGTTACACGGAGCCGAATGGGAAGGGCGAGCGCGTGGAGCGGAAGTACGACGACGCGCAGCCGCTTTCAATTTTTGTCTTCAAGACGCTCGCGGATCCGTTCGCGGGCCGTATCAACTATTTCAAAGTAAAGAGCGGCGTGCTGAAAAACGATGCCACGCTGACAAACTATAACCGCGGCACGCTGGAACGTTTTCAGCATACTCAGGTTGTACAGGGAAAGCAGCTCACGGAAATTGCCGAGCTGCACGCAGGAGACATAGGCGCGATTGCGAAGTTAAAAGACGCGACCACCGGCGACACGTTGGGCGACAAGACGGCGTCGATTTTTTACAATCCGGCGCAGCTGCCGGAGCCTTCGATCACTTTTGCGATTGAACCGAAGACGCGAGCCGATGAAGACAAAATCGGCGTCTCAATCCACAAAATTATCGAGGAAGATCCGGCATTGCGCTTCATGCGCGACCCGCAGACCAAGGAATTTCTGCTTGCAGGCTCGGGGCAGCAGCACATTGAGGTTGTCGTCGCGAAACTGCACAAGCGCTATCACGTGGACCTCACGCTGAAGCCGCCGAAGGTGCCGTACCGCGAAACCATCCGCGGCAAAGCCGACGCCGAGGGCAAACACAAGAAGCAATCGGGCGGGCACGGGCAGTTCGGCGTGTGCCGCATCAAGATGGAGCCGATCGAACGCGGCAAGGGCGTCGAATTTGTCGATGATGTGTTTGGAGGCGCGATTCCGAGGAACTGGATTCCTTCCGTGGAAAAAGGGATTCGCGATGCAGCGGCGCGCGGTTATCTCGCAGGCTTTCCCGTAGTCGATTTCCGCGCTGTGCTTTACGACGGCAAGTATCACGACGTGGATTCCTCGGACATGGCTTTCAAGATCGCGGGTTCGCTGGCGTTCAAGGAAGCCATGAAGATGGCCAAGCCCGCGCTGCTGGAGCCGGTAATGCACGTCGAGGTTTATGCTCCAGACCAGTATTCGGGCGACCTAATGGGCGATCTCAGTTCGAGGCGCGGCCGTATCGCCGGAAGCGAAGCGCGCGGGCACAACGTCGTCATCAAGGCTCAAGTGCCATTTTCAGAGATGCTAAGCTACGCCAACGACCTCATCTCCAAGACGCAAGGACGCGCGACGTATTCGATGGAGTTTTCACACTACGACTACGTGCCAAACGAGCTGGCCCAAAAAGTAATCGACGCGCACAAACCAGCCCACGGCGAGACCGAAGGGGACGAGGCGTAACGCTGGTCGCTGTTCGAGCGTCGAGCAGCTAACATTGATTCTCGACGAGAAGCACGACGATCTCCGTTTAGCGGTGCGCCGGGCACCTCCCAACTGCGCCAAATTGGCGCTTGCCGGTATAAGACGGGGGCCCAAAATGGTGCTCTCATGAAAGACAAAGCAGGTTCGAAGCGTTTTGCGCAGAAATGCGGGCCCCAGACGACGGCGATCCATGGCGGCGAGCCACAGCGGCATGGCGTTGGGGCGCCAGTTGGCACACCCATTTGCCGTACGTCGACGTTTACGTTTTCTTCGACCGCGGAGATGAAGCTGTGGGCCGAAGGCAAGAGCAAGGCGTACATCTACTCGCGCTACGGCAATCCGACGCTGGCGGTGGCGGAGGGGAAAATCGCGGCGCTCGAAGGCGCCGAAGCTTGTGTAGTGACGGCCTCGGGCATGGCGGCGATTTCGTCCGCGCTGCTGGGCGTCTTGAAGTGCGGCGACGAACTGATTTCCACGGCGCAGGTTTATGGCGGCAGTTACCGGCTGATGCGCGATGTTTTTCCGGACATGGGAATCAAAGTGCATTTCGTGGGCACCGATCTCGCTGGGCTTGAAGAACTGGTCACTCCTCGAACGAAATGCCTCTACGTGGAAACGCCGACGAATCCGACCTTGCGGCTTGTTGATTTGCACAAAGCGATTGCCTTCGCTAAAAAACACAGACTAATTTCGATCATCGACAATACCTTTGCCACGCCGGTGCTGCAGAATCCGCTGGCGATGGGCTTCGATATGGTCGTGCACAGCGCTACCAAAGCGCTCGCGGGACATTCCGATGTGATTGCCGGCGCGGTGGCGGGAAGCAAAGAGTGGATGAAGCGCATTCAACACATGGTGATTTATCTGGGCGGATCGATGGATCCGGGAGCCGCGTATCTGTTGATACGCGGAATGAAGACGCTGGGAGTGCGCCTCGAGCGCCAGTGCGAAAATGCGATGGCTGTGGCGAAATTCCTGGAAAAACATCCGAAGGTCGCGCGAGTACACTATCCGGGCCTCACGTCGCATCCCGATTATAAGCTGGCGAAAAAGCAGATGCGGGGATTCGGCACAATGCTGGCGTTTGATTTGAAGGGCGGCCTGCCCGCAGCGCGACGGTTCTGCGATCGCGTGCGGCT
>DASXMM010000055.1:0-10164 GCA_036495665.1 Candidatus Acidiferrum sp. | reverse complement strand
CGATAGGCCCATCGAAAGCATAGACAGGCCGCACGGCGGGCGATGGATTTTTTGCGATCAGTTCAACGACTCTTGCCGCCAGCTCTTTTGCTCCCGGTCCACCCTTGGTGAACGCTTCGGAGAGCGCTGTCGTCACTCCGTATTCGGCGCAATACTTCTCCAGTAGGTTCAAGTCCGCACCCATATCGTTCGGAAAACGATTGATCGCCGCAATTGTTGGAACTCCAAATCTCTTTAAGCTATCCATATGCCTGCCCAGATTCGGCAGCCCGCGAGCCAGATCGCCTTCGCCTTGATTCCGGATGCCTTGGACCGTCGTCACAAGCACGGCAGCAGCAGGCGTGATGCCGGACTGCTGCATCACGATATCAAAATATTTTTCGGCGCCAAGATCGGCCGCGAAGCCGGCTTCATTCACAACATAGTCGGCAAGCCGCAGCCCCATCTGCTGGGAGATGACACTGCTCGTTCCATGCGCGATGTTTCCGAAGGGCCCTGTGTGCACGAACGCAGGTGTTCCGTCAGTCGTCTGCGCCAGATTCGGATGAAGCGCCTCAGCGAGCAGCGCCATCATTCCGCCCGTCGCCCCAAGATCTCGCGCGGTCACAGGCGTTCCATCGCGCGTCACGCCGACGAGGATCGAATCCAGCCGACGCCGCAAATCCTTGCGATCCGTCGCCAGCGCCACAATCGCCATAGTCTCGGAAGCCGCGGTGATCACAAATCCCGTCTTGCGTTCGCCGCCATCCTTCTTGCTGTCTAGCGAGACCGCGACGCGCCGCAACGCGCGGTCGTTCATGTCCAACGTGCGCGGCCAGGTGATTCGCTCAGGATCGAGATTCAGCTCGTTGCCGTGAAAAAGATGCGCATCGATCAGCGCCGCGAGAAGATTGTGCGCGGAAGAAATCGCGTGAAAATCTCCATGAAAATGAAGATTGATTTTCGCGCTCGGCTCAATCTTCGAGAGCCCGCCGCCAGTCGCTCCGCCCTTCATCCCGAACACGGGCCCAAGCGATGGCTCCCGCGATGTAATCACCACTTTCTTCCCTAGGAGGGCCAGTCCTTGCGTCAGTCCTATCGCGGTGACGGTTTTGCCTTCGCCGGAAGCGGTGGGGGTCGTCGCTGTCACGAGGATGAGTTTCCCGCGTCTTGTGTAAGCGGGATCTGCAAGCAGCTCTAAACGAATCTTCGCGCCGTAAGGCCCAACTTGATCGAAGTATTTTTCCGGAATCTCCAATTTTCGAGCGACATCCTGAATGGGAAGCAGCGGATTTTGCATGTCGTTTGGGGTTTTGCTCAAGTATGGTTTCCAAACCACAGGTTAGCACACCAATCCCAGTCGCAGCCCGGCGCACCCATGGAGTGCGGGAGTCCAGCTCCCGCTTTTCACCACTGGCACGCCGCAAGTTCGCCGGATCACCATAGCTGGCCGTTCAGACGCTATTTCGTAGATTTTCAATCATTCCTAATTGTTGTAGGATACTGTCCTGCCTAGGAGGACCTCATGGCCGTCACTTTCACTCTCAACGGGAAATCGCAAACTGTAGACGTCAGCCCGGACATGCCCCTTTTGTGGGTGTTGCGCGACACCCTGGACATGACCGGAACAAAATTTGGCTGCGGCATGGCCCTGTGCGGCGCTTGTACCGTACATATCAATGGCGAGGCCACGCGCTCCTGCATCACGCCCATTTCCAGCGTAAGCGGTAAGAAAATCATGACGATTGAAGGCCTTTCCGCGGACGGCAGCCATCCCGTGCAGAAAGCCTGGATCGAGGAGGATGTCCCGCAGTGCGGCTATTGCCAATCAGGCCAGATCATGTCCGCGGTCGCGCTGCTTGCCAAAAAGCCAAAACCCACCGACGCCGATATCGACGACTTTATGAGCGGCAACATCTGCCGCTGCGGCACTTACCAGCGGATCCGCAAAGCCATTCACCGCGCCGCAGGTGCTCCAGTCCAAAAGGCTTAGCCCGCGTCTAAACGAGTGGTCCAGAAGTCTCGCCAAAATCCGCAGCAGGAGTAAGACCATGGCAACTCAATTCTCCGTCGACCGCCGTACTTTCTTGAAAACGGGCGCTGCGGGTGGCGCTGCCTTGCTCATTGGCTTCCATCTTCCAGCGCGGGCCTCCGATCCCGCGCAGGAACAGGAGAAGCCGCCCATCAATCCGCTGAACGCGTGGGTGCGCATCACTCCCGATAATCACGTGACGCTGATTCTGGCCAAGTCCGAGATGGGTCAGGGCATTAGCACAGCGTTGCCGATGATTCTTGCGGAGGAGCTGTGCCTCGATTGGAAGCAGGTAAGCATCAAGCAGGCGGAGACGAACCCCAAGATCTACGATCACGGGACCGGTGGCAGTGGAAGTGTTCAGGGGTCGTGGCTGCCGCTGCGACAGGCGGGCGCTGCTGCACGCGAGATGCTTATCGCTGCTGCCGCGAAGAAGTGGGAAGTGGGCACGGACACGTGCAGAGCGCAGAATGGCTCCGTGGTGCACGGCCATCCGGAGCGTTCGTACAAGTATGGAGAGCTGGTTGCCGACGCCGCGCTGCTGCCGATTCCCAACTTCAAGGAAGTGCCGCTCAAGAATCCGCGCGACTTCACGATTCTGGGCCGCGATACGCATCGCGTTGACGCCGCCGCCAAGGCTACCGGAACCGCGCACTTCGGCATCGACGCGCGCCCTGCTGGCTTGCTCTATGCCGTTATTGCGCGTTGCCCGGTCTTCTACGGAAAGGTCGCGTCGTTCGATGCCACGAAGGCCAAAACAGTGCCTGGCGTGCGCGACGTCTTTCAGATCGATATCAGCGGAAGAGGCGCTTCCACCAACGGAGGCGTCGCCGTCGTCGCCGACAACTCCTGGGCCGCTATGCAAGGACGCAAAGCCCTCGAAGTGAAATGGGACGAAGGCGCAGCCGCAAATGAATCCAGCGAAGAGCTGCACAAGCAATTCGTCGCGAACGCTGCCGCGAATCCTGGACAAATTATCCGTAACGAAGGTGATGCCGACGCCGCTCTCGCTGCAGCGGCGAAAAAAGTCGAAGTCATTTACGAACTGCCCTTCGCAGCTCACGTTTGCATGGAGCCGATGAACTGCACGGTGCACATCCAGGCGGATCGCGCGGAAGCGTGGGTGCCAACGCAGGCTCCGCAGTGGGCGCAAGCCGTCGTCGCCGATGCGGCGAAGCTGCCTCCTGAGAAAGTCGTCGTGCATACCACGCTGATGGGCGGCGGTTTCGGCCGGCGCTATCAAGCCGATTTCGTGATGGAAGCCGCGCAAGTGGCTAAGACCGCAGGCAAACCCGTCATGGTGCTATGGACGCGCGAAGACGACATGCACCACGACTTCTACCGGCCGGCTTCGTATCACAAATGCGACGGCGTCGT
Source organism: Candidatus Acidiferrum sp. (assembly GCA_036495665.1). Classification (GTDB taxonomy): domain Bacteria; phylum Acidobacteriota; class Terriglobia; order Acidiferrales; family UBA7541; genus Acidiferrum. Next base: position 6,776 of record DASXMM010000055.1, on the reverse strand, counting down.
CGACGCGGCTGGGAATCTAGCCGCATGGAAGCATTTCCAGACTTCGACGTCGATCGCGGCCAAATGGGGCGCGAAAGGCGAAGAAAATAACGGAAAAGGTGAGTTCGGCACCGGCGCCACGGTTCCCTACCATTCCCCGAACCTTCGTATCGAGTACACGTTGGCGCACTCAAGCGCACCGCGCGCCTGGTGGCGCTCGGTTGAGCATTCCAGCAGCGGCTTTGTCGTCGAAAGCTTTGTGGATGAACTCGCAGCCGCCGCTGGCGAAGATCCGCTCAAGTTCCGTCTGAAGCTGCTGGGCGAGCCGCGAGCGATTCCGCAGTTCGGCGAAGGGCCGGACGCGCCGCCCTTGGATACCGGGCGGCTGAAGGGCGTATTGCAGCTTGCGGCCGAGAAAGCTGGATGGGACAAGCCCCTTCCGCCAGGCGAAGGGCGGGGGATCGCTGGATTCTTCTCCTTTGAAACTTACACCGCGACGGTCGCGGAAGTCTCCCTTCATCAGAACAAACTGAAGATAAAGCGCTTAGTGTGTGCCGTCGATTGCGGGCGCGTCTTGAACCCGAATGGCGTGCGGGCTCAGGTGGAAAGCGCCGCGATTTATGCACTGACAGCGACCCTCAAGGACGCGATTACCGTCGATCGTGGCCGCGTGGTGCAATCTAACTTCAACGACTATCACATGATACGGATGAATGAAGGACCGCCCATTGAGGTGCATCTTGTGTCGAGCGAGGAGAGGCCCACCGGAATTGGCGAACCGACGGTTCCCGTGATCGCACCCTCACTCTGCAACGCGATTTTCAATGCCACGCGATCGTCGGCGAAGCCGATACGCATCCGGCGGTTACCGATTCGGGCGGAAGATTTGGCGTGAAGTATTCGACGGATAAAACGTTGGGCGCGATGCTGGCATCTTAGGAATGGGAGGTAGAGACCATGCCAAAACTGGCGATTTGGGCGGAATTGGAAGCAAAGGCGGGTAAAGAGCAGGAAGTGGCGGATTTCTTGAAGTCTGCGCAAGCGCTGGCCGAGCGCGAGCTAGGGACCGTCACCTGGTATGCCATGAAGCTGGGTGGGCCGAAGTTTGGAATCTTTGATACGTTCGCGGACGAGGCGGGACGCGACGCGCACTTGAATGGCGAGATCGCCAAGGCCCTGTTCGCTAAGGCGAAAGATTTGTTTGCGAAAGACCCGCAGGTTCATAAGATCGACCTCCTGGCGGCGAAGGTGCCGGGTGCTGCGGGCACGAAAGCAAGGACGGCGTAAGCCAGGCCTCGTCCTCCAAGAAGTGAGAGTGCCTTTCCGTAGACGCTTCGTCGCCGGTCAAAGGGTCACTCGTATATTCGGCGGCCAGTTACGACGCGATTTGCGCTTTCCAATTTGAACTCCAAGTTAGAGGCGGTCGGCAAGTTGGCGGGCACCGCCACAAATCCGCTACAACCTCGCACCAAAATTCAGCCGTGCGGCTGGCGAATGCAGCAAAATGGCCTCTAAATGAAAGAATGTAATAGAATTAAAAACGGAGGAGTGGGTGAGCGGTTGAAACCGGCGGTCTTGAAAACCGTTAGGCCCGAAAGGGTCTCGGGGGTTCGAATCCCTCCTCCTCCGCCACTATTTTCTGTATTCACCGGATCCGCTCTCGAAGCCTCGCCCTGCCTGCGTTTACACTTACGCATTGCGCGCTGAATGCGTCGCCGCCCGCACGACCTGCCCTTCTAAAATAAGATGTTCTCGACTTATGTCATCTTCCAAGACCATCGTCCGCATGACGGTCATTTGGCTGCTCTTCCTCGCCATCTACGCAGCCATTTCGCTTTCTCTACCTCGAGGAAACCATGGGTTGACTGCGTTCGGGGATTTGACCCAGTGCATTGTTCCACTCCTCGCCAATGCCGGCCTGCTCCTGAACGCTGGAACTCCGCACTGGCGCAAAAATCTCTTCTGGATGTTGCTCGCGATGGGTTGCACGCTCTGGATGATCGGCCAATTCGAGTGGACCTACTACGAGATCTATCTACACCGCGCAATGCCTGATAACGACCCTATCGACATTGTGTTTTTCCTCCGCGGGATCCCCATGATGGCGGCCCTCACGCTTCGCCCCCATCTCCAGCGCGGCGAACTGCGCCTTCGCTTCGGCTATTTGGACTTCACTCTTCTGCTTACGTGGTGGCTCTTTCTGTACGTCTTTATCGTGCTGCCCTGGATGTACGCCGTGCCTTCTCTCGCCGAGTATAACGATAACTACATCTTTCTACACAATGTCGAGAACATGATCATCGTCGCTGGTTTCGGCTATCTCTGGTTACGGTCGTCGGGAGCCTGGCGCGTGGTTTATGCCAACCTTTTCGGCGCCTCCACGATGTACATGCTCTCTTCCCTTACCATCAACGTCGCTCTCGAATATAACCGTTACTACACCGGAAGTTTGTACGATCTGCCCCTGCTTTCTTCTTTTCTGTGGTTCGTCCTCGCGGGCGTTATCGCTTACCAAAAGCGCGCTGCCCTCGACGCCCCGTCGGAGACCGGTTCCGACACGGACTCAGAAGGTTCCCCGGGAGAGAGCGTCGTGCCGGCCCGCCTGGCCATGGCTGCCGTGATTTCTTTGCCGCTGTTCGCCATCTACACGCTGCGATTCGCCCACGTAAATCCAGTGATCCGCGATTTTCGCCTGATGACTGTTCTGATCGCCTCGATTCCCCTGGCTCTGCTCATCTTCTTGAGAACCTATCTGGCCGAGGCCGACCGCTCGCGTCTGCTCTCTCATTCCGAACGCTCTATCGAAAATCTCCAAAGACTTCAGGCGCAAATCGTCCAATCCGAAAAACTCGTCTCCCTGGGACAATTGGCCGCCGGCGCCGCCCACGAAATCAACAATCCCTTGACCGCCATCCTGGGCTTCTCCGATCTCTTGGCTGACGACCCTGCCCTTACCGAAAAAGCCCGCGTCACCGCTTCGAAAATTCGCGACCAGGCCCGGCGCACCAAAACACTCGTCGGAAATCTTTTGAGTTTTGCCAGGCAAGTTCCCACGGAGCGCACGCTCCTGGACATCAACACGGTCGTGACCAACGCCGTGCAGCTCCGCACCCTCGACCTGCGCACCGGCACGGTGCGCATCGAGCTGCAGCTCGAATCCGTTCTTCCCGGAGTACGCGGCGATGGAAACCAGTTGATGCAGGTCTTCTTTAATATGATCAGCAACGCCGTCGATGCGATGGAAGCGGCGCAAGGCGGCGTCCTCACGATCAAAACCATGCGCGATCGCGCCTACGTCGTCGTGCTCTTTCTGGACACCGGCCCGGGAGTCAAGGAACCTCACCGTGTTTTCGATCCTTTCTATACGACGAAGCCGGTCGGCAAGGGCACAGGTCTCGGTCTCAGCATTTGCTTCGGTATTGTGCAGGAGCACAGCGGCAGGATTCTTTGTTACAACCGGCAAGAAGGCGGCGCGGCGTTTCGCGTGGAATTGCCTGCTGTGCTCGCGGCTCTGCCCACGAAGGAAATGCAGCTGGCCGTCACGTCTGCGAACCCGCAAAAACCATCGTGACCGCGCCGCCCGCTCAATTGCAAACGCACCCGCGCGTGCGGCTCACCGCGCGGCGGACTCGTGTTAGAGTTTTGACTCGCATGAATCGCAGCGCGTGGGAGATGCGATGACAGACTCAGCCATCGTGACGCAGAGACTTACCCGCCGCTTTGGCAATCTCATGGCCGTTGATGGCGTCGACCTCACCGTTGCCGCCGGGCAATTCTTCGGTTTTCTCGGCCCCAATGGCGCGGGCAAATCCACCACCATCAAGATGCTTACCGGCTTGCTGGCCCCCACGTCCGGGCGCGCCGAACTTCTCGGGCTGGACTTCGCTACTCATGCAGTCGAAGTAAAGCGGCAAATTGGTGTCGTTCCTGAAGGAATGGGCCTCTTCGAGCGCCTGACCGGCGCCGAATATCTTCAGTTCGTCGGCCGCATGTATGGCCTCGATCGTCCTACAACGCAGCGCCGCTCCGATGAGCTGCTCGATTTCATGCAGCTTTCCGACCGGCCCAAGACGCTAATCGCTGACTATTCCCACGGCATGCAGAAAAAGTTGGCTCTTGCCGCAGCCGTGATCCATGGGCCTCGTATTCTTTTCCTCGACGAACCGTTCGAAGGTGTGGACGCCCTCGCGGCAGGCGCGCTTAAAGCGCTTCTCGGACGCATGACCGAGCGCGGCGTCACCATCTTCCTCACGTCGCACGTGCTCGAAATTGTCGAACGCCTTTGCAGCCACGTCGCCATCATTCACAAAGGTCGTCTCGTTGCCCAAGGCTCGCTCGAAGAGCTCCGCGCGGGAATCGCCGGCGAAGAAGGAAGCAAAACCACCCTCGAGCAGATTTTCCTCTCCATCGTTGGCCAGGACGGTGGCCAGCGTCCTCAGCTCGAGGAGCTCTCGTGGCTGACGTAGCCCAACTCCCCGGCGTTTTGGAACAAATCCGCCTTGTCGCCGGGCTCCGCTGGCGTATCTTGCGCAACGGTCTCCGCCGGAAAAACAATCAGTGGGACTTGATCGGGATCATCGTCGCGAGCGTGTTCGCCTCTTTCTTCGTCATCGGCTTATGTTTCGCATTTTCCTTCGGCGCTTACACCTTTCTTTCCGGCGGTCACGAAACGTGGATGGCTTTCCTTTTCTGGGGAATATTCATTTTCTGGCAGCTCGTTCCGGTTTTCACTGCGGGGTTCGGTGCCAGCTTCGAATTTCGCAACATGCTTCGTTTTCCGCTGAGCCTCCCCGCGTTCTATGCTATCGGCCTCGCGTACGGTCTGGCGGATTTCCCCGCTGTGGCTTCGATCTGCTGGCTGACTGCCATGATCATCGGCGCGACGGTCGCCAATCCAACGCTTCTGCCGGCGATGCTGCTCATCTGCGGCCTATTTCTGCTCATGAACGTCACGCTCGGGCGCATGATCGGTTCCTGGCTCGAACGGGTCCTCGCTCGCAGGCGCTCCCGCGAAATATTTTTCGCGCTCTTCATTCTATTTGCTGTGTCGGTTCAGTTCCTCAACCCGATACTCCAGCGCTACGGCCGTTCCACATTGCCCTGGGTCAAACACTTGCTCCCCTACTTGTCCGTCTTTCCGCCCTCGCTTGCCGGTCAAGCCATCGCAGGCGCCGCCCAAAATCATTTCTCGGACCTGCTCATCGGTGTCGCCGGCATTTCCGCCTATGCACTCCTCTTCAGCGTGTTTCTTTGGATGAGGTTCGCTACACAATATCGCGGCGAGGAACTCAGCGAGACTGCCGCCCCGGCTCGCACAACCCTTCGACCTGTTTCACGGAGCGACCAACAGTCCGGCGACGCGCTCCGCCTGCTCACCCCGCAAGTAGCTGCCGTCCTCCGCAAAGAGTTCCGCTATCTAACGCGCAACAGCTTCGCGTTCTTTCTCCTGATCATGCCCCCGGTCTTCGTCTTGCTCTTTACTACGCAATTCGCCGGCCGTCATCCCACCGCCACGAGACACCCCGTCTCGACCGAGTTCTTTTTTCCGGGTATGATGGCCTATCTCATCCTCATTCTGATGGCTCCCGCTTATAACTGCTTCGCTTACGACGGCAAGGGCATCCAGACGTTTTTCACCTGTCCCGTGAGTTTCCGCGAACTGTTTCTCGGAAAAAATCTCCTCCAGGCCTCGATGCTCGTGTTCGAACTGACGCTTTCCATGCTCGCTTTTTCCTACCTCGTCGGACTTCCTTCGCTTCCCCTCCTCGTTGCGACGTTGGCCGCGGTCGTCTTCAACGTTGCGGGGCAATTCGCCATCGCCAACTGGTCCTCGCTCAGCTTCCCTCGCAAACTCAATTTCGGCCAGATGCGCGGCCAGCGACAGTCCGGCATGGCGGCGGTCGTCTCCTTCGGCGCGCAACTTCTTGCGTGGGGCATCAGCGCACCTATTCTCTTTATGGGCCGTTGGACCGGAGACAAATGGCTGCCCGCGGAAGTCTTCGCATTTCTAGCCGCCGCGGCGATAGCAGGCTACATTTCCTCGCTCGACCCGCTCGCCGCCCTCGCCGAAAAAAAGAAAGAAACCATAATCGAGGCGCTCTCTCGCTGACGCATCTTTGCGCTGAAGCGTTATCCTTCCGCAAGCTCCGTTGGAATCGTCGCCACTTTTCCGTCGCCTGCGCCCAGCGCCTCCGCATATCGCGCGGCGATCGCCCGCCACGCAAAATACCTTTCTTGCGCGCGCCGGCTTCGCTCCGCAAGCAATCCGCGATATTCCGCATCCGAGAGCACTCTGAGCAGCGCTTCCCCTAATCCGCGCTGCCTTTTCGGATCAGCGAACACCACGCCCGCCTCCGTGATTGGCGACGCCGTCTCAGGCCCATCCAGCGCCACCACGGGTAACCCGCACGCAATCCCTGCGATCGCGCTCCCTCTGCGCGAAGAAATTCCACCGCGCACAAAAAGCAAAACATCGCAGCACGCCAGGTGCCGCACAATCTCCTCAGCCGGCAAAACTCCGAGCGCCGAAACTTCAATCGGAGAGTTGTCCATCAAGTTGCGCAGCGCCTTCTCTGCCGTGTCCGAGTGCCGCCCCATCACCACGAGCCGTAGCTTTCCCAACCGCTCCGCCGCAATTTGCAAGGCCTCAGAGATACTTGCAATCTCCCAAATCCCGCCTTCCCCGCCTGTAATCCCAAAAACACCGACAGTCGGCAGCCTGTCCGCCCCGCCGTGCTCTCGCATCTCCCACGCTCTTTCCGGTGTCGGCAAATTCGCCCCCACGGGAATGAAAACAG
>DASXMM010000054.1:0-8609 GCA_036495665.1 Candidatus Acidiferrum sp. | reverse complement strand
CCGACGGTGGCGCGATCGACGCAAGCGTTGGCCTGCACTTCGACGTCGTCCTCAAGAACCGCTGGGCCAGACTGCTGCATTTTGTACCACGAACCATCCTTCTGCTTGGCAAAACCGAGGCCGTCGCCGCCGATAATGGCTCCGTTTTGCAGGATGACGCGGTTTCCGATTTGGCAGAATTCGCGCACCACCGCGTGGGAATGAGCGAAGAAGTCGTCGCCGATGCGGGCACCCTGGTAGATGGTGACAAAGCTGTGTAGAACGGCGTTGCGGCCGATGTGCGCGTCGTCCCCTACCACGCAATAGGGGCCGATGTGGGCACCGGCGCCGATTTTGGCGGATTTCGCGATGAGGGCCGTGGGATGGAAGCCAGGTGCGTAGCGGGGAGCCTGGTAGAAAAGCTCGATGGCGTGCGCGAAAGCGAGGTAGGGGTTTGCGGTGCGCAGGGCGGCCAGTTTGGGGAGCGAGGCGTCGCGAGCGATGTTGATGCCGTCCTCGACGAGGACGGCCGAGGCTCGCGTCGTTTTCAGGAGGGGAAAGTAGCGGCGATTGGCGAGAAAGGTGATTTGGCCCGGTTCGGCGTGTTCGATGCCGGCGATGCCGTGGATTGGGGTGTCGCCGGGGCCGTCGAGGCGGCAGCCGAGCTTCTGGGCGATTTCGGCGAGGTTCATGGGCATAAGAGGGCTCCTTGGTGCTCGGAGCGAGTCTCGCACAGTGGGTCGGGGGAAGTACAGCCGGGGCCGTTTTGCCAGGGATGTGCCCGGTCCGTACCTTGGTAATGGGGACCCCACCCCCTGGTTTTTGCATAAGTGCTCATTCTAAAGGGAGATAAAGTCCTCTGTTTTGACACACTTTTGCAAGTGTTGATTCTAAGCCACTTAGAATTACGCTTGCCATCGGCTGGGAAGGGCACGCTGCCCGAAATCTATCCCAAAAAAACAAAAACGCCAGCAGAGCGCTGGCGGTAGAAGACAAGTCGTAATACTACCTGACTTTACTTATACGCTTGGAGCCGGGTTTTGTCAAGACGAATAAAAAGCGAAGAAGGTGGGCGGTTTCCGGTAACCCTACATACGGGGAGTATATGCCTCAGCGGCTCCTTTCAGCTTCCGAAAGGAGCTTCTTGGTCGTTTCATCTGGGGCGAAATGGTCGCCAATACGGGTAAATACCGCAGTGTGTTCAATTTTTTTGGAGTTGGAAATTTTGGAGGTGGTGCTATCGCTCTCGTCAAAACAGTTGATCGGGGGGGCCGCATCAAAGGAGTTCAGAAAAATCGAAATTTCAATAGAATCGAAAGACACATTTTTCACTTTTGCGTCGAGAGTTGAACAATGTTTTTGTTTTTCGTCAGACCTGAAGCCGGGATATAACCAAGTCTGAACGAGCACCGATTGTGTTTTAACTTTTCCATCAGCGTCAAAAGCGATCACGCTGATAGCGCCCGCTCCGTAATCCTCATGGGCGCAGAGGAGTGAATCTGGCGTTTCGCTCTGACCCGGTATCTTCCAGCCACACCCCTGCGGGCCATCCGGATGGAAAAAAGATAGCCTCCGCCACGAGCCTTGTTGCTTGCGGAGAAGAAAGGCGCTGACAAAGCCCGCCGCATGACTAAAGCAACCAATAGAACTCAAAAAAGCCTCGGTTTTGCCAACGGAGGTAAAACTCCCGAACAAAACGCCATTAATTTCTAAACCGCCGCGTAGTCTTACGGGTAGTCCATCCTCACCCTTGACCATAAATGCAGGGCAAACTTTGCAACCCTCACCAATAAAATCGGCCGGTTTGTCGCAAAGAGCCGATCTCATGGCCTTAAATTCCTCGGAGAGCGCGGGATTGGATTGGCCGGACGCGCCAACAGCCACAAACAATAGTCCACATAGACTGAGCAAGGCCCCGTGCCATATACAAGGCCATCGGCGGTATCCCACGGTCTCCTCCTGGGCACGCGCCCGAGACCATAACGTTACCACTACGGGCGGATTATTCGTTGAAAAGGCGGGGTTGCGTAGCGGAAGCAGCAGCGGGGGCGGGTTTGCGGCGGGCGATTCCGACTACGCCTAGGACTGTGAGTTCGCTGAGGGCGGATCGGGGGATGAAGATGCGGTCGGTGGTGGCGTTGAGGTCGGGCGGAGTGATCTGGATGCCGTTGTCGAGCATGGAGAGCAGGTCGTTTGGGATGACGCCTTCGACGGTTTCGCCGTCGCTGTAGCGGAGGCGGACCCAGAGACCTTCGAGTTTGGGGCGGCTTAGGAAGGCTTTGCGCTCGGGCTCAAAATCGTCGGAGAACTCGCGAACGAAATAAATCGAGCGTACCCTGGCGAGAGGGATTTCCTGGTGCTCGCCTTCGGGGGTGAGCAGGTCGATGGGGTCGGATTGGCCGAGGCGGGAAGGATTCAGATATCCGCGCACGGGCGTTTTGTCGGCAAGGACAAGGACGACCTTCTTGTGAGTAGAGGCTGGGGCTCTGTTTTTCAACGGAATCAATTTGTAAGAGACCGGAACGACCGAAATTTGCGAATAATCAAGATGTATGTTATGTTAAGCGCGATTTGCCTGTCAACCTATTGTTTTCATTAGAGTTAGGTCCCGGAGCGCCGGCCGTTGACCGATAAAAAGCATATCCTAAAGTCGGCCTCGATCATCTCCCTGGTTACCATCGTTAGTCGTGTTCTCGGTTACGTTCGCGACCAACGAATCACCCTCCTGCTGGGAACATCGCCGGCGGCCGACGCTTACGTTCTAGCTTATCGCATTCCGAACCTTTTTCGGCGGCTGGTCGCCGAGGGATCGATGACGGCTTCGTTCATTCCGGTGTTTAGCACGTACATGGGCGAGAAGTCCAAAGAGGAAGTCTGGGATTTTGCGAACAAGCTTTTCTGGACGTTGGCTCTGGTCGTCGCGGGAATCACCGTTCTGGGAATGGTTTTCTCGCCGTCGGTGGTGCATTTGTTTGCGGGGAACAACGTCGCGGGAGCGCAAGCGATCGAGTTGAACCGGATCGTATTTCCGTATTTGTTCTTCATCTCGTTGACAGCCCTGGCCATGGGAATCTTAAATTGCTTCCACATGTTTGGACTGCCGGCCGCAACTCCCGTCATCCTCAATCTGGCGACGATTCTTTTTACGTTTGCGGTGGTGCGAAGCCACTTCAAGGATGCGGCGACGGCGATTGTCGTGGGAATCCTTGTCGGCGGGGTCCTGCAGTTCTTAATGCAAGTGCCGCTGCTGGTGAAAAAGGGAATGAAATTCAAGTTTGGGATTTCGTTTTCGCATCCGGGCATCAAGAATGTGGCGCGGCTGATGATCCCGCGGCTTTTCGGGATTGGCATTGGGCAGATCAATCTCTTCGTTGATACGCGTTTTGCGACGGCCGCACTGATGCCCGCCGGTAGCCTGGCGGCGCTGTACGTTGCGGACCGTGTGATGGAGCTTGTGCTTGGCGGGTACGCGATTGCGGTGGCGACGGCAATCTTGCCGATGATGTCGCACCAGGCGGCGGCGAAGGACTACGAATCGCTCAAAAAGACCTTGGCTTTTTCCGTGCGCATTGTTGCCTTCATCACGATACCAGCCGCTTTAGGATTGATGATTCTGCGCGAGCCGATCATCCGAGTACTCTTCCAACATGGAGAGTTCGCGGCGGCGTCGACTCGGTTGACGGCTCGGGCGCTGTTGTATTACGCGATTGGATTGCCCGCGCTGGCAACGGTAAAGCTGGTGGTGCCAGCCTTCTATTCGACATCCGATACGAAGACGCCTGTGATCGTGGCTTCCATCTCGTTGCTGATTAACATCATTCTGAACATCGTGTTTTTGGAGTTTTTCTTCAAGCGCGTTCAGAATGGCGGCCCCGCGCTGGCCACGGCGATTGCTTGCTTCTTTGATTTCTTCGCGCTTTTCATCATTTTCCGGCTGCGGTACGGAGCTATGGGAACAATCGATATACTGCGTTCTTTCGCAAAGATTTCTCTTTGCGCGAGCATCATGGGAGTGGCTTGCTGGTTGGGGAATCACTACACCGAGTTTACGGCGCACTCGCGGTTCCTCGTACAGCTACTCGTTTTTTCAGGGCTTATCATTGGGGCGACGGCTCTTTATTTGGCGCTGGCGTGGCTCTTCCGCTGTCATGAGATACACGAGGTGTACGGGATCGCCACGCGACGTCGAGCTGGCGCCGGAAATGGATACGGGGACGCGTGATGGAACTTACGCCTGCTATTTCGCAATTTTTGACGCATGTCCGGGTGGAGAAGGGTCTCTCGGCCAATACGGTCGAAGCGTACCAGCGGGATTTGGCGAGATTGCATGCCTTCACCCAAAAACAAAAGCTTGCGGTGGAGAGCATCAGCCGCGATGTTCTGGTGGATTTTCTAGCAAGCCTGTACCGGGAAAAGCTGGAGAGCCGAACGGTGGCGCGGCACCTGGTGACGCTGCGGAATTTTTTCCGGTTCGCGCAGATGCAGGAGATGATCACCAGCGATCCGTCGCTGACCCTCGAGTCGCCGAAGATTCGGCGAGCTTTGCCGGGATATCTGAAGCTCGAGGAAGTGGATCGCTTGCTGGCACAACCGGATGCCAAGACGCCTATCGGCTTGCGCGACCGGGCCATGCTGGAAGTGCTGTATTCGAGCGGTTTGCGGGTCTCGGAGTTGACTGGGCTTCGTGTGACGGATCTCGACATGAAGGTTGGCTGCATTCGTTGCATCGGTAAAGGCGATAAGGAACGGATTGTTCCGGCGGGAAAAAAAGCGCTGAGCATCGTTGAAAAATATCTTCGCGATGCGCGGCCGAAGCTCCTGGGAAAGAAGGCCGCGAACCCGTCGTTGTTTGTAAACCGGAACGGCGCGGCACTCAGCAGGGTCGGCGTGTGGAAGATTCTATCGTCCTACGGAAGGCGCGCAGGGTTGAGGGTTGCCCTGACGCCACACATGCTGCGGCACAGCTTTGCGACGCATTTGCTGGAACGCGGCGCGGACTTGCGGTCTGTACAGCTCATGTTGGGCCACGCTGACATTTCCACGACCCAGATTTATACGCACGTGGTGGAAGAGCGGTTGAAGCAGATTTACAAGGCGCATCACCCGCGCGCTTGAGGCGCGGCGGCCCTGGGATCTAATTGCGGTTGCCTCCGCGGCAGTCAGCGCGGGCATCCAGAACGTGAAGGAGTGCGATGCCAGATTATATGTTTCTGCTGGAAAGCCGGCTGTCACCCGAACAGCGAGCGGCCATGATGCGCGTGCAGGAGCTCTCAGCCGCCATGGGGTTCAACGTGTACCTGACGGGCGGGACGGTGCGCGACCTTGTTACAGGAGCGTCGCTGCGCGATCTGGATTTCTCGGTGGAAGGGAATCCGTCGAAGATCGCGCGCGAGTTGGAAAAGGGTGGCGCGAAGATTCTGTCTGAGGACGAGAAGTTTCGCCAAATCGAGATTCTTTTTGCCGGAGATGTCGATGGGAGCATATCGGCGGCGCGGGATGACCATTATGTGCGCCCTGGGACGCGGCCGGAGATTCGTTGGTCGACGATCATGGAGGACTTGCGGCGGCGGGACTTTTCGCTGAACGCGATCGCTATTTCGTTGAACCCCGCTTCGCGCGGATTGCTGTTGGATCCCACCAACGGGCTTTCGGACATTGAACGCGCCGAGGTGCGGGCGCTGACGATTCACAGCTTCACGAATCAGCCGGCGCGGTTGCTGCGCGTTTTGCGCTTTGCGGCACGCATGGGTTTCAAGATCGAGGCGCGCACGCAGGAGTGGTTTGACCTGGCGATTGAACGCGAGTTGCACCACACGATCGCTCCTGAAGACGCGGGAGCGGAGTTGCGCGCTGTGGCGCGTGAGGAGCGGCCGGCGGTGGTGCTGAAGGAGTGGGAAGAGCACGACCTGCTGGAAGCGATAAGCCCGGCACTGGCAAAGCGGCACCCGAATTACGAGGCGATTAACCGGTTAATGAAGGTTCGCGAGGACTTGTTCACTGCGGGCGTTCGTCCGAAACTGGCAACGCCGATGATGCTGGCAATTCTTGGGCGGCTGAAAGATCGGGAACAGAGCAACGTTCTCTCGAAAGCGGGATTCCGGTCGGCGGAAGCGGATGTGATTTTAAACTTCGAGAAGGAAGTGCTGGCGGACCAGAAGGAGTTGATCGGACGCAAGCTGAATGCACCGCTGGATGCTTACAAGTTTCTCGAAAAGTTGCCGGTGGATCGACTCGCTTACATGCTCGCGGAGTCGAGCAATTCGGCCGCGCTCTCGAAGATACGGGCGTATCTGCATAAGTGGAGGCCGATTCGTTCGTCGTTGCCGATGGTGGCGAACGAGCTGGAAACTTTGGGTTACGCTCGCGGAGCGAAGTTCGATGCTATCGTCGAGCAGGTGTTCGGGATGCAGCTGACGGGGCGTGGGAAGACGCCGGAAGAACGCGTGAAGATTTTGCGTAAATTGTCCGGCATCAAAGAGCAGCCGAAAAAGAAAGAAAAAGAAAAGAAGCCGAAGAGCGCGGAGAAGCAGCCTGCGGCTTCGGGAGCTGGAGCAACACCTGAAAAAGGCGCACCTACGAAAGCGGCGCATGGGCAATCGCACAAGAATCACCCGGTGATGCTGAAGCAAGCTGCAAAACATAAAGCGGCGGGCGAACGGGCTAAGCACGCGGCGGGCGGCAAGAAGAGCAGCGGGCGAAAATAATCGACGACCACTGGGCGACGAGCGATCCGTCACGCGGTGCTTTGCGCGGTATTTCGCAAGGAACTGCGCGCCTGTTGAAAACGTGAGAATGCGAGTCGCAATTCTTGCGCGAGCGTTCTAGAATCGAGATCCATGGGTCAGCCGCAGTTTGTTCATCTCCACGTTCATACAGATTTCAGTCTGCTCGACGGGGCGTGCGAAACGTCGGAGTTACTGGATGAGGCTTCGCGGCAGAAAATGCCGGCGGTAGCTGTCACCGACCACGGGAATCTCTTTGCCGCCGCCAACTTTTTTAATGAAGCAAGCAAGCGCGACGTTAAGCCGATCATCGGCTGCGAAGTGTATGTGGCGAAGGGCAGCCGGCACGACCGGGGTGAAAAAACGAACGGGGCCGCTAATGGTCAAGACCGCGGCGGCGAGGCCGAACCCGGGATGCGGGGAAGCAACCACCTGGTGCTGCTCTGCGAATCGCTCGAAGGCTATCACAATTTAATCAAGCTGGTTTCTTCGGGTTTCCTCGAAGGGTTTTACTACAGACCACGGATCGACTACGACCTGCTCGCGAAACATGGCAAGGGCTTGATTGCGCTATCGGCGTGCCTGCGCGGTGCGGTGACCGAGGCCGTTGTCGACGAGAAATATGATCAGGCGCGCGAGAACGCGTACCGGTTGCGCGACGTATTCGGCAAAGGGAACTTTTTTCTGGAGATTCAGGACCAGGGACTCGAGATTGAGCAAGGTGTGAATCGGGAGCTGGTGCGGCTGTCGAAAGAAACCGGGATTCCGCTGGTGGCGACGAACGATTGCCACTATTTGCATCATGGCGACGCGCACGCGCAGGAAGTTTTGCTGTGCATTCAGACCGGCAAGACGATGAGCGACACTCATCGGATGAAATTTCAGACGGACCAGTTCTACTTCAAGACGGCTGCGGAGATGGCGCAAGTGTTTGGCGAATTGCCGGATGCGTTGAGCCGGACAGTGGATATTGCGGCGCGGTGCAACGTCAAGATTGAGCGGATTCCGAATCCGTTTCCGGAGTTTAAGGTTCCGGAGGGGCTCACTCCCGGCAGTTACTTTGAGCGCGTGGTGCGCGAGGGATTTGCTACGCGCGTTCCTTATTTGGAGCGTCTCGCACAACAAGGGCTATTGCATAACCCGTTGGCGGAGTATGAGCGGCGGTTGACGTCTGAAATCGAGATGATCAAGAAGATGCGGTATGAGGGGTACTTCTTGATTGTGTGGGATTTTATTCATTACGCGCGGGCGCAGGATGTGCCGGTGGGGCCGGGGCGCGGATCGGCGGCGGGCAGCCTCGTGAGTTACGCGCTGCGCATTACGGACGTTGACCCGCTGCAATACAACCTGCTCTTTGAGCGGTTTCTGAATCCAGAGCGCGTGTCGATGCCGGATATTGATATTGATTTTTGCATGCGGCGGCGCGGGGAAGTGATTGAATACGTCACGCAGAAGTACGGGCGGGACAACGTTGCGCAGATCATTACGTTCGGCACGATGGCGGCGAAGGCGGCGGTAAAGGATGTTGGCCGAGCGATGGACATCCCGTACGGAGAAGTCGATCGGCTTGCGAAACTGATTCCTACGACGCTCGGGATCGATCTGGAGACGGCGCTTGCCGAGGCGCCGCAGCTGAAGGCCGCCATTAATAGCGATGAGAAGCTGAAGGATTTGATGGCTGTTGCGCTGCGGTTGGAGGGTTTGGCGCGACATGCTTCGACGCATGCGGCCGGCGTTGTGATTTCGTCCCGTCCGCTGACGGATGTAGTGCCGGTTTATAAGACGAACCGGGATGAAATCACGACGCAGTACGACATGAATGCGCTGGAGCGCATCGGCCTGTTGAAGATGGATTTTCTTGGGCTGACGACGCTGACCGTTCTGCAGGATACAGCGCGCATGATTGAG
>DASXMM010000053.1:0-5661 GCA_036495665.1 Candidatus Acidiferrum sp. | reverse complement strand
GTCATGCGAATGCGGACGCCGCCGCCGCTGAATTGCAGCGTGTCTTCGGAGTGCGTGTAGGTCGGGAACCAGTAGTTGCCTTCAATATTTTCGCGGAAGGTTTCAAAACGTGGGAAGACGTTTTCCTGCCCGTGCTTCTTGATGTCGGGAACGGCTTTGCCATCGGTTTTGACAATGCCGTAATTCTTTTGGTCAACCCAGATGCGGCCCTGGAAGTAACGCTGATTTTTTTCGAGTTTCTTCGGAGCGACGTCGAAAACGTAGGCGTCGATTTCGTCGACTTGCTGCTGGCCAACGTATTTGACGTCGTATTTCTGGACTTCGTCGGAAGTTAACACAAATGGCTGAACATGCTCGAGGTCATCGAAATCCTGCTGTGACATGGAGATTCGCTGAAGTGATGGGGCGGGCGCGTCGGTGACGTGTTCGTAGCGCTTGCCGGCGGGCGTAAAGAGGATGTCGCTGGTCATCCGATATTCACCGTCGGGGCGGCCGGAATATTCGTCGATCGTTTGAATCACGAAAGTTTGCGTGTAGGTGTAGTTGTCGCGCTCTTTTTTAAACTCGAGTTCGCGCTCGGCGAATTTCTGGACGATTTGATCGGGGGGGATCTTGGGCTGGTCAGTCGTGAGCGGGGATTCGGTGGTGGTCTGGTGAGGCGCGGTTTTCAATACCGGGCCTGAGCTGGGCTGTGGCAGCGGCGTTGGTGCAGAGTAGGACGGAGGCGGCGGCAGCGGGCCCGTTTGCTGGGCCGCGAGGGGCTGTGAGAAAAACAGCGCGGTTGAAAAGACCGCGACCGTCAAGGCAGTCATTGCCAAGGATTTTATTTTTGACAACCGGATGATGTGTTGCATTCCTGCAAACTCCCTTTCGATTCGCGTAGCCGTTCGAGACTTACGAGCTTCAGGATAACGCCGGGGTTGCTTCCCGTCCAGCATCCACCGCCGCACCGCCCCGAAGAAGCCGCGTGGGGCCATTGACGTCCGAACGCGTCACAAGTATCATCCGCGCAATCCCAGGCACAACTGAGCGAATGAGGTGCACCATGTCAAAGCACGTGGGTCTGATTCTACTAGCCGGAGTAGTGACAATTCTCGGTGGCGGGCGATTTGTTCAGGCACAGCAGCCGCAGATCAATCCTGACGTTTACAGCCAGCTGCAGTTTCGCTATATCGGGCCAGTGGGCAATCGCACCACGGCGGTGGCCGGAGTACCGGGCAGCCCATACATTTACTATGTGGGGGCGGCCTCGGGCGGAATTTTCAAAACCACGGATGGCGGAGTGCATTGGGATCCAGTTTTTGACTCGCAGCCGGTGTCGTCGATTGGATCGATGGCCGTGGCGGTGAGTGATCCGAACATCGTGTGGGCCGGTACGGGCGAATCGTATATTCGAAGCCACATCTCGGTCGGCAGCGGAATATATAAATCAACGGACGCGGGCAAGACCTGGGCGTTGATGGGGCTCGAGAAGACCGGACGAATCGGCAACGTCCTGATTGACCCGCGTAATCCGGACATCGTGCTGGCGTGCGCGCTCGGCCACGCGTATGGGCCGCAGCCGGAGCGGGGCGTCTTTCGCACAACGGATGGCGGAAAGAATTGGGAGAAGGTGCTTTTTGTTGACGAAAACACCGGTTGCTCGGACATGGGGATGGATCCGAACAACTCACGAATTTTGTTTGCGGGAATGTGGCAGGTCGAGATTCACACGTGGGGGCGGACAAGCGGAGGAGCAGGGAGTGGATTGTTCAAGTCCAGCGACGGTGGGGCGAGTTGGAAGCGGCTGGAAGGCCATGGTTTGCCTCACGCGCCGGTGGGAAGGATTGCCGTGCGCGTCGCGCAAAAAGACTCCAATCGCGTTTATGCGCTGATCGAGACCGGCGACGGTGTGCCACTGGACGGCAAGCCCACGCAGAGCGGGCAACTGTGGCGCTCCGATGACGGCGGCGAGAACTGGCAATTGGTCAATTCCGACCGGCAAATTCGCGGGCGGACGCACTATTACACGCGCGAGGAGATTTCGCCGGACAACGAAAATGAAGTGTATTTCTTCACTTCGGCGTTTTCGCGAACGCTGGATGGCGGGCACACGCTCACGAACATGCCCGCGAGCCCCGGCGGAGACAACCACGAGATGTGGATCGATCCGACCAATGGAGACCGGATGGCGGTGGTCAACGACGGCGGCGTGAGTATCTCCGTGAATCGCGGCAAAACGTGGGACCACATTCAGCTTCCCATCGCGCAGATTTATCACGTGACGGTGGACGACCAGATTCCCTACTTCGTTTACGGAAACAAGCAGGACGGATCGTCTTACCGCGGGCCGAGCAACAGCTTGCAGTTTGGCGGTTTTGGCGGAGGTGGAGGAGCAGGCCAGATTCCGCGCAGCGTTTGGCATCCGATCGCGGGCGGCGAGAGCGGCTTCGCCGTCCCAGACCCGGTCGATAACAACATTATCTGGTCGAGCGGCACGGGCTCAGGCAGCGTCAGCGGAGCGGTAACGCGCTTTGATGAGCGAAACCGCCAGTGGCGCGAGATCGAGGTTTGGCCTGTAAATGTCTCCGGCGCAACGGCGGCAGAAGTGAAGTATCGCTTCAACTGGGAATTTCCGATCGCGATTTCGCCTCATGATCACAACAAGATTTATGTGGGGAGCCAGTTTGTGCACGTCACCACGGACGGGGGAAACAGCTGGCAGGTGATCAGCAAGGAGGATTTGACGCGGAATGACAAGAGCCGGCAAGGAAGCTCCGGCGGGCTTACTCCAGACAACATCGGCGTGGAATATGCGGGGACGGTGTTCGCAATCGCCGAATCGCCGAGAGAGGCGGGCCTCATTTGGGCGGGAACCAATGACGGTCTAGTGCAAATCACGCGCGATGGTGGAAAGAATTGGACCAACGTCACAAAAAATATTCCCGGCATGTTGGATTGGGGAACGATCAGCAACATCGAGGCGTCGCGCTACGATGCAGGGACGGCGTACCTCACCGTGGATGGGCATCAGGTGAACAATCGCGATCCGTTTGTTTACAAGACGACGGATTACGGGAAGACATGGACGGCAATCACCAACGGTATTCCGCACAGCATGCTGAGCTATGCGCATTGTGTGCGCGAGGATCCCGTGCGCAAAGGCTTGCTGTATGTGGGGACCGAAAACGGGCTCTACGTTTCGTTCGACGATGGAAAAAACTGGCAGCCCTTGCAGAGTAGCTTGCCGCACGCGCCGGTTTACTGGATCGCGGTGCAAGAACGCTTCCATGATCTGGATTTGGCAACGTACGGGCGCGGTTTCTGGATCCTGGATGACATCACGCCGCTGCAACAGTTGACGGCGGAAGCGCTGGCCTCCAACGCGCATCTATTCGCTCCGCGCGACGCTTACCGATTCCGGACGGTTGCGCAGCCTGCAGGAGTTTTCGCGGATCCGACCGCGGGACATAATCCGCCTTACGGCGCCTCGATCAATTTTCATCTGAAGTCGAAACTTGGCGAGAAGGATCGCGCAAAACTGACGATCGCCGATGCGAGCGGGAAAACCGTTCGCGAAATCGAATGCCGCGCGCCGCGAACCGAGGGCGCTCAGCGGGCTGGCGGGGCGGGTGCTCCTGGCGGAGGAGGAGGTGGCGGGGGCGAAGGTGCCAGAGGCACTCCGCCGTGCGAAGCGAAGCCCGGAATCAACCGCGTGTGGTGGAACTTGCGTGGTGAGCAAGCCACGGAAGTCAAACTGAGAACAGCGCCGACCTATTCACCAGACGTGCCGTTTGGTCCGGAAGGGTGGCGTGCCGCTCCGGCGGTGGACCGCATTGCGCTGCTTGTCCCGCCGGGAACTTACACCGTGACTCTGACGGTTGGCGACGAGAAATCCAGTCAGAAGCTCAACGTGCTAAAGGATCCGCACTCAACCGGGAGCGAGACCGACATCCAAGCGCAGCTTCAAGTGGTGTCGGCGCTTCGCGATGAAATGAGCGCGCTGGCCGAAAGCGTCAACCAAATCGAATCCATCCGCGCGCAACTCGCCGCCCTTGAAAAGCAATTGGGAACAGACGACGCTTCAAAAGCCATCAAGAAAGCGTCCGATGACCTCGCGGAAAAGCTGGTTGCCGCTGAAGGCAAGGTAGTGCAGCTCAAAGCCACCGGCAGAGGCCAGGACGACGTCCGCTATTTGCCGATGCTGCTGCAAAAAATCAGCTACCTTGCGGACCAGGTCGGCAGCTCTGCCGATTTTCCGCCCACCACGCAACAAACAACCGTCCAGCAGGAATTGAAGCAGCAGGGCGACGAATCCCAGCAAGAAATGCAGCAGCTCGTCGCCAAGGACGTGGCGGCCTTCAACGCCATGCTGCGCGAGAAAAACATAGCGAACATCATCGTGAAAGCGCCATAAGCGCAAGTCCGAGCCGTGCACAGAAGCAGTTAGGAAATGGAAGGACTGGTGCTGTATCTTCAGGTCGAGAGGACCTGAGGCGATATGGGCGGCGGCGGAATACACGCGTTTGAGCTGGTGTTCTTGCTGCTGCTCGTGTTCGTGGTGATGTTTGCGGCGCTCGCGCGGAAACTGCACACCCCCTATCCGATCGTCCTCGTGATCGCAGGCCTCTTCCTAAGTTTTGTCCCCGGGATTCCGAAGATCACGCTAAACCCGGACGTGATTTTTCTGGTTATTTTGCCGCCCCTGCTCTACAGCGGAGCGTGGCTAATCCCGTGGCGCGAATTCAAATTCGATCTTGTCAGCATTTGTTTTCTGGCCTTCGGGCTGGTGGGATTTACCGTTGTGGGGGTAGCGGGAACAGCGAAGTGGGTGTTCGCCGGGTTCGACTGGAGGCTTGGGTTTGTCTTGGGAGCAGTCGTAGCGACGACGGACGCAATCGCGGCGACGTCGATCGCCAAGCGCGTGGGATTGCCCCAAGGTATCGTCGACGTTCTCGAAGGCGAGAGTCTCTTGAACGACGCCACCGGCCTCCTGGCGCTGGAGTTTGCTGTGGCGATGGTGGTTACCGGAGTGACTCCGACGCTCGGCAGCGGTCTCTGGCGGTTGGGCTATCTGACCGTGGCGGCGGTCTTGCTCGGGCTGGTCGTAGGATTCGTGATGGAAGCGATTCATAAGCGCATCGACGACGGCCCCATCGAGATCACGCTGAGTATTGTAGTTCCTTACGTGGTGTATCTCGGCGCGGAAGCGATTCATTCTTCCGGCGTGCTGGCGGTGGTCGCATGCGGTTTGTACATGAGCCGGCACAGTTCGCACTTTTTTTCAGCGAGTGTACGGATGCAGGCGTGGGCGGTGTGGGACTCGCTGACGTTTGTGCTGAACGGGCTGGTATTCATGTTGATCGGGCTGCAATTGCCGTTCGTCCTCGCGGGAATTCGCGAGTATAGCTTTCGCGAACTGTTGCAATATGGGGTGCTTTTCAGCGTAATTGTGATTCTGCTGCGCATGATTTGGATGTTTCCAGGCGCTTATCTCGCGAATTTGATCCGCAGGCGGTTGCTGCACCAGAACGTAAAGATGCCGTCGGTGCGGCAAATTTTCGTCGTGGGCTGGACGGGAATGCGCGGCGTCATTGCGCTGGCTGCGGCGCTTTCTTTGCCGGAGACGCTGGCGGATGGAACGCCCTTTCCGCAGCGGAATCTCATCGTTTTTTTAACATT
>DASXMM010000052.1:0-12323 GCA_036495665.1 Candidatus Acidiferrum sp. | reverse complement strand
TGAGAATCGCAATTCGCAGATGCTGTTTCATAGAGTTCCACCCGGCGCCATGTGCAGATAGGTGACAAGCATGTCAATCAACTTGATCCCGAGGAACGGCGCGACGATTCCTCCGAGACCATAAATCAGAAGGTTCTGGCGCAGCAGCGCGGCAGCTCCAAGCGGACGGTAACGCACGCCGCGCAGCGCCAGCGGTATGAGCGCGATGATGATCAACGCGTTGAAAATAACCGCGGAGAGAATCGCGGACTCCGGCGTTCGAAGGCCCATAATATTCAGCACTTCCAGCTGCGGGAATGCCGCCTTGAACATCGCTGGAATAATCGCGAAATATTTTGCCACGTCGTTGGCCACGGAAAAAGTCGTCAGCGCGCCGCGAGTGATGAGCAATTGCTTGCCGATCTCGACGATTTCGATGAGCTTGGTCGGATTCGAGTCGAGGTCGACCATATTGCCCGCTTCTTTTGCAGCTTGCGTGCCGGTGTTCATGGCCACGCCGACGTCGGCTTGCGCAAGGGCCGGCGCATCGTTAGTGCCGTCGCCCGTCATGGCGACAAGCTTGCCCTTCGCTTGTTCGCGCTTGATCAACGCCATCTTGTCTTCGGGCTTGGCTTCGGCGAGAAAATCGTCCACACCGGCCTGGCGGGCGATGGCGGCTGCGGTCAGCGGATTGTCACCCGTAATCATCATGGTGCGAATGCCCATCGCGCGCAGGTGTTCGAATCGCTCGCGCATCCCGCCTTTTACAATGTCCGTAAGCGCAATCGCGCCGAGCACATGGCGATTTTGCGTGACCAGAAGCGGAGTGCCCCCGCCATTCGCAATCTCGCGCACGATGTGTTTTATTTCTTCGGGAACAACTTGCCCTTTCTCCGCGACATATTTATTGATGGCTTCCGGGGCGCCCTTGCGAATTTCCTGGCCGTCCATGTCGACGCCCGACATGCGGGTCTGCGCAGAAAACGGAATGAAAACGGGGTTGTGCGGCGCAAGTTCGCGGCCTCGCAATCCATATTTGTCTTTTGCCAACACGACAATGGAGCGGCCCTCCGGCGTTTCGTCCGCAAACGAAGCAAGCTGCGCCGCGCTCGCAAGGTCCCCTTCCGTAACGCTAGGACAAGTGTGAAACGAAGTTGCCTGCCGGTTGCCGAGCGTGATCGTGCCAGTTTTGTCGAGAAGCAGGACGTCGACGTCACCGGAGGCCTCCACCGCGCGACCGGACATCGCAATCACGTTGCGCTGAATCAGCCGGTCCATGCCCGCAATGCCAATCGCGGACAAAAGTCCGCCGATGGTCGTAGGGATCAGGCAAACCAGCAGAGACACGAGCACGAAAATGGTTTGAGGGGCGCCCGAGTAAATCGCGAAGGGCTGCAGCGTCACGACGGCCATCAGAAAAATGATCGTCAACCCAGCTAACAAAATATTCAGAGCAATCTCATTCGGCGTCTTCTGGCGCGACGCTCCTTCGACGAGGGCAATCATCCGGTCAAGAAAAGTTTCGCCGGGGTTCGAAGTGATGCGCACGCGAATTTCATCCGACAACACGCGCGTTCCACCCGTTACGGCAGAGCGGTCGCCGCCCGATTCGCGAATCACCGGGGCTGACTCTCCCGTAATCGCGGACTCATCGACCGACGCCACGCCTTCGACAACTTCGCCATCACCCGGGACAAACTCTCCCGCAGCTACCAGTACCAGGTCACCCGAGCGTAGCTTGGAGCTGGGAATATAGTCGGTGCAACCGTCCGGCCGCAGCCGCCGCGCCTCCGTCTCGGCTCTGGCTTTGCGCAACGTATCGGCCTGCGCTTTGCCGCGGCCTTCGGCCATGGCCTCGGCAAAATTGGCGAAAAGCACGGTGAACCATAGCCACAACGTAATCTGCAACCCGAAGAGGAGTTGACCGCCATGGTGCATGGCATCGCGCACCAGCTGAATCGAAGTGAGCAGCGCGCCAACTTCCACGACAAACATGACGGGATTCTTCACCATCGTGCGTGGATTCAGCTTACGGAACGAATCCACAATGGCAACCTTCAGGGTCTTTGTGTCCGTGAGGGCCTTCGACTTTACTTGGGATGCGCGGTCCATGGATTTCTTAAGCAGGTCTCCTCAAAACGCCTTGCCGGAATACATGAGCAGATGTTCCAGAATCGGACCGAGGCTCAAAGCTGGGAAAAAAGTAAGCGCGCCAACGATTAAGATCGTCGACACGAGAAGAATCGTAAAGAGAGGACCGGTCACCGGGAAAGTACCCAACGACGCCGGACTCACCTTTTTTCTCGCGAGATTTCCGGCGATGGCAAGAATGGGAATCACGACAAAGAATCTTCCGAGCAGCATCGCGATGGCTGTGCTCGAGTTGTACCAAAGCGTGTTCGCGTTCAGTCCGCCGAATGCCGAGCCGTTGTTTCCAACCGCGGACGTATATGCGTAGAGAATCTGGGAGAGCCCGTGCGGCCCCGGATTCGAAATGCTCGAAATGCCAAATTTTGAGACGACGGCGACAGCCGCAAAAACAAGAATCGTGAGCGAAGTGATAAGCACTGAAAGCATCGCCATCTTCACGTCGAACGCCTCAATTTTCTTGCCCAAGTATTCCGGAGTTCTTCCCACCATCAATCCCGCGATAAAGACTGCAAGAATCACGAACACGAGTATTCCGTATAGCCCGGAACCCACTCCGCCGAAAATAACTTCGCCGAGCATGATGTTCACAAGAGGCACCATGCCACCTAGTGGCGTGTAGGAATCGTGCATGCCGTTCACGGCGCCACAACTTGCATCGGTCGTTACCGTGGCAAAAAGCGCCGAGTTGGCGATGCCGAAGCGAACTTCCTTGCCTTCCATATTTCCGCCAGAGTGCATCACACTCGCCGTCTGGTCGACGCCGGCAAACTGAGGATTTCCTTTCGCCTCCGCCCAGTACGCCGCGCTAACGCCCACGAGAAACAGCGCCAACATGGCGCTCCACACAGCCCAGCCGTGCCCCTGCGATTTCGTCATCCGTCCGAGCGTGTACGTCAGGCCGGAGGGAATCACGAAAATCAGCAGCATCTCGAAGAAGTTCGTGAAGGGCGTCGGATTCTCGTAGGGATGCGCACTGTTCGCGTAAAAGAATCCGCCACCGTTCGTACCGAACATTTTGATGACTTCTTGCGACGCCGTTGGGCCGGTTGCAATCACTTGTTGCGTCACCGTTTGCGTTGTCGTCTTACCATCCGTTCCCTGGGTCTGTACGACTTGCGGCTCGACGAGTTGGGCCGTTGTGTAGGGTTTCAGGTTTTGCACCACGCCTTGCGAGACCAGCACCAGCGAGCCGACGAGGCTCACGGGCAAAAGCACCCACAGAAAACAGCGCGTCAAATCCACCCAAAAGTTGCCGAGGGTTTTCGTTTCATGCCGCGAAACTCCTCGAATCACCGCGATTGCCAGCGCGATACCTACCGCCGCTGAAGCGAAGTTGTGATACGCCAACCCCGCCATCTGGGTGAGATAGCTCATCGTGGTTTCCGGCGTGTACGCTTGCCAATTCGTATTTGTGGTGAACGAGACCGCCGTGTTCCACGCAAGGTCCGGCGCCACATTCGCCCATTTCTGCGGATTCCACGGCAGCCATTGCTGCAGCCTCTCCATCAGATACAGCAGGACCAAAGAAACAGCACTGAAAAGCAGCATCGCTGTGCCGTATTTCGTCCAGCGCATTTCTTCAGTCTCGTCCACGCCACAAACGCGATAAATCAGCCGTTCCACGGGACGCAGGATTGGATCGAGAAATGTCTTCTGCCGCTCAAAAACGCGCGTCAGAAAAAGTCCCACTGGCTTGGTGATGAGGAACAGCACCAGCACGTAAAGACCGATCTGAAACCAGCCATTCGCGGTCATTATTAAAAATTCTCCGGTTTAAGCAGCGCGTACATTAAGTAGCCAAACAGCAAAAGCCCGATAACAATCAGGGCAACATTTTCAAACATTCGGAATCTCCGCTTACTTCAGCCGCTCGCAGCCGCGCAAATAACCAATCGCGACCAGGAAAAAGCCAATCGTTGCCAACGTGAAAATCAAATCCCTCACGCAACACTCCTTGTCCCGTCTCCCGTGCGGTGCGCCGTCAGTAATATCATTGTGATGCGCCGTTCTGGTGGCCGGATATGTTAAACCGGCCGGCGCTCGCTGGGAAATCGTTCCGCTGGACGCGGCGACCAGTGCAACTCAATCGCGGTTCAGTCGAACAGCCTCTGTGTGACTCCATAACTTATCCACTAGTGTCTTAGAAAGTGATGAGACGAATCTAAGGATTTTGTGAGGGCTAAATGGCGTTGACAACTGCCAGAGGCCAACGCCTCTAAATGCGTGTTAATGCCGGCGAGTTTCGGGCCAGTAAGTGACTTGTAGCGATGCGGTTACGTTTTTTTGAAGGCCGGGCGCGAGAAGCGGGAATCGCCACTGCTCATACTGAACAAACGCCGAAACCCCTACCGTTGATTTTATCCAATAGTCCGCGCGAACCGACGCATCATTGATCGTGCCGCCATTCGGAATGAACTTGTTGTCTACTTTTTCGTGCCGGTAACCGAACTGAATGGAATTTTTTGGCGTCAGCCAATAGCGGCTCCAGGCCTGAATCCCCGACCCGTCCCGGCCCACCCAATCGCCCATCAGGAAATCCCGGTTGGTATAGAGGTCGTGATAGTAGTTGTCCCAATAGATGTAGCGTCCCGGAACGTCTCCGGCGACGGTGTTACTCAGCGGAGCTTCGACACGGAGGTCGAGCTTCGGAATGCCCGGGAATTGTGTGAGGTAGAGCCCCGGACTGAAGGTAGCCCGGCGCGGGGCCGCGAGCGGCGATGGGTCGTCGGCGGACATCGAATCGTCGTAAATCGTGAGCCATTTGCGGAGAAGCGGGACGCGATAGCTGAAATCGAAACCGCCATCGCGCTTTCCCGGGTCTTTCAGCGCCGGCTTATCCACGTAGCTCGTTGCGCTGAAATAGGTAAGAAAAAGCCGATCCAGCGTGAACGGACGTCCCGGTCCGCCGACTTCGACGGTGCGCGTGAAGCCAAACTCAAGATTGGGCGTCGGCTTAAAGCTGATTTTTTCCCCGTGGAAAAACGGCGCGGGCGAAAGCTGATTTCCTTGAAGTCTGCCAAAGAACGCGTCCCACTTCATCGGACCAAGAATTCGCCCGATCCACGGCAATCGAAATGGCGAGACGCGGTCGATGTGGAACATCCGCACCGGCGAGGCGTTATCGGTGAAAAGCCACGGACCGCTTTCGCCCGGTCCCCACCATTGGCTCTCTTGGCCGTAAGAGAGTTGCCAGTTCGCGAGGTTGAGCCCTACGTACGCGTCGAGAAGTCGCGCTTGATTTCGCTCAGGTTGCGGGGTTGCCGGCCGCTCGGGATTATCGTCGATGGCATCCAATGCCGATTGCACTGCGGCGGAGTTCTCGGGCCCCGCGGGAGCGTGCTGATATTCTCCGCGGGCGTAGACAACCCAGCGTCCCTCGGTTGCCCAGCCGGAAAATCCGGCGATGCTGTTGAAGCCCTGCTGGAATGGTCGGCCGTAGTCGTTGTAGAGCGTTTGGCCGAAGTGGTAGCCGTCTGTAAGTGGCGGCCCGGAAATCTCCGCAGCGCGCACGTAGACGGATTCGAGATGGATGGCGCGGTTGCTGCCGCCTGCGAGCAGCGTAACCTCGGGGACAAACTCGTGGCGAAGCGAGTCGTAGAGCTGCACGGGCAGGGAAGAAGGGCTCGCATCCTGCAGGCGGTCGCCGGCCTCAGAAATCATTCTGGCGCATTCCAGCCTGGTCCAGGGACGCATGCCGAGAATCGCGTCGGTGATAGCGCCTGAAGCGATCAAGCGATCAAATAAGGGATAAATCCAGCTATCGAGCGGTACGTATGGTGATCCCATCTGGCTGGGCGTGCGCTCGGTTGCGAGCACCGGCGTATCGGAGAGATCTTCCGCCATGCCGCCGCCTAATTCCGGTTTGTGGTGTGCGCGATAAACCTGCCAGCCGGTCAGCCAGCCCATGCCGCTGCCCACGAACACATCGGCGGGGAAGTGGTTTCCTCCACGTACACGGGCATACGTGATGGCAGCGGCGGCGCCATACGCGAAGATCTTTGTGAATGGACCCGGATACTCGTGGCTGATAACGCTGGCGATCGCCCAGGCGGTTGTTGCGTGGTCCGAAGGAAATGAATTGCCGCCTTGGAAGAATTTGCCGTGATAGCTGTCGACGCTCGGCCTTTCTCGGGCGAATGCATACTGCAATGTCGTCGCGACAAACAAGCCGTCGAGGGCAGCCTCGCCACTCAGCAGACCGGTCTCGCGCTTGTGCTCGTCGTGCGTCACTTTCCCCAGCAGGTAGAGACCAGCGCCGGCGCCAGCCATTCCGGCGATGCCGTAGTTTGAAAAACTCGTGTAGTGGCGCAGCGTCGTGGGAGAGTTCGATAAATGTAAAACGGCATCGTGATCCGTCACCAAAAATCCCGCAGTGAGGCCTGCGAACGGCACCAGCCACGTTGCATCACCCATCCGAAGGCGCGCCGGACTTGTCCAAATCGCTTTTTGGTCGCTCGCAAGGTCCTTGATCAGCAGCCCCAGGTCGTTGTCAGGAAGGATGGTGGATTTTGCCTTCGGCATCGGAGAACCATTGCGCTCGTCGGCCGCATTCTCTTTCGGTTGCTCCGGTTTCGCCTCGTCTTGCGATTTTTGTTCTCCAGCCGCTTGAGAAGACTGCGCGGCAACGGCCCCGCAAGCCGCAAAGGTGAGACAAGCCGCTACAGCCATCTTTTGCAGTATGGTCCCGAATCTCATGCGGCCTTTTCGCGCTCCAGTGTTCGTGAACGGAAAGGCACAAGACAGGCCAATCCATAAGCAAATTCAAATCGAACCGTTAAGCTTCACCTTTTGAGTGCATTGCCGGATTTCTCGGGGGACAATTCGTAGCGCGCGTGCACTGAACTTTCCGGCGTGTCCCGTTTGGGCCCGCGCCAGTTCCAAAATGGACCGATAGCGCCAGCTTCCAGCTGGCGTTTTTTGTAGGACAGGCCTTCAGCCTGTCATGTCGTATCTAGTGACGAAGCGAACAGTGACGAAGAGGAGAAAGGGACCGAAGTAAGAAATAATCAGATAGGAAGACGCAAGATTGCTTCGCAGCCGCGGCCATCACGGCGATTCTGAAGCGTCAGCGTGCCACCGTGGGCTTCGGCGATTTGGCGGCTGAGTACAAGACCGATGCCAGAGCCGCCGGGCTTTGTCGTGAAGAAGGGAACAAAGAGATTTGCTGTGTTCGAGATGCCCGGACCTTCATCGAGGACCGAAACTTCCAGGTGAGAGCTGTAACGAGACCAAGTTAGCTTCACGCCGCCTCCCGTCTCGTGCGCTGCGTCGGCAGCGTTGTGGACGAGGTTGATCAGGAGCTGCTCAAGTTGATCGGCGTCCGCGGAAATAACGAGGGGCGGACCTTTCTCCAAGCGCACTTTGGCGCGTGCTTCCAGCTTCGCGACACGTGTGATCCACTCCGTCACATTCATCGGAGCAAGCTTTGGCTGCGGAAGCCGCGCGAGCCGCGCATAAGCGGCCATGAATCGGCCAAGCGCTTCGGTGCGAGAGCGGATAATTCCCAGGCCATGACGCATGTCTTCGAGAATCGAAGCAGCAGCGCCGCCTTGCAGCTCAGGCACATTCGCGGTACCCGCGAGCCCACTCTCGAGGCTCTGCGCGACCGATTGAATGGGCGCGAGGGAATTGTTGAGTTCGTGGCCGAGTACGCGGATAAGCCGTTGCCACGCTTGCCGCTCTTCATCTCGTAAGGCACGGCTCAAATCGCTAAGCACAATCAAATCATGGGGTAAGCCGCCTTGGCGGAAAGAGCCGCGGCGCATGCCCCATCGGCCCGAGCCGCCCGGAAAGCTCAGTTCCATCGTGCGCGCTGGCTCGCCTTCGAGACAGGCCTCTAGGCCAAGCTCCGCAGCGGTGAACCCCAGAAGCCGTTCGCTGGGTCTCGAGAGGAGCCGCTCGCCGGCGCGATTCACAAGCCGCAACTGCCGGTGATTGTCGAACGTGAAGATTGCGACGTCGATTTCTTCCATCACCGTCCGCAACAGGCCGGTAGCTTCGAGCGCGCCAAGCCTTTGAGAACGAAGAGTTGCGCTCAGTGCGTTGACTTCCATCATCACTTCGCCCAGCGCGTCGTCGCTGCTGGCGTCGCGGGCGCGGAAGGAAAAATCTTCTTCGCGCATCGCAGAAAGCAGATTCGACAGGGTTTGCAGAGAGAAAACCACGCGCTGCCGCAGGGAGAGAGCAAACCCCAGCCACAGACTCAAGATAAGAAATGTCAGGGTCCAGGCAGTTCGCGACGAATAGGAGCCATTCCACAGAAGAATCAATGCGATAGAAGAACCGGGCAGTCCCGCCGCCAGCGCCAGTAGCTGTATGCGACGTTCGTAACTCAAGCGTTTCATTCCAAGCCGTGTTTTTGCAGCCGGCGATACATCGCGCTGCGGCTAAGTCCCAATGCTTTAGCAGCTTGGCTGACGTTGCCATCGTGGCGAGAAAGCGTGCGCTGGATGAGGTGGCGCTCCACTTCGTCGAGGCTCATTTCCTCCAGGCGTACGGCACCGCCCGCGGAGCCGGTGCGCAGGCCCAAGTCGGCCGACCTGACGAGCTGGCCTTGGGCGAGGAGAACGCCGCGCTCGACGGCGTGATCGAGTTCGCGCACATTTCCGGGCCAAGGATGTTCAAGGAGGAGCTGCGTGGCGCCAGGGTCAAAGCCGGAAATGCTTTTGCGGTAGCGCTGACCGTAGCCGCGCAGGAAGTGGTGTGCTAGCAAGGGGATATCTTCGCGGCGTTCACGCAGGGGGGGAAGATGAATTTCGATGGTGTTCAGGCGAAAGAGCAGGTCCTGGCGGAAGCGTCCGGCGGCTGCTTCGGAATTTACATCCGCGTTGGTGGCCGCCAGGACGCGAACGTTGACTCGTCGGGTCGAGGAAGAGCCGACACGTTCGAGTTCGCCGGTTTCGAGGACGCGCAGCAACTTCGCTTGTAAGTTCAACGGTACGTTGGCGATTTCGTCCAGGAACAGGGTGCTCCCCTCGGCGAGCTCGAAGCGGCCAACGCGATCGCTTCGTGCGTCAGTGAACGCGCCTTTCACGTGGCCGAAGAGTTCGCTCTCGAAAACGCCTTCGGAGAGGCCGCCGGCGTTGACCGTAACCATTGGTTTTCCAGAACGTTGCGAAAGAGCGTGAAGAGTCTGAGCCACCACTTCTTTTCCGGTGCCGTGCTCGCCAGTGATAAGGACGCTGGCATCGGACGGCCCAACCTTCCCAATAAGTTCGAGAACCGGCTGCATCGCGGGCGCTTCGGCGATGAGCGTGGGGCGCGATTCGGCGCGGAGGAGGCGATTCTCGGCCTCAAGCCGGGAGGCTTGGCGCAGGGCGTTGCGGAGGTCGATCTGGGTGCGGAGGATAGACAGCAGGCGGGCGTTATCCCATGGCTTTTGGATGAAATCGCGGGCGCCGCGCCGCATGGCTTCTACGGCGATTTCCACGCTGCTCCAGGCGGTCATCACGATCACTGGGAGTGTGGCGTCAGCGGCTTGAATTTGGCTCAGCAAGTCGAGGCCTTCCTGGCCGGAAGTTGTGTCCCTGGCATAGTTTAGGTCCATGAGGACGGCGTCAAATTCGCGTGACTCGATAGCCGCGAGCGCTTCGGCCGGCGATGCCGCTGCTTGCGTTTCGTAGTTCTCCCGCTTGAGCAACAGGCGCAACGCGTCGCGGATATCCGCCTGATCGTCGGCCACAAGGACGCGATAGGGATGAATCGTAGGGTTTTTCATTCGTGTCGGAAGATAATCTCAGTTCAACGAGCCGTTACCAGCAAATTCCCAAAACGGGAAGGACGCAAGAACCCCTTAGCCCACTCGCGCGGCGGCATTGCTGGTTTCGCTGACCACCCAGCCGTCTTTCATCTGCACAATGCGGTGGCCATACGCAGCGTTCCTTTCCGAGTGCGTTACCTGGATGATGCTGGTGCCGGCCTCGTTCAGCCTGCGGAAAAGCTCCATGATTTCTTCGCCTTGCGCGGAGTGCAAATTGCCGGTCGGCTCGTCGGCCAGAATCAGCTTGGGGCTTTGAATGACGGCACGGGCGACGCCCACGAGCTGCTGTTGGCCGCCGGAGAGCTGGTTGGGGAACAAGTCCTTTTTGCCGACGATGTTGAAGCGGTCGAGAATGTCGCAAACAAGGCTGACGCGCTCTTTGTGCGGCACGTTCTTGTAGGACAGCGGGATTTCGAGGTTCTCGAAGACCGTCAAGTTGTCGATGAGGTGGTAACTCTGGAAGACGAAGCCGATATTGGCTTTGTGGAGCTCATTGCGCTTCTTGACGTTCAGGCGGTGGACCGGCTCGCCGTTGAAGTAATATTCGCCCGTCCAGGAGCCATCGAGCATCCCGATGATGCTGAGCAGCGTGGATTTGCCCGCTCCTGAGGGTCCCATGAACGTCACAAATTCGCCGGGCTGAATTTCCAGCGACACGCGGCGCAAAACGTAGAACTTGCTGCCGCCAGCCTCGTAAATTTTCTCCAAATTTCGCAACTGAATCAGTGGTTCCACTCTCGCTCCTTGGTCGTTATTAGAATAACGCCCCAACCTTCCGTCCGTTTCGAGACTATCACACTTAAATCCGCGCAGAGGTGTCGAGCCCCGGCCCTGAAGGCACGACCGAAAGAAAAGCGGATTCCTCGCTTCGCTCGGAATGACAGTTTGTTTGTGCTGGCCTAACCTCTAGTGTTCGTATTCCCGATTGGGCATTTCGCCCTCGCATCCTCGGGGACACACGGACTCGGGTGGGCGCAACTTTCGGGCGCGACCTCCTTGTGTGCAACGGCCGGCCGATGGCTGCTCTTCAGTCGTGGCGCAAGGCTTTCAGGGGGTCCAGGTTCGCCGCGCGTCTTGCGGGCAGATAGCACGCCAGAGCTGAAACCGCCAACAGCACGAGCGGCAGGCCGATAAACGTGGCCGGGTCGGCAGCGCGAACGCCGTAGAGGATGCCGGAGAGCCCCCGAGCGATCAGCAAGGCAATGGGTAAACCGATCGCCAGTCCCAGAATGGTAAGCAGCAAGCCGCCGCGCAGCACGAGACTCAAGATGTCGCGTGTTTGAGCGCCCATGGACATGCGAATGCCGATTTCGTGCGAGCGCTCGCTCACGGAGTAGGACATGACGCCGAAGACGCCCACCGATGCGAGGACCAGCGCGACGACCCCGAGCACGGCCATCATGGCGGCGACATAGGCGATGCCCACGATCGATTCGGTGATGACCTTATCCATCGGCTTGATGTTGTAGATCGGCAGGTTGGGATCGACTGTGGCAATTTGAGCGCGCACTGCGGACGCGAATTTTACGGGGTCGCCGGAGGTGCGCAGCACAATCGTCGTGTAGTAAGGCGGCGCCTGCGGGAAGGGTCGATAAATGGTGGGGACAAGCTCCTTGTTGATCCAGCTGTAGTGAAGATCGCTTACGATGCCCACTACGGTCATCCACGGATTGTCGGAATCCGGCTTGCCGATCTTGATGTGCTTGCCAAGCGGATTTTCGCCGCTGAAATAGCGCCGCGCCAAGCTCTCGCTGATGACGACTGTTTTTGGGGCATCGGCTCCGTCCGTATCGCTCAACGAGCGGCCGTCGCGCAACGCGATGTTCATCTGGCCGAAGTAACTGGGGGTGGTTGTTTCGACAATCGCGTCGACCAACTCGCCGCGGCGCAACGGCGCGCGTCCTTCGATGGAAAATTCCTCAGTGCCGATGCCACCACCGTCGGAGTACGGAACATGGCTGACAATCGCGGCGGATTGTATGCCGGGGACGGTGTTCAATCCCCGCAAGACTTGCTCGTGAAAGGTCAAGCGCTCGGAAGGCTTCCCGTACTGCGCCTCAGGCAGGTTCAGGTTCATCGTTAAAAGCGTCGTGGGTGAGTAGTTTTCATTGACGTTCAAAAGTCCCTGGAAGCCCTTCACCAGCAAACCCGCACCGATCAGCAACACCATGGCGAGCGCAACTTCGGCGACGACCAGCGCTCCGCGCAAGCGGTGCCTGCCGCGGCCTGACGTTGAACCCCGGCCGCCTTCGCGCAGGGTCTCGTTGAGGTTCACGCCCGAACTCAACAGGGACGGGGCGATACCCGCCATGATTCCGCTGAAAACGGCGATCACCAACGTGAATAGAAATGCGTTGGTGTCGAGCCGAATCGTGCTCCATCCGGCGACGAACTTGGCTACGTCTGGCGGCATGTGCGACACGATCATGTCGAT
>DASXMM010000051.1:0-11682 GCA_036495665.1 Candidatus Acidiferrum sp. | reverse complement strand
TGCTGAGTTATGAGGGATTGTGGGGCGGCGGGGAAGAGTATGCGTATGAGGTGTTGAATTTTGCGGATGGGAAGAGGAGTGCGCAGGAGATTTGCGATGCGGTGTCGGCGGAGTATGGGCCGGTGCCGTTGGAGTTGGTGGTGGAGTATTTGCGGGGGTTGGAGAAGATTGGCCTCGTTACCGAGGTCAAATGAAAGGGCGGAAAGAAAAAGCAGATTCCTCGCTACGCTCGGAATGACAACTCTCTTCCTTAGCTGAATGAAGACAGAATGGAGCCCGTTTGGTGCACCTAGCTAACGCGACGATTGCGGAGAGGATTGAGCGGTTGCCGCTGGGGAGATTTCACCGGCGGTTTATTGCTTTGGTGTCGTTGGGGAACTTTTTTGATTTGTATGACATTTTTATTGTGGCGTACCTTGGCGCGGCTTTGCAGCAGTCGGGGTTTCTTTCGTTGCGGCAGTTTACGTTTTTTGTGTCGGCGGGATTTTTGGGGATGTTTGTGGGGACCGTGGTGTTTGGGATGGGTAGCGACCGGATGGGGCGGCGAAGCGCGTTTATTCTGCTGCTTTTGATTTATTCGGTGTTCACGTTTGCGGATGCGTTCGCGCCTTCGGCGGGGTGGTTGATTGTGTGGCGGTTTTTTGCGGGCGTGGGGATTGGCGCGGAAATTGTGGTGATTGATACGTATGTGACGGAGGTGGTGCCGAGTTATGCGCGCGGGAAGTATGTGGCGATTACGCAGGTGGCGGGATTTTGCGCAGTGCCGGTGGCGGCGGTGCTTTCGCGATTGCTGGTGCCGACTCATTTTTTGATGAGCGGGTGGCGGTGGGTGATGGTGATTGGGGCGTCGGGGGCGCTTTTGACGTGGTGGTTTCGGAGGAGGTTGCCGGAGTCGCCGCGATGGTTGGAGAGCCGAGGACGGGTGGCGGAGGCGGATGCGATTGTAGCGGGGCTGGAGGGGGAGAGTATTTCTGCGGGAAGAAGTGGCGAGAGGCTGGTGGCGAGTGTCGAGAAAAAAGACGGGGAAAACATTTACGCAGAGGACGCGGAGAGCACGGAGGGCGCAGAGAAGAAAGAGAAAAGCGGATTCCTCGCTGCGCTCGGAATGACAAGCATTGGAAGGGGTCGGAATACTGAGAAGGAGAGTGGGTCGTTTTGGGAGTTGTGGAGGAAGCCTTATTTGTCGCGAACCTTGATGCTGGTGATTTTTCAGGCTTTGCAGACAATTGGGTTTTATGGGTTTGCGAATTGGGCGCCTACGTTTTTGTTGAAGCGGGGAGTTTCGCTTTTGCATTCGCTGGAGTACACACTTTTGATTGCGCTGGTTTCGCCGGTCGGGCCGATTTTGGCGGCGTTTACTTCGGACAAGTTTGAGCGGAAGTGGACGATTGTGATTTTGGCTTTGGTGGTGGCGTGGCTTGGATTGGGATTTGGGAATTCGGTGGCGCCGGTGGCGGTGGTGGGCTTTGGGGCGCTTTTGACTTTGGCGAATTATTGGTTCTCGGCGGCGTTTCATGCGTATCAGTCGGAGCTGTTTCCCACGCGGTTGCGCGCGACCGGAGTGGGATTTACTTATAGCTGGAGCCGGTTGAGCGCGGCGTTTACTTCGATTTTGATTGGGACGGTTTTGGTGCATGGAGTACCGGCGGTGTTTGCGGTTTTGGCGGTGGCGATGATTTTGGTGTCGGCGGTGGTTGGCGTTATGGGTCCACGGACGAATGGGTTGGTTTTGGAGGAGATTTCGCGGTGATTTTTAAGGGACGCAGAGAAGAGGGCACGATGTATCGTGCCCCTACAGGTGCTTCGGATAGCGGTGTGCTAGCATCGTGGATTGGGTTTTGAGCGAGGATCGCGGTAGATGGCTGGGACTATGAAGGCTTTGCGGAAGATGTCGGCGGGGCGCGGGTTGTCGATGGAAACGGCGCCGGTGCCGGCAATTGGGGCTGGAGATGTTTTGGTGCGGGTGAAGACGGCTTCGATTTGCGGGACGGATTTGCATATTTATGGGTGGGACCGGTGGTCGCAGGGGAGGATCAAGCCGCCGTTGACGTTGGGGCATGAGTTTTGCGGAGTGGTGGAGCGCGTTGGCGAAGATGTTACGGCAGTGAAGGCTGGGGATTTCGTCAGCGCCGAGATGCATGTGAATTGCGGGCACTGCCACCAGTGCAGACTGGGCGAAGCACATATTTGCCAGAATTTGCGGATTATCGGGATTGATCAGGACGGAGCATTCGCGGAGTTCGTAAAAATTCCGGCGTCGAATATCTGGAAGCTCGATCCCGCGATCCCGGAACACTATGGAGCGATCCTCGATCCGCTCGGGAACGCGGTGCATACTGTGCTGGCTGGGCCGATCGCTGGACAGACGGTCTTAGTGACAGGATGCGGGCCAATTGGGTTGATGGCGATCGCGGTGGCGAAGGCTTGCGGAAGTTCGACCGTGTTTGCGACGGAGACGAACGAGAAGCGGCGGGCGATGGCGAAGAAGATGGGCGCGGATGTGGTTCTGAATCCGGCGGCGGAAGATGCGGTTGCAAAGATTTTGAGCGAGACAAATGGGACCGGCGTTGACGCTTTGCTGGAGATGTCGGGGAATCCTACGGCGATTCAGCAGGGATTTAAGGCGTTGCGGGCGGGGGGAAGAGCGTCGCTCTTGGGAATACCTACCGAGAATGTGCCGCTGGATCTCGTGAATGATGTGATTTTCAAGGGAGCCACCGTGCAGGGGATTTATGGGCGGCGGATGTATGAGACCTGGGTGCAGATGACGGCACTTTTGAAGGCGGGGCGGTTGGATTTGGAGCCTTTGTTTGGGGAGCGGGAGCCGCTGGAGAAGTTTGAGAATGCATTTGCGAAGTTGCAAGGCGGGTTGGCGGGGAAGATTCTTTTGTATCCGAATGGAATGAGATAAAGAAAGAGGAAAAAGAAAAGAAGGGACAAAGATTTACACAGAGTTCGCAGAGAGAACAGAGCGCACGGAGAATTGGGGGCCAATCATGAGTGATGCAGGAACACAAACGACCAAGAAGAATCCGACGCAGTACATTTCGGACCAGTTGAATGAGTTGCGAGCGAAGGGAGTGGTGCCGAAGTTTCGGGTGCTGGAGGGGGAGCAGAAGCCGGTTTGTATTTTTGACGGGCGGGAAGTGATTAACCTGGCTTCGAACAACTACTTGGGATTAACGACCCATAAGACTTTACGTAAGGCGGCGCTGGACGCAGTGAAGCGGTATGGCGCGGGTGCGGGCGCGGTTCGAACGATAGCCGGAACGATGAAGATTCATATGGAGTTGGAAGAGCAGATCGCGCTGTTCAAAAATGTGGAAGCTTGCGTCGTGTTTCAGTCGGGGTTCACGGCGAATGCGGGAACGGTTTCGGCGGTGCTTGGCAAGGAAGACCTGATTATTTCGGACGAGTTGAATCATGCTTCGATCATTGATGGGGCGCGGCTTTCGAAGGCGACGATCAAGGTGTTCAAGCACAAGGATGTGGCGGACTGCGAACGAATTTTGCAGGAGCATGCGGAGTTTCCGGGGAAGAAGCTGATTATCACGGACGGCGTTTTTTCAATGGACGGCGACATTGCGCCGCTGCCGGCGCTTTGCGACCTGGCGGAAAAGTACAACTGCATCATGATGGTGGACGACGCGCACTCGAGCGGTGTGTTGGGCCGCGGTGGGCGCGGGACCGTGGATCACTTGAATTGCCACGGACGCGTGCATATTCAGGTGGGTACATTGAGCAAGGCGATCGGTGCGATGGGCGGGTATGTGGCTGGATCGCGCGACCTAATCGATTTTCTGTATTTGCGCGCGCGGCCGTTCTTGTTTTCAACTTCGCATCCGCCGGCTACCGTGGCGGCTTGCCAGGCGGCGTTTACGCTGCTCGATTCGCCGGAAGGCGAGAGGCTGGTGAAGAAGCTTTGGGCGAATACGAAAATGTTCAAGCGGGAGTTGAAGAAGCGCGGGTTTCAGTTCAAGGTGAGCGAAACGCCGATTATTCCAATTCACGTGGGAGACGCGGCGAAAGCGTTTGAATTTTCGCACAAGCTATTCGACGCGGGCGTTTTTGCTCCGGCTGTTGGGTTCCCGACGGTGGCGGAAGGCAAAGCGCGCCTGAGAGCGATTGTTAGCGCGACGCACAAGCGCGATCAGTTGCTAAAGGCGGCGGACATTCTGGCGGAAGTGGCCAAGCCGCTGGGCATTATTTCCTAGAGCGGCCTTTCAGATGAGCCGGGAGCGACAGGACGCCACTCGCTCCCCGGCCGGCTCGTTTCTCAACTAAATCATGTAGGCCAAATTGTGCAGCGGAGCCATCCTTAGTCCCCGCCACTCGCGGAATCAATGCAACTTTTCGTCGCGTAGAAGCGTCCCCTTATATAGGGAAGAATATAGGGAAGATTCCCGGTAGAAGTTGCCAGCCTACTGGCATGTGGAGGACGAAATGACACGAACTGGATTTGCAATTCTTCTCGGCGCGATGTTTGCGGCAGGCGCCTCGACGCAAACCTCTGCCAGCCCACAGACTCCGGCAACATCAAGTACCCCCAGCGCCTCGGCACAAGCGGAAGCAGTGACGACGCTGCCGAGCGGAACAGCGCTGAACGCACAGCTGAATTCGTCGGTGGATTCGAAGAAGGCGAAAGTGGGCGACAAAGTGGAAGCGCGCACGACCGAGGAACTAAGGTACGGGGGCAAGGCGATCGTTCCACTAGGAGCGAAGCTGGAGGGGCACGTCACAGAAGCAACCGCACGATCGAAGGGAGACAACGGGTCTACTTTGTCGATTGAGTTTGATAAGGCGATTTTGAAGAAGGGCGAAGAAATTCCGCTGAATTTGGTGATTCTAGCGGTCGCTCCGCCACAAAGTGATTTTTCCGGTGGCGCGCCGTCACCTGGAAGTGATCCGATAAGCGACAGTGGCGGGGCGGCTGCGGGCGGTTCGCCGCTCGCGGCCAGCCGGCCGCAGCCATCGCCAAGCAACTATCCGGGTGGGGCCGCCAGCTCGACGAGCGCTCCGACCGGGACGAACTCTTCCGCGCTTCCGGCAAACAGCCGTGGAATTTACGGATTGAAGGATTTGAAATTGATGGAAGCGTCGTCGAATGGCAGCCAGAAGACAGTGATCACATCCGACGGTAAAAATGTGCATTTGGGTGGCGGGACGAGATTGCTACTGGTTTCGAAGGCGGAGTTGCCGACGGCGGCGAGCAAATAAGCGCGGCAAATAACTATGGCGCCGAGCGAGCGCAATCACTCGCGCCCTCTTTTTCTTAATGGATTTCTAGCTGCGGACCGAGGGTTGGCGCGGCGAGGCTTTGCTATACTCGCGCAATGCCTCCTGCTGAGAAAAAACTGTTTCTTGTGGACGCCATGGCGCACGTGTACCGGGCGTTTTTTGCGCCTATGCCGCAGCGCTTGACTGGGCCGGGAGGCGTACCCACCAACGTCCCGTTTCTGTTTGGGAATATCCTCAAGCGTTTGATCAAGGACTACGAGCCGAGATATATCGCCATCGTTTTCGACCCACCGGGCGCAACCTTCCGCGACACGCTGTTCGAGAAATATAAAGCGCACCGCCAGCCGATGCCGGACGACATGAGGGTGCAGTTGCCGTTCGTGCGCAGGTTGTGCGAAGCGATGCGCTTGCCGATTCTGGAAGAACCGGGATACGAGGCGGACGACGTGATCGGAACGGTGGCGACGCAGGCGGCCGAGCAGGGCTTCGAAGTGCTTATCGTAAGCAACGACAAGGACATGATGCAGCTTGTCGGAAAAAATATTCGCACGGTGAAGACCGGGCCGGGCGGCGCGAAGGGCGACGTGCTGGTGGACGAAGCAAAAGTGCAGGAACTGCTGGGCGTGCCCGCGGAAAAAGTTGTGGATTACATGGCGTTGCTGGGAGACACGATCGACAACATTCCCGGTGCGAAGGGAATCGGAGAAAAAGGGGCGGCGGAACTGATTCAGAAATATGGAAGCGTCGAGAAAGCTCTGGAGAATGCCGACGAAGTTTCGAACAAAAGGTATCGCGAGGCGCTGCAACAACAGCGCGAGCAAGTGATGATGTCGCGGCAACTGGCGCAGATCACGCGAGACGTTCCGATGAAGGTGGATCTTGCGGCGCTAGAGATTCAGCAGGCGGATATTCCAGCGCTGGCGGCGCTCTATCGCGAGCTGGGATTTGTTTCGCTTTTGAAAGAACTCGACGCCAGCGCTGCAGCAGCGCCACCGGCGGCGAGCGATGCCGGACCAAAAACCAAGGACTACAAGCAGCTTGAGAACGCCGCGGAGTTCGCGCAATACCTGAAGAAATTGCCGGCGAAGCAGCCTCTGGCGGTTTG
Source organism: Candidatus Acidiferrum sp. (assembly GCA_036495665.1). Taxonomy (GTDB): domain Bacteria; phylum Acidobacteriota; class Terriglobia; order Acidiferrales; family UBA7541; genus Acidiferrum. The sequence goes on along the minus strand of DASXMM010000051.1, from coordinate 5,339 downwards.
GCTGACGCTGGACACGGAAGGGCGCGAGGCGGAAGGATTCGGCACGCGCATCACGGGAATTGAAGTATCGGGCAAAGCGGGGGAAGGCCGTGCGGTTTGGGCCGATGAAAAGGGCGAGGTGTTCGAGGCGCTGAAACCGGTGCTGGCCGATCCGAAGCGCAGGAAAATCGTGCATGACCCGAAGTTGTTTCAACTGTTGATGGGAAGGAGCGCGGGAATTGAAGACGCGACGCAATTGTATTCGTACCTGATACTGCCGACGACGGCGAATCACAATTTCGCCGACGTGGTGATGCGGCAGACGAACACGATGATGGGCGGCGGGCCAGGGGAGCGCGCGGATTATTTACAGCGAATCGCGCCCATCCTTCGCGAGCAGGTGAAAGCGCAGCAGCTCAGCAAGGTGTACGAGGAAATTGATTTGGCGCTGGCGCCGGTGCTGGCGGATATGGAGAGGATTGGCATCGGCGTTGACCCGAAGGCGCTCGACGGAATGTCTCGCACGATGGAAACGGAACTGCGGCGGCTGGAGAGCGAAATCTGGGTGCTGGCTGCGTGTGAATTCAACGTGAATTCACCGACGCAACTGGCAGAGATTTTGTTCGACAAGCTGAATCTGCAGGTGGCCGCCAAGCGCGGGCGCGCGAAGATGCGGTCGACGGCGGTGGAAATACTCCAGGAGCTTTCCGCGCAGCATGCGCTGCCGGCTAAAATTATCGAATATCGCGAGATTTCCAAGCTTAAATCAACGTACGTTGATGCGCTGCCGAGATTGATTCATCCGGAGACGAAACGGTTGCACACGAGTTTTTCGCAGACGACCGCGGCGACGGGGCGGCTGAGCTCGAGCGATCCGAATCTGCAGAACATTCCGATTCGAACGGAGCTGGGTCGCGAGATACGCGCGGCGTTCGTGGCGGAGAAAGGGAAGATTCTGCTGTCGGCGGACTATTCGCAGATTGAGTTGCGCGTGATGGCGCACTTTTCGCAGGACCCTGTGCTAATCGAAGCGTTTCGCAACGGGGAAGATATTCACGCGCGCACGGCGCAGGAAGTTTTTGGCGTCGGGCCGATGGCGCAGACAGCGGAACACCGGCGCGCGGCGAAAGCGATCAACTTTGGAATTATTTACGGGCTTTCGCCTTTTGGGCTGGGGCAGCAACTTAGTATTCCGCAGAAGGAAGCGGCGCAGTTTATCGCTGCGTACTTCGGACGATACCGGGGAGTGAAGGCGTTTTTGGACAACGTGATTGTCGAAACGCGCAAGACGGGCGTGGCGAAAACGATGTTTGGACGAATTCGCCCGATTACCGAAATCCATTCTCCGCAGATGCAGTTGAGAAACTTTGCGGAGCGCACGGCGTTGAATTCGCCCTTGCAGGGGACGGCGGCGGATTTGATCAAGATGGCGATGATTAGCATTGACCGGCGGCTGGCTGCGGAGAAGTTCAAAGCACAGATGATTTTGCAGGTTCATGATGAGTTGCTTTTCGAAGCACCACCAAAAGAAAAAGACAAGCTCGAGAAACTGGTGCGCGAAGAAATGGAAGGCGTGTACAAGCTCGCAGTGCCGCTGGTCGTGGAAATTTGCTCCGGCCCCAATTGGCGCGATCTGGATTGATCCGCGAGAGTTCTTTCATCAATGGGCAGTAGTTAGCACTTCGGCAAATATCCTATCTTTGAGTGCTCGGCGGGCGTAGAATCCGCTCAAGAACATCGCCAATCCCCCATTTGGCCGGACCTGGTTAGGAGGAACTTATGTGCAAAACCTTGATCGTTCTGGGCACGGTTCTGGTTGCAAGCCTTGGAATGGCGCGAGCGAAGCAGAATGCCACGCAGGATAAGCCGAAGGATCCCCAAGCTGCCGCAGACGACTATAAGATTTCGCAACAAGACATCGACAAAAAAAATCCCGTGAAACCGTCACCGGAAGGCTTGGCAGCGGCGCGCAAGATCTACGGGTACGATTGCGCCATGTGCCACGGAACAAAGGGAGACGGCAAGGGCGATCTTGTCGAGTCCATGAAGCTGACGATGCACGACTGGCGTGAGACAGCAACGTTCGAGGGCAAGACGGACGGCGAACTTTTCTTCATCATCACGAAAGGCAAAGGAAAGATGATGGGAGAAGACGATCGCGTGTCGGAGACGGTGCGCTGGAATCTGGTGAATCTGGCGCGGAGTTACTCGAAGAAAGAAGCGGGAAACTAGCGGTTCTTTGAATAGCTGAACACGTCAGACTCTAAGCCGCAAAAAAACCTCCGCCGTACCGAATTGACGTCGCTTCCTGCCACCTTGCCACCGCGCGCTCGTAGTGTGTTAGGCTTTTTCGCCTGAAAACGTTCCGGAGGATCGTATGGTGCACTCACCGCAATTCTTGAAGCTCGTAAAGGATGCCAAGCAGCGGGTCGAGGAAACGAATGTTCCCGACGTGAAACGGCGGATCGATGCGGGCGAGAAACTGATTCTGGTGGACGTTCGGGAAGATAACGAGTGGGCCAAAGGGCACCTGCCAGGGGCGGTGCACATGGGTAAGGGCGTGATTGAGCGCGACATCGAGCAGCGAGTTCCTGATCCCACGGCTAAGCTTGTTCTCTATTGCGGCGGAGGATTTCGCTCCGCGCTGGTCGCCGACAACCTGCAGAAGATGGGCTATACAAACGTGGAATCAATGGATGGCGGCTGGAGAGGCTGGACCGAAGCCGGCTTGCCCACGGTCCGAGACTAACTGTCGCGACCAACGGGCCGCGAACGAAAGCCGGGAAAATTGGCTGGGGCGGGAGGATTCGAACCTCCACCGTCCTCATTAACAGTGAGGTGTCCTACCGGTTGGACCACGCCCCAGCAGCCGAGAAGGTAGGCTCCGCCGCATGCGTGCAGACGGCGAAGGGTTCCTCTAAGATAACACGGCTGCCGCTTCCCAAGGTTATTTCCAGAAAAAAAATGTATCCGCGGGCGGCGGAGTGAATCCAAAGCACTGAACGGAGCGACCGCCACCTCTCGTTGTTGGTAGCGTAGCTTCAGTTTGAAGGGTTTGTCCCATCTCAGGCGAGACTCGATGAATAATTTTTAAATAATCTGCGCGAGAAGGTTGCATTCCATAAAGTTTTATCGGAAACTATGCGGTCGTTTACGAGCCGGGTGCGCACTACCCGGCGATGACGCCGCGAAGCCTCTGGGTTTCTGTACTTCTCACGGGGAAGGCCTTCGCAAAAAGTGCAACGCTGACATGGCCCAGATTTTTCATCGGAGCACAAATTTTATTTCAAGATTCAGCCTGTTTTCGGCTGCCTTTTTGGCTAGCTTGGGGCTTCTCGGCGTTTTGGGGCTGGCGCGCTCGCCTTACTCGACGAACCAGAATATTTCGCGTGCGCAGCCGGTGCAATTCAGCCACAAGCATCACGTTGGGGACGACGGCCTCGATTGCCGCTACTGTCATACTGGCGTCGAGACGTCCGCGGTTGCCGGCGTTCCACCAACGAAAACCTGCATGAATTGCCATTCCGTGCTTTATGCCGACGCGCCGTATCTCGAACCCATTCGCGAGAGCTTCCGCACAAACAAATCGATTGAGTGGGTGAAAGTTCACCGGCTACCTGACTTTGTTTATTTCAATCACAGCATTCACGTAAATAAAGGCGTGGGCTGCTCGACGTGCCATGGCTCAGTTAACCAGATGCCGCTCGTGTTTCAGGCCTCGCCGCTGCTCATGGAGTGGTGCCTGGACTGCCACCGAAATCCGGAGAAGGCTCTGCGGGCCACGAAAGACGACGTTTTTGACATGAATTGGAAAGCGCCCGACAATCAAGAGCAACTCGGCAAACAATTCGCAATCGAACGGAAAATACGCAGCACGGCGGAACTAACCAGCTGTTCGACGTGTCATCGCTAATGGACGGTATGCGCGAAAACGACTCTATCGACGGCCACATGCACGATCACGAAATACACGGAGCTTCCGTGCACGCAGACGATCATTCTGACGAGCATTCCGTGGACTCGACAGTGCATGAGCACACACTGGACTTGGCGGCGGTGCGCGCGAAGCTGCACGAAAAGAGCGGCAAACAATACTGGCGCACGCTCGAAGAGCTGGCGGAAGATCCGCATTTCGAGGATTTGCTGCACCGCGAATTTCCGCGGCAAGCCTCGGAATGGGATGAAAGCGTCGACAGGCGCGACTTCCTGAAGCTGGCCGCGGCATCGCTCGCGCTCGCTGGAATTTCGGGCTGCAACAAGGCGCAAGGCCTGATCGTGCCCTACGTCAAGCAGCCGGATGGACTCGTTCTGGGCAAACCGCAATTTTACGCCACGGCGATGCCATTCGGCGCGGATGCGGTCGGCGTGCTGGTCGAAAGCCACGAAGGCCGGCCCACACACATTGCCGGGAATCCAGACCATCCGTCGAGCCTTGGCGGCACGGACGTGATTACGCAGGCCTCCATCCTGAATCTCTACGATCCCGATCGCGCGCAAACGGTCACGAATCTCGGCGAAATTCGGACCTGGTCGGATTTTCTAAAAGAAGCGGACACACTCGTTGTAGCAGCCAAGGCTGCGGGCGGCGCAAGTTTCCGGATTTTGACTGGCACGATCACCTCTCCAACGATTGCGGCGCAAATCGGAAATGTGTTGAAGCAGATTCCCGGCGCCAAGTGGCACCAGTGGGAGCCCGCAGGCAGCGACGGCCCGCGCGAAGGCGCCAAGCTTGCTTTTGGCCGTTATGTCAGCACTGTCTATCGTCCTGCAAAGGCTGACGTCATTCTTTCGCTGGACTCCGATTTCCTGGCTAGCGGCCCCGGGCACATTGGCTACATGAAGCAGTTTTACAGCCGCCGCAAATTGAATGGACCCGACGGCACCATGAACCGGCTCTATGTCGTTGAGCCGACGCCGTCGGTCACCGGCTCTAGCGCGGATCATCGTTTGCCGCTAAAACCCTCGGAAGTTGGGGAATTCGCGCGCGCACTCGCGGCGAAAGTGGGCGCGGGTGGCAGTGGGACGCTTTCACCGGCCGTGCAAAAATGGCTCGATGCCGTTGCCGGGGACCTCCAGAAGAATCGCGGCAAGTCTCTCGTGATCGCTGGGGAGTTCCAGCCTGCGGAAGTACATGCTCTTGCGCATGCCATCAACGCTGCGCTGGGCAACGTCGGCACGACGCTCTATTACACGGAGCCAGTCGAAGCAAATCCCGTGAATCAATTGGAATCGTTCACCGAGCTCTGCGCGGATATCGACGCCGGTAAAGTCTCGACGCTGGTGATGTTCGGATCGAATCCGGTTTACGATGCGCCGCACGATTTCGATTTCACGAACAAGCTGCAAAAAATCGAAAACAC
>DASXMM010000050.1:0-12026 GCA_036495665.1 Candidatus Acidiferrum sp. | reverse complement strand
ATGTCCTCGCCGTTGGTAATCCCGCCTTCAAGTCCGCCAGCGCGATTCGTCGCTCGGCGAAAGCGCCGCGCCGCCTTTTCATAAAAAATTTCATCCTGCACTTCGCTGCCGTACGATCTCGCGACGGCAACGCCCGCGCCGATCTCCACGGCCTTCACCGCCTGCACGCTCATCAGCGCCTGCGCCAGCCGCCCGTCCAGCTTCTCATCCCACTGCGCGTGGCTCCCAAGCCCGACAGGAACGTTGTGCACGACAATCTCAAAAATCCCGCCAACCGTATTGCCCGCCTTCAGGGCCGCGTCCACTTCCGCTTTCATTTTTTCCTGCGTCGCCGTATCGACGCAACGCAAAGGCGAATCCAGATCGTCGCTCACCGCGCGAATCTCTTCCCATTCCGCCGCGCGTTCCAGCCGCACGTGCCCGACCTGAATCGTGTGGCTGGCGATCAGCGTTCCAAATTCCCGCAGCAACAATTTTGCAAACGCCCCAGCCGCTACCCTCGCCGCTGTTTCACGCGCCGAAGCCCGCTCCAGAACATATCGCGCATCATGAAAATTAAATTTCTGCGAGCCAGCCAGGTCGGCATGACCAGGCCGAGGCGCAACAAGCCTTCGCTCTTTAGCTGCGGATTCACCGCTGGCCTCGACGGGCAGAATTTTCTCCCAATTCGCCCAATCCCGATTTTCAATCCGAAGCGCGATGGGCGCCCCAATCGTCTGCCCGTGCCGCACGCCCGCAAAAATATCTGCCCGATCCTTCTCAATCTTCTGCCGCCCGCCGCGCCCATAACCTAACTGCCGCCGGTGCAATTCGTTGTTAATGAAGTTCACATCGACCGGCAAAGACGCCGGCAGCCCCGAAACAAATGCCAGCAGCGCTTGCCCGTGCGATTCACCAGCGGTGTAAAACTTCAGCATCTGCGCAAACGCCCTCACTCACGGGAAAAATCTGTAGCAAATGGAACCAAGCAGTGTAGCCGCACCCCGCACACCGCGTCCAGCAACTCACTTTTTCATTTCGACGAATTCCAGACTGACTGCTTGCTTGACGTGTTCTTAGCACGCGGTTACGCTTCCGACTCAGTATTTGTGCCCAGAAGTGGGCCCAGACGGCCGGCAAAACAGGTACTCGTGGCGGACACACCTCTTCAGGTCGCAGGCAGCGAAGACAGTACCGAACCGCGAATTACCGTCGCGGGAGTTGTGGTCAACGCCCTCAAAGGCGCGGTGGCGAATGTTCAGGACTACGCCATAATTTGCGGCCGCACCCTCGTCGCCATTTTCACGCCGCCCTACTACCTTCAGGATATTCTCCAGCAGATGGACCAGATTGGCGCCGGCTCGCTGCCCATCATTCTGCTATCCGGCTTCTTTATCGGCGCCGTCATGGTTCTGCAAACAGGTTCCCAGTTCACGCGTTTCGGTCAAAGTTCGCTCACAGGCGATGTCGTAGCCATCGCGCTCGTCCGCGAATTAGGACCCTCCTTGACCGGCTTGCTCGTCACCGGCCGCTGCGCCACCGGCATTGCATCCGAATTGGGCTCGATGCTGGTCACCGAGCAGGTCGATGCCATGCGCGCCATGGGCACCGATCCGATCCGCAAACTCGTCGCCCCCAGAACCATTGCCACGCTTCTGACGCTTCCCTTATTGACCGCCATGACCGATTTCATGGGCTTGATGGGCGGCTGCGTTGCTTCCATCTTTTCTCTGCGCCTCAGCGCCATCGAGTTTTGGCGCCGCGCCATCGACGCTTTGGTTTTTTCGGACTTGGCGCAGGGATTCATGAAGCCGTTTTTCTTCGCCTTCATCCTGGCAACCATCGGCTGCTACAAGGGGTTAACGGTCCGCGGCGGAACGCAGGGCGTCGGGCGTGCCACCACCCAGGCCGCGGTGCTGTCTTCCGTGATGATTATCGTGGCCGATGCGTTTCTCACCAAGGTTGCGCTATATCTCGCCAACAAACTCTTCTAAGTCCCGTTCATTCAAACGGCTATCGCCCTAGAAAACAGACACTCGAATGTGCAGGAACTTCTTCGGGTTCTGCCGGAACTCTCCGACAAGTAATCTTAAATCACCCGTAAGGCCGGCCAAGCTGTCATAGAGCTTCGGGTCGGAAAACAGTTTGCCCACGGTAGTTGTGTTGTCGTTCAGTTTTGCCGTAGCGTTCGCCAAGTTTTCGCTGGTTTCCTTGATCTTGGTGTAGGCCGTATCGTCCGTCGCGAATTTACCCAGCGTGCCTTTGCCTGCGCGGATGTCGCCGATAACGGCGTTGCCATTGGAGATGGCTTGCTTAGCCTCGTCATACAGCGATGGATCGTGGAGGAGTTTTCCAATCGTGCCCTTCTGCGAGCGCACGTCGGTCAAAATTACGTTGACACTGTCCAAGCCTTGGTCCACTTTGTTGTACATCTCGTCCGACGCTACCAGTTTGCCGAGCGTCCCCTGGCCCGCTTGAACATTGCTGACCATCGTATCGCCCTTCGCGAGAATGTTATTCAGATGGTTGTAGGCTTGCTCATCGGTCAGCAGCTTGCCCAGCGTGCCTTTGCCTTCTTTCACGCCGTTAATCAATTCCTGCACCGTATTTGAGAGAGTCTGAATATTTTCCAGCGCGTCAGCGCCGCGCGCCATGACCTCCTTTAATTCCAGCCCGCCTGAACCATGCACTTCCTCGCCATCCTTCAGCATCGCTCCGGTAAATCCGCGAGTGACCTCTACGTATTCGTTCCCAAGCAAGCCCTGCGTCACCAGGCTCACCGTGGAATCCGTCAGAATGTACTCTTGATACTTCTTCTGAACCCGCAAGACCACCTCGATGTTTCTGACTTTGTCTCGAGCCAGGTTTCCCGTTCGCGGCGCGATCTTGATCGATTCGACGTTGCCTATTTCGACACCGTCCAAGCTCACGGGCGCGCCTCCAGCCAAACCTGACACTTCCGGGAGATAGCTTACCAGCCGGTACTTGGGCCCGATCGATTCCGCCCCGGTCACGTAGAAGATGCCGGCGGCCAGCACCGAAAGGCCTACCAGCACGAACAGACCCACGCGCAGTTCCGTCCACGTCAATTGTTTGCGCTGCGCCATTTTTCGTTTCCTCCGTTTAATTCTGCCTACGACGTTTCATTGATCTACGACTTCCGCCGACTCACACGAGAAACCGTTTCAGATAATCGTCTTTCGTTTGTGCCAGCTCTTCCTGCCCACCCTCGAAATAAACTCCGCCTTCGCGCAAAACCAGGAAACGTGTTGCCGCCATCTTTTCCGCGCCTGATCCGCTTCCGTTGGACACGGCGCGCACGACCCGCTTCGTTGCCGCGTCGAAGCGAAAATTTGCCAGCGCGAAACCATCCTGCAAACGTTGTGTCGCGAGAAGCGCTGTCACGCCGTACACGTCGCGCAACCGCAGAATCAGCGTGATGATCGTTTGCGAAGTGACGGGGTCGAGGCCCGCCGTTGGCGAATCATACAGCACAATGGGCGGCTGATTGATCAGTGCGCGCGCGATCGAAACACGCCTTCGCATGCCTCCCGACAGTTCCGACGGAAACAGGTCAGCGGTGTGCTCCAATTCCACGAAGCGCAGAATATCGAGGACGCGCGGCTCGATGTCCTCGCTCTTCACTTTGTCCTCGAGCAGCCGATAGGCCACATTGTCACCGACGGTCATCGAGTCGAATAACGCGCCTTCCTGGAAAACAAACCCCATTTGCCGCCGAAACGCCAGGAGTTCGCGCTCCGGCATGCTGGAAACATCGCGGCCCAGCACCTGGACCGTACCTTCGGAAGGGCGTAAGAGTCCCGTGGCGAGTTTTAGCGACAGGGTCTTTCCCGCGCCCGTTTCGCCCAACAATACCAGCGTCTCTCGCGGCTGCACTTCGAAGGACACGCCGCGCAAAATATCGCCTTCTTCGAAGCCGATACGAACCCTGTCGAACTTGATGGCTGCATTGGAGTCGGAGAGCGCTGTGGCAGGGCTGTTCATCGGGCTTGTGCCCGCCATTATAGCGGCAATTCTCTCGCGGCGCGGAAACGAAACGTGGTGTCTGTCTGTGCGGGCCGGCTCGAGCGGTCCCCGCTTTGCGCCCTTTGACGGTGTGTGTTGTAATGCTTTCGTAACAATACGGCCTTAGGCTGAGTTGGTCGAGACCTTTCGCACGAGTTCCAGCGCGTTTCGCAAAAAAGCTGATCGGTTTTCGCGAGAAGCTGGACTAGTTTCTGCAAAGCCCAATTATTTTTCGCGAAGCGCCAATTCGTTTTTTCTAAAGCGCTGATTCTTTCTTGTACGGAGATTGATGGAAAATCAGGACATCGCCGTAAAGCAGCCGCGGACCGAGCCGCCTAAATCCACGCTTCCACAGCCGGGAAAGCCGGTCCCCAGTCGCGCGTACCCGGGCGCGCTGATCGTCGTGGAAGGCACGGACGGCTCCGGCAAAAGCACGCAGCTCTATCTCTTGAAACGCTGGCTCGAAATTGGCGGATACCGGCTGCATTTCACGGAGTGGAATTCCTCTCCTCTTGTGAAATCTGCGACGCGACGTGGAAAACAGCGTCGCCTCCTCACACCCACGACATTCTCGTTGCTACATGCGGCCGATTTTGCCGATCGCTGCGAACGGCAGATCATGCCGCTGCTGCAGGGCGATTATCTCGTGCTCGCCGACCGTTACATTTACACCGCGTTTGCGCGCGATGCAGCTCGCGGTTGTCCGGGGCGCTGGCTGAGAAATCTTTACCGCTTCGCACCGGTTCCGGACATTACGTTTTATTTTCGCGCGCCGCTCGACGTAGCCGTACACCGCATTCTGAGCGGCCGCCCCAAACTCAAATACTACGAAGCGGGAATGGACATGGGTTTGTCTTACGACCGCTCCGAGAGTTTCCGGCTCTTCCAGGCGCGCATCCTCGAGGAGTACGACAAAATGGTGGACTCCGATAACTTTGTAGTGCTCGACGGAACGCTGCCGGTGAACAAATTACAGAAACAGATGCGCGACATTGTGGCTTCGAAAATCGATTTGAAGCGCTTTGCCCCTGGCGTTCCACTTCCGGAGTAAGCATGCCCGATCAGGAAAAAGAAAAAGAGAAGCCGAGCGAAAAATTGGTCGAAAAGCCTAGCGAGAAACAAACGGCGCCGCTTAGTGCCGCCGACCTCTCGCTGTCGGGCGGTGGACCGCTTCCGCCGCTGAAGCCTGGCCCGCCGTCCGATGACGGCAGCGCACAATATTTTTACGGTGAAGCTCTTGTTGGCGTTGACCCCAGCGAAATTACCGGGAACCTCATCGTCATCGAAGGCATGGATGGCTCCGGCCGCTCAACACAGATCGCGCTGCTCCAGGAATGGCTGGAGTCCGAAGGTTTCGCGGTACAGACCAGCGGACTGCGCCGGTCGAATCTCGTAGGCCGCGACATCGACGAACTGCTGGCGAAAAACGCCGTGACGCGCCTCACGCTCGCACTCATGTACGCGACGGATTTCTTTGACCAGGTCGAGCATCGCGTCTTGCCGGCGCTTCGCTCCGGAACGGTGGTGCTGGCGGACCGTTTTATTTTCACGCTGGTGGCGCGCGGCGTCGTGCGCGGAATCAACCGCGACTATTTGGCGGGGCTTTACGCCATGGCGCTGCGGCCGCATTTGACGTTCTGGCTCAACGTGCGTCCCGAAACCGCGTTCGCGCGCGAGTTCAAGAAAGCGCAGGCGATCAGCTACTGGGAAGCCGGCCGCGATATGTCCCTGTCGCACGATTTGTACTGGTCGTTCATCCGCTACCAGACGATGATCAAGCGCGAGTTTGAAGTGATGGCCAAGCGCCACTCGTTCATCGAGCTTGATGGTGAAGCGAGCGTTTCCGCCGTCAACAAACAGCTTCGTCAGCGGATTGGTGAGCAACTGGGAATTCGCGCGACGAAGTACACGCCCTCCGCCGCGCTCGTGCATCTCTGGCGGTAAACTCCCAAATGTCCGAGCCTGTTCACATTGCCGCCATCGACGCGGGCTCCAATGCAGTGCGCCTCGCCGTAGCACGCGTGTTTTCGGCGCTCGACATCGAGCCGCTGGTCAACGAGAGATATTCGCTGCGGCTTGGCGAAGGTGTCTTCGTCCGGCACCGCTTCACCGAAGAGCTCTTCAAGAAGGGCGTCAAGGCGTTTCGGCACTTCCACGAGATCATGGATGAGTTTGGCGTGACGCGCTATCGCGCGGTGGCCACGAGCGCGTCGCGCGAAGCTCGCAACCGCGACGCATTTGTGCGTCAGATCAAGCAGAAGACGGGGATTTCGCTGGAGGTGATCAGCTCCTCGGAAGAGTCGCGGCTGGGTCGCGTCGCTGTACTTGCTGCGCTCGGACCGGAATCGCCGCCGCGATGCATCGTCGATCTGGGCGGCGGCAGCCTGGAGATCAGCGTCCTGCGCGATCACACCGTCGAACAGGCCGCGCAGTTGCCGGTCGGCACGGTGCGGTTGATGACCACGCTGAAGATTCCTGGCGTGATCCGGCCGGCGCAGGCAGAGCAGGTGCGGCGTTACGTGCGCGCGTTGCTGGAGTCGCGCCTGCCCTCGCGGCCGAATCTCGGCGAACAAATTGCCGTGGCGTTGGGCGGGAACGCGGAAACCTTGGCGAACATCGCGCCTGGTCCGCGGCTGCATGGGTTGCCGACCTTGGAGCTGTCCTTGCTGCGCGAGCGGCTGCCCGGTTTGCTGGAGCGCGATGTGCGCGAGCGGATGAAGGCGTATGCGATCAGGCGGGATCGCGCGGACGTGATTGGCATTGCGGCGATCGCGTTTGTCACGATCGGCCGCTACCTGAACATACGGAACTTTTTCATTCCGAGCGTGGGGCTCCGCGAAGGCTTGATTCAGGAGATTGCGCGCGAGGCGTTTTCCAGGACAGAGCCGCACCGCTACGACGCGGCGTCGCGGCAACTGCTGGCGGGGACGCGGAGCCTCGCGCGGCGTTTGCAGAAGGATCAGACGCATGCCGAGCACGTGCGCGAGCTAAGCGTGCTGCTGTTCGACCAGCTTCAGCCGGTGCACCACCTTCCAGCGCAATCGCGCGTGCTGCTCGAAGCTGGAGCGTTGATGCACGACACGGGCCACATGATCAGCCATCGCGGGCATCATAAACATGGCGAGTACTTGGTGATGAATGGCGATATTCCGGGGCTTGAAGGGCGCGACCGCGCGATTGTTGCGGCGCTGGTGCGTTATCACAACCGCAAGTCCGACCCTGCCGGGCATCACGTGGCGTATTCTTCGCTTACAAACACCGACAAACGGATCGCGCGGCGTCTATCGTCAATCCTGAGGATTGCCGAGGCGCTGGATCACTCGCATCGTCAACGCGTGATGCAGGTGCGCGCGGCGTTTCAACAGGGAGCCGTGGCCCTGCAGATTTCCGCTCGCGGCGACGCGGCCGAAGACCTTTTGGATGCGAACCGCAGCGCGGAACTTTTCGAGAAGGAATTCCACGTACGGCTCTATTTCCGTCAGGCTGCTTCGTAGGAACATCTTGCTGAGTTTTATGGTGTGCCGCTTCGGTATCCTTTCGATTCCTGAGAAGATAGATTCTTGAGACAGCAGAGTCTCGTACGAGGGAGAAATCGCTGATGGAGATATACGTTGTGCGCCACGGGATCGCGATTGACCGGGAAGATCCCAAGAGTCCGGCCGACCCGGAAAGATTCCTGACCGAGGACGGCATCAAGAAAACGAAGCAAGTGGCCGCGGTGGTTGCAGCGCTCAGTTCGACGCCCGACTTGTTGCTTTCGAGTCCTTACGTCCGGGCGATGCAGACGGCGGAGATCTTCGCGGGCGCGCTGGAGTATCCCAAGCAAAAGATTCGGCGCACGGATTTGCTGCTGCCGGGAGCGGAGCCGACGCTGTTCTTTCGCGAACTTGCTAAGGACAAGCAATCTTCGGCGATCTTTATTTTTGGGCATGCGCCGCAGCTCGAGGATTTGATTGCGACCGCCTTAGGAGTGAAGCACCACATCACCTCGTTGAAGAAGGCGGGCGTGGCGCTCATCGAGTTGAAGCGCGTTTCACCGCCAAACGGGCAGCTAGTTTGGCTGGCGCCGCCGAAGCTGCTGCGGCGAGCCGGGAAGTAGAGTGGTAGCGAGGAGTAAGAGCCCTGCAGAAACGACAAGTCAGCAATGCCAAATCTGCTCCACCAACGTCCAGATTTCTTTCAATGGTTTTCTTCACAGCTTCAGAAACCGCGAAGGGATGTGGAACTCCTCAGTAGTGCGGCTTCCAGCGTGTTCCACGCGTCAGACAACCTCGGGAGCAGCCATCGAATCAGAGATTTCAGTCGGTTTCTGCAACAATCCGCACCCATTGGAAACTACCGATGAGATCCGATTGGGTTTTGGCTCTGCTGCTCCTTTTCTGCGCCGGAAGTAACGCACAACAACGCGATACCGGTCAGACTAAACTGACCGTACGTTCCAACTTAGTGCTGGTTCCCGTCTTCGTGACCACCGTGGGAAAACATGGAGACGTAGTCTTTGGCCTCGCGGCTGACGACTTCCTCCTTACTGACAACGGTGTGCCGCAAACTCTCACCTTGGAACCGGAGACCGATTCGGAGCCGCTAGCGTTGGCAATCGTCGTTGAAACGGGAGGCGCGGGGTCCGAACATCTCACTGACTATCGAGAGCTGGACGCAATCCTCGACGCGCTCATAGGTAACGTGGAGCACCGCGTTGCTGTCATCGGATTCGACAGTTCGCCGCACCTGATCCTGCCATTCGCGCCCGATACAGAAGAAGCTTCCCGCGAGTTGGCCAACCTTTCCGAAGGTGATCAGGGTGCGGCAATTTTGGATGGTGTTGCATTTGCCGTCACGCAGCTGCGGACGCAGCCCGCGCGTTACCGGCGCGCAATTCTACTGCTCAGCGAAACTGTTGACCAAGGTAGTAAAACAACCTTGGATGAGGCGCTTCGTCTTGCCAGCGATTCGAATACGACCATGTACACATTCGCGTTTTCGAGTACTCGTTCGGCGGTCTCCCACGAAGCTTCGAAACTGAATAGCAATAAGCCCGGCCCCGCACACGGCTGCTTCAGTCGCAGCGGAGCCGATTCCGAGTATGAAGGTCACTACAGCAAGCAGGTGCTCGACTGCATCAGCCAACTCGCTCCGCCTCTAAGACTGGCGACGATGGCCTTCCTCACTGCACGCAATGGACTCCGCACAAACACCGCTGAGTCTCTCGCTCAACTTGCTGGAGGCGAGTTCCGATCGTTCCACAACATCAAGGACTTGAAGGCTGGCTTAATCGCGCTCTCAAACGACATACCGAACTATTATGTTCTCAGTTTCAACCCGACGGCGCCCACAACCGGCCTTCACGCGCTACGTGTCGAAAGCAGGGCGAATCAGCAATGGGAGATGACACACCGACGCGCGTATTGGATCGACGAGAATTCAAATCAACAATGAAACGAAGGAACCTGACTGGACTTGTCGGCTTCGCGCGTTAATGGCACTGTCTTCCAAAGAAGGCGCTGAGCTTTCCAATTGGCACCTAGAGAATGAGCCAAATGGCGTATCCCGTTTCGAGCAAGCCGCCACGAATCGTTCACTCATCCTTAAGCGCAACCTTATTGCTACGATAGGGTTCAAATCCCTTTCCCCAATCCACGGTAATCACCTGCATATCCAAATTCCCGCCATCCACGCGCACCAGCAAATAGTGGTAGGGATTCAAACCAGCGTCCACACTGGGTTTGACCAGATGTTGTAATTCGACTTTACTAGCTTCATTAGCCTTCAAGTATTCGTCCAAGTTGGGTTCGCCCGTATACGTGTAAATGGGTGCGCCGCCACCACCGGAAACGATCAGGTCCATCCGATGCCGTCCACTCGCATCCGTGTAATGTTCCACCCAATGTTCGAACAAGTGTTCGTGCCCCGAAAACACGGCCCGCACGTGATGCGCCTGAAACAGCGGCATGTACTTGTTCCGCAGGTCCACCGTTGCCGGTTCGACTTTCGGACCACCATGCGGGCCAGACGAAAAGGGAGCCTGGTGACAAAACACGATGACATTCACATATCTTTTCTGGTCGACAGCTTCAAGCTGGCTCTTTACCCACTCAAACTGCTTCTGGTCGCCCGCAATGTTCGCATCGAACCCGATGACGAATGTGTTCCCATAGCCGAACGAAAAGGCCGGGTAGCCCGCAAGGCGGTGGGGAGAACCATCCGGCGGAATCAGCGCGGAGACCGCGTCCAGGTAGTTCTTGAGCGGTTGTTGGCGATTGGGTGCATCCACTGTGGCCGCAGACGAAACGTCATGATTGCCGGGCGCCAAAAAATAGGAGACGCCGCCCTCGGTCGTGAGGCGATTGATCAGGGGTGTGAAACTTACGTTCCACTCTTTGGCATTTTGTCCACGTTGAACGGCGTCACCAGATTGCAGCACGAAGCGAACCGGATACTCGGTGTTCTCGAGCTGCTTGATCTGCTTCAGCATCGAGTCTACGAGCGTCGAGTGATCGTACTGCACCTCCACACCATCTCGCCTGCCTCGCGTGTCGCCGTACGCGATGAACGAGTACTTCGTTACAGAGCTTGATGCTTTCTCGTCGGGCAACGGAGTAGCCGGAGCTTTTATCGGCACAACCCGTTCCGTATCTTGCGCGCCAACCCCTGGCGCTCGGGACGCACACACAACTGTTGCAAGCAGCAAGTAAAGCGCGCGAGACCAAACTGCGGAACAACTCCGGTTCAGCATATCGCTCCTTATCGAGTCATTTCTTTCTGACTTCGAGCCTCGATTCTCTCCCAAGAATAATGCAGCAGTATTACAGCGGCACGGCCAGCCCTAAAGACTGCGGAGCGTTGAGTTAGGCGGAGGCTGGGAGTTCGCCTTCGGGAGCTTGCGACGCCTGCGGCGCGTCGATTGGGGTGGGAGGTTTTTCGGGTTTAGGGACGGATTTGAGGATTAGGGGCTTTTCCAGGACGGATTCGAGGAGATGTTTCGCGGCGGCCAGGCGGGCCGCGATTTCGGCGGTGTCGAGCAGGCCGGGAACGCTGAGGAGAATGGCGTCGGCGGATTTTTCGCAGCGAAGGCCTACGGAATTTTCGAGGCCGAACTTTTTCAGGGCGCGCGCTAAGCGGAGGACGCCTGCGAGGGCGCGAACTCTTGTTTGTTCTTCGTCGGTGAGCTTAGCGAAACCGTTTTTTTGTTTGGGTTCGGGGCCGCGGTGAAAGCGCACAGCCCAGGCCATGAGGTCCCACTGTTCGGCGGTCCAGTTGGGCGGGACAGTTAAGCCGAGCAGAAACTTGCGGACGGCCTTATGAGAAAGTTTGCGGCCGCTGGCAGTGTCGACGCCGTGCAGCTTTGCTGCGGTTTGCATCAGGCGGCGCATCGGAGTTTCGTGCAACACGGCTCCGGCATCTGCGCGGCGCAATACTTCAAAAATGCGAAGGGCGATGCGCGAGACTTGGGTTGTTTTGCGCTGGCGGGAATCGGCGGCGCGGGCCGTGGCGCGAAGCCGAGCCATGGTTGCGGCTTCCAGGCGCTTCGCATGTGGGAGACTTTGACGCCACTCCTGCAAAAGGCTCGTTTTGCCAAGAGTGAGCTGGCGGTACGTTTCGATTCGCTCGGCGCGTTCGGTGGCGATTTTTCCTCGCCATGCTCTCGCGGACTCGGAGGTTTCGTTTTCTTTCAGCACTTCACTTTCTTTTACCGCTTCACTTTCCTCTAGCAGTTCACAGAGCACGTCCAGGTCGTGGACGTCGCCGAGGAGATCCTGGAGGCGCTTGAGATTGTCGCCCCAGGCTGCGGAGTGTTCCGGGAGCAGGCCCTCGAGGGTGTAGCGGAATCTCTTCAGGCCGATGCGTAGCTCGTGCCAGGGTTTGGGTTTTTCGCTGCGCAGGGCGCGGTTGTGTAGTTCCTTAGCTTCTTCGAGTCGCTCAAGGGCCAGGCATTCGGCGGCGAGGCCTCCGACGGGAACGAGGCGGACGCGGCGGCGCAAGTGGCGCTCGAGTTCAGCCCATTCTTTGTCGTCGAATTTTTC
>DASXMM010000049.1:0-41675 GCA_036495665.1 Candidatus Acidiferrum sp. | reverse complement strand
GCGTTGACGGCAAGCGAAGCAATGGTGCAGGTGATCGTGCCGCCGGTGCTGCCGACAGCGGGGAGAGCGCCGCAACTCCAACCGGTGGGAACCGTCAGGGAAACAAAGGTCGCGCCGGCGGGAACGGTATCGGTGAACGTGGCTGTGCCTGACGCGGCTGGACCATTATTGGTGACCACTTGTGCGTAAGTAATGTTGTTGCCGTCGGTCACGGGGTTGGGTGACGCGGCGCTGGTGACGCTCAAATCAGCTTGCCCGGCGGTAGCCACGACATCCGTCGCAGTTGCCGAATTGTTATTCGGATTTGGATCGGTGGTTGTCGAAGAAACATTTGCCGTGTCCGTGATGACCGTGCCGGAAGCCGTGCTGGAGTTGACGGTCAGCACGACCGCGAAAGTTGTCGACGCTCCCGAGGCAAGCGTGGCGTTGGAACACGTAAGAGTGCCACTTACAACGGAGCAGGTCCAGCCCGTCGCGGGAGACGGAGTGGCGGAAACGTACGTTGTGTTCGCGGGAATGGCTTCGCTAAAGGCAACGGTGGAAGCGGTAGCCGCACCATTATTCGTGACCACGACGGCGTAAGTAATGTTATTCCCTGCGATCACCGGATTGGGCGCGTTGGTATTGGTGATGGAGAGATCCGCGGTGGTGGAGAGTCCGACGGTGGTTTGAACGGTCGCGGAATTGTTGGAAAGATTCGGGTCGTTGGTACCGGAGGACGCGTTGACTACGTTTGTGATCACGGTTCCAGCGGCGACACCGATGTTCACGGCTACGCCGACAGTAAATGTCGTGGAGGCGGCTTTGGCAACGTCGGAATTGCTACAAGAGATACTTCCCGTGGTTCCGATGGACGGCGTCACACAGTTCCAGCCGGAACCGCCAGGAACGGTGAGAGATTGAAATGTGGTATTCGCGGGAATGCTTTCGTTGAAAGTCGCATTCAATGCGTCGAGCGGGCCGTTGTTGGTGACGTTTTGTGAATAGGTGATGACGTTACCAGGTCCTGGTCCAGCCAAAACCGGGTTGGGCGCCCCGGAATCAGTGACCGAAAGATCGGCGCCTGCGCAGTAGGCGCCGGACTGGACGCCGGGAGTCTGGGTGACAGTCAAAGTGGAGTTGAGTACTCCGGGTTGTCCAGAGGTGGCGCCGTAAGGGTCGTTGGCCAGCGTGGACCAGCCCGGCGTCCCGTTGAGGATGTTCGAACTGCCGGGCGCGGAAGTTGCGAAAATTACGCCACCGCCGCCACCGCCGCCGGCTCCATGACGATTGCCGGGGAACGTGGTGCCCGGAGTTTGCTCGGGCCAGGTGTTTCCGCCGTTGCCGCCGGCTGCACTCGCGGTGAGGCCACCAAGGCCGCCGCTGTTGGAAAATACCAGGACAGTTCCGCCAGCTCCGCCGCCTCCGCCCCCGTCGTTTTCGGGAGTGGGAGCAGTTTGCCCGTTGGCGCTGATGGTACCGGTGCCGACGACCGAGCCGGCATGAATGATGACGATGCCGCCGCCAGTGCCGCCGCTGCTGTAGACGCCGGTGCAGTTGAGGCCGCAGTCAGCAGCGCCGGTATCGGTGCTCGTATCCCAGTAGGAGCCGTTGTTTGTGGTTCCTCCGCCACCGCCGCCGCCCAGAATGAGAGCACTCGTGGTCACAGGAAAGGGTGCGCCACCGTAACCGCCGACAAGACCAGCGCTATTCCAGCCGAAGCCGCCGAGGCCGCCCTGGCCTCCGTTTCCTGCACCGCCACCGCCAGAGTTCTGGTCGTTCGCCGTGGGATCAGCGTCGGTCGCGCCGCCTCCCGCGTTGCCGGGAGCGCCGCGCGCAAAGCTGCCATTTGGATAGCCTTCAACGACGGCCTGCGCCGTGTTCGCGGCAGTCGAGGCGTGCGTGATCGCTGTAATGGAGGGCCCGACCCAATGCGGAGTTCCCGCGATGCCTTCGCCCTTACCACCTCCGGCACCGCCGCCTCCGGGAGGATCTCCGCCACCGGTGAGATTGGGGAGGGCCGTGGGAGATGGGTCCACAGTGTCGGTACTCAAAAAGCCGGTGATACCTCGTTCCGTGATGCCTGCACCGCCGCGGAAGCCGAGGCCGTCGAGAATGGCGGAGCCGCCGTTGAGCGTGAGTTGGGAAGCAATATCAAGCGCCAGAACGCCGCCCGTTGCGCCGTCCCAAGCGAGACCGGTAACCGCCGTAGTTGGGCTCAAGGTCGCGGTGGAGTATTGAGGAACGCGAATGACCTGGAAGGTCTGAATGCCCTGCGTCGCGGTGGCGGCGGCACTGGTGTAACTATTCAAAAGACCGTTGTTGGCGCCCGTCCCGACGAAGGTCAGCGTTCCGCCGGCGGCGGGCGTGACCGGTGTGGTGTTGGTCGCCGTGACAAATTCGAAGACGCCGGTGGCGCCAAGGCTCGTCGATCCGAACGGGTTTCCCGGGATACCATCGCCATAGGAAGTTGTATTGGTGGAATTGATCTGCGCGCCCTGCATTTGAATGATGAGCACGAGATCGCCGGAGCTGATGTTGGTTGCGGCGCTGCCAGTCGCTGCCGGTCCGAGCACAATCGAATTCGTGCCCGCAGCGGCGCTGGCCGCCGGAGGATAGTAGGCGTTCACCACGCCGGACAGCGCGCCTGTTGTACCGTCGTTGCCGGGGGTGGCGCAGACGAGAGGCTGTACTACGGTCAAAGTGGTGACCGAATTGTTGCTGCTGACAGGATCGGTGCTCGTGGAAGAAACGACGGCCGTATTGGAAAGGGTCATCGGAGTGGCGGGCGTGGTGCCACTGATCGTGATGTTGATCGGCACCGCGAGGGGATAGGCCACCGCACCGAGATTGCAGATGACGGTAAAGGGAGCCGTGCTGGTGTTGACGGTACACGTGCCTTGCGTACTGGAAGCGGTGACACTGCTCAGCGCGCTGGTCTGGCTCGAACCTGTGCCAATCGTGGGCAACGTGTCCGTTAGAGTGACGCCTGCGCCAGGAGCCAAGCCGAGACTGCTGACCTGAACGGTATATGTGAGCGAGGAGGAGATGAAGACAGGAGTGGGTAGCGCGTTCACCGAGACGCCGAGGTCGGCATCCGCCGAGATCTCGACGAGAACCGACGTGATCGTTCCGTTGTTAGCGGGGTTTCCGTCGGTTATTTGCGAAGTGACGTCAGCCTGATTGGTGATTACCGTTCCGGCGGCGGTCGCGGCATTGGCAGTCACCACGTAGATGAAATTGCCCGTGGTGGTGGTGGCGTTCATCGCGGCATTCGCCGTGCAGATCACCTGGCCAGTGCCTCCGGAGGCGGGAAGCGTCCCGCAAGTCCAGCCGGCCGACGGCGTCATGGAAACGAAAGTCGTGTTTACGGGAGTTTGCTGATAGATCGTGGCGCCGGTGGCGGCGTTCGGCCCGTTGTTGGTCACTGTCTCGGTATACGTGATGGCACTGCCCGGCGCGATTGCCGTCGCCGAGGCAACTTGCGTCATGGAAAGATCGGCGCCCTGCACTTGGACCGATGCAGTTGCGGTATTGTTTGCCGGATTCGGATCCGTGCCGGTTTCACTGACCGTGGCGGAGTTCGTGATCGTTGAGCCGACGGTTGCTTCCGGACTGACGGACACGACGACCGAAATGTTGACGGAAGTTGAAGCTGCGAGTGTGGACGAGGAGCAAACAATGGAGCCCGTCCCGCCGGCGGCCGGCTGGGTGGGACAAGTCCATCCGGTGGGCGGAGTAACGGATTGAAATAGCGTATGTGGCGGCGTGACTTGCGTGAGTGTCGGGTTAGCGGCTGCGACCGTGGTGCTGTTGTTCGTTACGGTTTCTGTGTACGTGATGTTAGCGCCGGTGGCGACGGGATTGGGCGCCGCGGTCTCCGTGACGGAGAGATCGGGTGTTTGTACGGTGACATTCGATGTCGCAGTATTGTTGCCAGGGTTCGGATCTGTTCCTGTCTCGCTGACCGTTGCGGAATTACTGATTGTCGTGCCGGCCGTCGCCGTGGCGTTGACATTTACGATTACGGAAATGATTGCGGTGCCGCCGCCCGCGAATGTAGCCGTCGCGGTGCAAATAATTGCGCCGGCGCCGCCAACGGCTGGCTGCGTTCCGCAAGTCCACCCGACCGAAGGGGTGACGGACTGAAACGTTGTGCTCGTCGGAGTTGTCTGCGTGAGGCTCGCTCCAACAGCCGCGACCCCCACGGTGTTGTTCGTCACGGTTTCCGTATAGGTGATATTCGCGCCAGCGGCGACCGGATTGGGCGCCGCAGTTTCGGTTACAGAGAGATCGGGAATCTGGATGTTCACGCTGGCCGTGGCAGAGACCATGCTGGCGTTGCCGCCCTGAACGCTGGCGGTCTCTCCGAGCGTGCCATTGGCTACGGACGCATTCACGGTGACGACGATCGCGAAGTGGGTGTTCTTGTTCTTGGGATAGCTGGCACCGCTGGTGTCACTGCAGGTGATGCTAGTGGTGCCCGTGCAAGTAAAGGTGTCCGCGCCGCTGGTTTGCGTGGCGGAAACCAGTGTAAGACCGGTTGGGAGTGTTTGCGTAAGAGCTACCGGCTGCAGAATCGCAGCGTTGCCACTTGAGATCACTTCCGTGTAGGTGATGGTAGTGCCGATGGTAGCGTTCGCGACGGAGGCGTTGTTGGTTATCGTGAAGGCTTGACCCGCGGCAGGCGGCGCGCTCAACAACACTCCAACGAAAACTAGCAAACCAAAGAAAGCTAAAGCGGAAGCCAGCTTTGCCGCGCGCAAAGCGGCGGCTTCTCCCAGACGATAAGCGAAGCTGCGGCACGCGTGGACATACTTTTGCCCGGGGAAAGCGAGCGAGTGCATTTTGCCGTTGCGCTCAATAGCAACCGCTTTCCCGAGGACGAAATTCGCGGGACGGTCGTTCTCCTGAGCGGAGTCGCCGCGCGTGATCACGCCGTCCTCGCCATGCGCTGCCAAAACTCGATGGACGTGGAAGCCGTCTTCTCCGCGCGTCAGCGCAACATCACCTCGCCGCACTTCCTGACCGCCGGCCGGAACCACGACGACGGCGTCATCATTCAAGATATTGGGCTGCATGCTCTGGCCCTGCACGCGAAACCGCACTTTGACGCCGCGCTCAAGAAGCGCTTCGCAAATCGCAGCGAACTGCACCGAGTTCCGCTTGTCGATAGTCTTACGATTCCGCACGACAGATGGCCTCCACCGCGGATTCATCGGGAACAAATTTGAAAATGGAACAAGGCACTTCCTGGACGACCCGATCCAGGAATTCAAGCGTGAAGCGGATTCCCTCACTCGAATGGTGCGTCGCGAAGGTGCGGCTAAATAGCTCTGCTGCCGCAATGCCCGGAGCTAGCGGAAGCCGTTCATTGCGTTTTCCGCGAGCCAGCAGGTAAATCCCGGAAAGTGGAGCGCACTCCGGCGAAGCGATCCCTGCGTCGCCGTGCCACGGCGTGCCGTACATCCAGATTTGGCCCTCGCGGGCGCGCAAAATAATGCGGTCGTCGCTGAGGATGCGCACGCCATGGCGATTCAACCAGAGACGCGCAGTAGTGCTCTTCCCCGCGCCCGAATGGCCCAGAAAGAGATGGCCGCGTCCGTTCTCGTCGGATATTCCGACGGCATGCATTTCGACGCCTTCACCGCGCGAAAGACGATGAATCATGAGCAGTTCGTCGAGCGGGTACTCGAGAGGATAGGCAGGCCGTTGCGTATCAAAATAGCGGCGCGAAAGCAGCACGCGGCCGGTACTAAACTCCGAATCAAACCAGGCTTCCTTGTAGGGAGTCATTCCCAGCAACGGAGAGAGAAAGCTAAACCGGTATCCGTTGGGCTCGGCAAAAAGCGACCACAAACCGCCAGAGTGAAACAAGGGCGTGGATTGCGGCACGGAGAGAGAATCAACCCACGCGACTTGAAGGCTGACGTCGCAGGAATCCGCGGTCACAGCGAATGCGCGAAGTTCCTTTTCGAGAGTGAGCCGCAGGTCGCCTTCCGCTTGAAGACCGAACGTGATTCCGCCGATCTGGTACGAAAGCCGCGAAGCGCCCGGAAACTCGTCGTCGCGAGGCACTCTCCATTCTGAAATCGCGTTTTCGAGTGGTTGCATATTGAGTCTTCAGGACCCCGGCGTCCTGCACGCAATCACCGAACGGCACGAAGTTGCCACGGGTCCGGCGGCGCCAGTCACCTTGCAATGTCCCAGCACGGCCTCTTCGGGCCGCAGGCTGACACGGATCACCTTTGGAGGCTCGTAAGCGCCCTTCCCGTCTTGTTCCAGTGGCTGTTTGTCCTGCTCGTCTTTCATGGTCTTTCTTCGATCATCCGAGTGTCGTAGCGCGCGAGTTGCACCCGCCGCTTCGGCATCCGCCGGTAGGTTGCAGAACGTTCAAGACGGGCGAAGTGGTCCCGCCTTTCAGCCAAATACGCGTGTCTGGTGCGAAATTCTTCAACCGCTCCGCGGCGGCCATCAGTTCGGCGCGATGCACGCCGCCTTCGCAGCATTCGCAATCGCCGTGCTCCGGAACTTCGTGGCCAAATGCATATGCCCGCAGATGAGCGACCTGGCACAGAAACGAAACCGGAGACTCGGGGTCGCCGTTTTCCAGCTCGCCATTCGCCGGGCACATGCTGCAAAGAGATTGAATTTGGCAGCGGTCGCAAATGGTCGGACGAGTGCGCGGCTGGTTACGAATCTCGCGCAGCGGTCCTTCCCAGCCTTCGAGAAAACTACCCTCGCGGATGTTGTACCCCTGCTGATGCGAGATCACGCAGATGCTCATCGTGCCGTAGGGATCGATCGCGCATCCGCCGATGCCGCCGCCGCAGGAATATTTTTGTCGCGTGCCTTCTTCGGCTTCCATCGGCGCAGATAGATCCTGCTCGGCCATGCGCCGGTAATCCGCTTTGCGCTTTGGCTCGGCAAAGTCGAGCTCGACAGCCTGCTCCGGGGAAAGCCGGACCGCTAGAGGACTCTGCGAGCAGTCGATGCGCGGATTGATCAGCGAATCAAACTTGAATTCGACTCCGAATTCTTCCTCGGCCAGCCGCTTCATCTCGAAAATTTCATGACGGTTCGTGGTCGTCGGAACAGTCTTGAGCTTGAGCGGCAGTTTGCGCTCAAGAAGCAACCGAATGCCCCTCATACAACGGTCGTAGGAACCGGGAACCTGTGTCAGACCTTCGTAAGTCTCGCGCGTCGCTCCGTAGAGAGTAATCTCGATAGCGAAGGGCGGGTATTGCACTAGATAGTCGGCAATACGCTCGTTGATCATCGTGCCGTTCGTGAACAGCGTGATCAGGAAGCCTCGCTTCTTGGCTTCGGTGTAGATTTCGAGGAAGTCTTTGCGCGCGAAAATCTCGCCGCCGGTGTAGAGCAGCCAGAGGCAGCCGGCGTCGACAAGCTCGTCGAGAAGGCGGCAATGCTCTTCAAGAGTCAGTTCCTGGGCGCGGGCCGCATGATCGCTCATCGGCAGGTTGTTGTAGCAATGGAGGCATTCGAGCGGGCAGCGGCGGGTGACCTCAATAGACACCTCGAGCGGCGCGCGTTTCCCCTGGAAACGCTGGTGAACCAAGCCCGTCAACTCCCCGTAGGATGCCGTCTGCACATTCAACCTTTCGTTCGCGGTCGACAACTCAAGGCAACTTCTAGTACTCTCAGTACTTGATAGGCCGCGCACAACCCGCACTTCTTGCGTCTTGCCTTTGTTGAAGGCATGCCGAGAAGGAGGGGACCGACTAAACCGTGCGAGTCAAACCAATTTCCTGGAGTTCAGCCAAATAGCTCTGAACGTCGTTCATGGCCTGATCCGCATCCACTGCGTACTGCGTCGCAACCCAGTTCGCCAATTCCTCTGCTGATTGAGTGTTTTCGAGCAGGTACCACAAGCTTCGTCCTAGCGGATTAAACGTGTAGACGGAGTCTAGATCCCCCACACCCCTGCAAATGGGCACGACAATCGTCTCTCCCGCAACATCGCGGGAAACAATCGCAGTGCTCCGGGCGTGGCGGACCGGCGTCGCATTTACCGACGAGGGTAAAGCCTCAGACCCTGGAAGCGCTGAGAGAGGGTTCGGCATGCTTTTTAGTTTCCAGAATGAAACAGTGCGTGTCACTCGCCGAAACGTACTGTGTTGCGTACTAGTACCCCAGTGGTACGGAGTATCTAACGTGTAAAACGCAGCACTAGCCTCTTCATTTACTATGATTTAGCAGGTAGGCTCGGATTTACAAACGGTTTTTGCCAGGCCGGGTTGATCAACCCCGCTCGCCGTCCGTAGACCTTCGCATTGGGAGGAGTCCGGGCTCACTCTGGGAATAGAAACGCTTGTACCACAGCTGTGCGCAGAGAAGGAGATCGCGTTTGGCTAAATCGAAATGAGAGGGGATGCGGTTTATTTAGTTGGTAGCGCTAACGGGATTCGAACCCGTGTTACCGCCGTGAGAGGGCGGTGTCCTAGACCCCTAGACGATAGCGCCGACGAGCTTTGCGTGCAAAAGCAAGCTTCCGTTCAGATCGGAAAGGCCACCGCAGTCATTTTCGCACGGTCGACCTGGTTCAGCAAGCAATGCTCTTCGGCCGGACTGCCCCGCCCCCGAAAAATTTTTTCGCGTTTCCTGTTGACAGAACGTTGTTCCTGTGGTATACTAGCTCTCGGGTAATACTAGCTTTCGATCCAGTAGCGCCAGCATCTTGCTGGCGTTTTGCTTTCTTGAGCGCGATTTCGGCTTGCAAAGTCCTTGATAGATCGCGTGTCGAAGCCGTGAAAATTGCACAAATTCGGCGCGACCCTAACCACTGTAGAATCAACACTTGCACAACCGTATCAAAACAAGCGACTTTAACTTCGTCAGAATCAACACTTATAAGAAACCCACCGGGGGGCCCGGTCGCACAGCACACGCACGGCAACACGCAGGTTGCGCGGTGTCGCCCAGCAGGACCGGCATTAATAGAATTTCTTGAAGCCCAGCGATTCGAGCAAGATGAGAGCGACAAATTCAGTGCCATAGATCAGGTAGCGCCGCCAGAGACGCCCCGGTTCACGCGACAGCCGGAAGAGCCATTCGAGGCCATGCTCGCGCATCCATCGCGGCGCCTGCGCGACTCTTCCCGTATGGAAATCGAACGCCGCACCGACACCCACCAGAATAGAAGCTGACAGGCGGCCTCGGTGTTCGGCCATCCAGCGCTCTTGTTTTGGCGCGCCAAGGCCTACCCAAACAATATCGGGACGCGTCTCGTTGATTCGGGAAACGACTTCCTCGTCTTCCTCGCGGGTCAGCGGACGAAACGGAGGACAGTAAGATCCCGCGATTCGCAGTCCGGGGAAGCGAGCCGTGAGCCGCTTGGCGAGGTCTTCGGCGACTCCGGGCGCGCCGCCATATAAGTAATGTCGGTGACCTCTCGCAATGGTTTCCGCGCAGAAGCGTTCCATCAACTCCGGGCCATACACGCGCCGCCGCAACGCAAACCCCTTCCGGCGGCCGAGCCAGACCAGCGGAAATCCATCCGGCACGACCAGGTCCGCGTTCGCCAGTATCTCTTTGAAGCCTGCCGCGTGCTGCGCCTGCATCAGGCTGTGCATATCCGTGACGGCGATGTAGCGGCAAGCGCCGCGCCGCCGGATCCAGTCTTCCATCCGCGCCACCACGTCTGGAATTTGCACGGCATCGACGCGCACGCCAAGCACGTTGAAGGAAGGCGTGATACGTTGGATGCAAGGATTCATTTTCAGCGTTTTCGGCAGGTTCTGCGGATTCAATCTGCTTCCATCTCTTTGTTCGTGCGCAAAGGCAGTTCTGCCAGTGCCGGCGCGGTCGCTGCGCTAATCGCCTTGCTGGCGCCTTTTGTCGATACGAATTCGTAGGCCCTTTCAAGATGATCGAGCGCGGCAGCGGCCGTATATTTCATCTCGAATTCAGCGCGGCCGGCCCGTCCCATCGTTTCCATTTCCTGAGGATGCGCCCAGGCCCAATCGACCTTGGCGGCAAGGTCCACTGCGTCGCCCGGCCTAAAATGGAGCCCGGTGAAACCATCGCGGACGATCTCGGCCAGGCCCCCGTGGCCCGCCGCGATGACGGGAACGCCGCAAGCGTAGGCCTCGGCTATGGCGAGTGGGAAGCCTTCGTAACAAGTGCTGGGAACGATAAGAAATCTGGCGGCCCGCAAACGCTCGATGACCGCGCCGCAGTCAATCCATCCAGCCATGTGAATGGTCTGAAGACCGAGCCGGGCACAATCGCTTTCGAGTGCCGCACGGGACGGACCGTCGCCGACGATTTCAAGCGGGATAGAGGCGCCTAGCTTTGACCACGCTGCAGGCAGAAGTTCCGGCCCCTTTTCTGGGGAAAGACGTCCGACAAACAGCCCGGTGCTTCCTCCGCCCGAGCGGATGCCAGGGTCCGCGGTGATGAAGTTGGGTTTCACCTTGATGCGGCGCCCGTCGAAACCCCCACTCACAAATTTCCTACGGGCAAAATCCGTGCACACCAGAAAGAGATCGACTTGCTTCGCCCAGGTTCCGAGGAGGCGGTGCACTGTAATCATGCCGGCCACGGCACTCGTGGTGACACGCGAGCCTCGGTAGCAGCCATGAGCAATGGAATGAAGCAGGGAATGCGACAAGCAGTCCTCGCAAACATGGCCGTCGCGAAAGAGGTTGCCCCCGGGACAAAGAAGCCTGAAATTGTGAAGCGTCTGGATGACGGGGACTCCCGCCGCGTGGCAGGCGTAGTAAGCGGAAGGAG
Organism: Candidatus Acidiferrum sp.; assembly: GCA_036495665.1. Taxonomy (GTDB): domain Bacteria; phylum Acidobacteriota; class Terriglobia; order Acidiferrales; family UBA7541; genus Acidiferrum. The sequence continues at coordinate 30,941 of DASXMM010000049.1, read as the reverse complement.
AAATCAATGGGAACGTATTGTGAAAGTGCGCGACGTCGGGAGCTTCGCGCACGAGAATTTCCCGCAGTTCCCTATTGGCGCGTTCCGACCACGAAGCGCCCCAGCCGAGACTAGCCTTCGCAAAAAAAGAGTAGTCGTGAATCTCGTCATTCTGGCGCAAATACTCTACGACCTTATGCCCGGCGTGCCGCAAAAGCCTGACTTCAGATTCGCAAACGGCATCTTCTCCGCCCCTGCGTTGATAGAAGTTGTGCGCGACGAGAATCTTCACGATCCCTCACTGGCCTGAGTGGCTTCCTACGCTCCAGCGGCGGGCGCTTCGCCCGGCTTGGACAAGCAAACCAGGAAACGAGTCGGCGGGATGAAACGAGAGAGTATTTTTCCGGCTCGTTGAGCGGGATCCACTTCCTGCACGAAACGGTTTACCTGAAAGTTCTGAATTCCGGCGCTGGCAAGGAGCGCCTGCAACTCCGTACGGGAATAACTTCGGTTGCCTTCGAAATTGTTGTGGAACAATCCCAAACGACGGAGTGGGTTGTGCCACCAGTTATGAAAATCAACAGCGGCGCGGCCTCCGGGAGCGAGCGCCTGACACAGGCCGGCGAGCAACTTAATCTCATGCCAGCTCCCGCGAATGAGGGTGTCGAGACAGGTGAGATGCTGAATCGTGTTCCGAAGCGGAAGTTGCAGATAGTCGGAGCGCACGAAAACGATGTTCTCGACCCTTAGACGGGCGGCCTTTGAGCTGGCGTAGGCGATCGAGTCCGCCGAAAGGTCGCAATGAAAAACGAGGGGATAATCCTTGGCAGCCTCGAACGTGCAATGGCCCGCACCCGCGGATAGATCACAAAAGGTCTCCGGAATGCTGGATTGGCCGCCTCGCAAGAGACGGAGCATTTCACGCGCCTGCCGCTCGCGCAGATGAACGGCTTTTTGCGACAAGCCCTCGGGAGCTCCCCAGGTCTTTGCGTCTTCGCGCAATTCCAAAGGCTTCGAAAATTCTTGGACGTAGCCTTCGCGGTAGCGTGGGGACACATCGGTGCCAGAGATGGGAACCGGTTTCAGCGGCAATAGCTCGATCACGTTTTGCCGCTCTCGGCCGAAGGAGCGCCCGCAACGAATGCAACGAAAGCCGTCCGCGACTGAGACGAGGCGCGACCTGTCGTCGGGACAGCAAAGATAGCGAACGATTTGCGGAAAGCTAGGCCGCATAAGCCCCCAGCTCTCCATTTGTGAGGCTGTTCACCTTATCGCTGCATGATCCCATCAGCGCCAAAATCACCTCAAGCTGTTGCCATTGGTGCTCCTGCTCGATTTCCCAGGAATGGCCCCATAGATGAAAAACCCCGCCCCGTTCCATGGTTTGCAGAAATAAATGCTTTGCGAGAGAAATCCAGCCTGAAGTTCGTAGCGACCTCGGCAGGTTGATCAGAGTGGACGCTGGGAATCTTTTCAGGGCATTCCTCGCATAGGCGAGGGGACCGTGGGGATAAGCCTGAATGGTGGTAGGCATCAGGCAGAGATCGTCAACGAGCCGCGGGTTAGCGGTCGAAAGAAACTCGACGGTTCTCGCCGCCTCGTAGCCGGCCCGTCGGACGAGCTTCAACTGTCGCTTGCGGAATCTTCCGCCAGGAAAACAGAAGACGCGGCAACTCTTCCCTGTCAATTGTTCGATCCATTCGCGTGAACCAGAAAGCTGCTCGCCGGCGTCGCGGTCGGAGAGCCGATCGATGGCGACGTGTTCCAACGTGTGACCGCCAATCTCGAAAGTCTCGCTCAGATTGCGAAGCTGGGAAGTGTCCATCACGGCTCGAGGTCCCGACTGCGGCACGTAGAACGTTCCCGTAAGACCATGCTTGGCGAGCAGATCCGCCACTCGCATGTCTAGCGGATGCCCATCGTCCCAACTGGTCGTCATCAAAAATTTGCGTTCGGTTTGGCTCATGACGTTCGCTCGAAGTCTCCAGTGCGTTCCTCCACGGTGCGCTCCGCTCGCTGCGTCATTTCAGCGCTCCAGTTCCATTTCGGCTGCGCCAGACACTGCACGATCCCCCGTCTAAAATTCTCGACCATCGCTTCTATCGAATATTTCTCAGCGGACTTGGCCGCTCCTTCGCGAAGAAGTCGCAGTTCCTGCGGATTCAACAGCAAGTGAGCGACCGCTAGCGCGTAAGCTTCGGGATCGGGCGCGGTTATCAGACCGTTGCGGCCTTCCTCGAAGTACTCCATTTCCGGACCGTGAATCGGCAGGCGAGTCGCGACAAGAGGCAAGCCCGCGGCAAACCCATCCAGCACGGCGAGGCCCGCCCTGCCAGGAAGCAAGAAAACGTCGGAGATCGCCAGAAATTGCGCTTTGCGGTCGCCGAATTTTGGTCCTACAAGATGGGCCCAGGGATGGTGCTTCGCGCTTCGCTTGATTTCTTCCTCGTCTGGGCCTCCGCCCACTACGATGAGCTGAAATTCGGGAACGGTTTGGCGGATGATTTCTCCGGCTTGGATCAGGAAGGGTACAGACTTCACCTTGTGCAACATGCCCACGAAAATTCCCACAGGCATCGCGGGACTGATCCCCAGCCTGGCGCGAAGTGCCGCTCGCGCATTCAAGCTGAGATTTTGCACGCAGGTCTGAATTCGTCGCGTGTCAACGGAGTTTTGCACCGCGGTAATCTTTGCGGCCGGTACGCCACGATCCTGCAGATAGCGCGCCGTACCCTCGGTGTATGCAAACCACCAGGTGACCCAATTCAGGGTTCGCTCTTTGTACAGTTCAGAAAAACGGGACCGGTCTGCCTGGAGATTTTCTCCCAGTCCCCAGAAGGCCGACCTCTTCAGTCGTAGAAGCGAAAGAGGGAGAAGGAAATGATTCACGAGGAATTTGTTGGCGTGCTCGACGATCACCAGGTCCGCTGCGGCGAGTTCGCGGAAAGCCGGCTGAAAGAGTAGGCGGCCCTTCGCGATCCGGTAACTCTTTACCTTTACGCTGTAGTCCCGCGGCAAGTCGCAATTGTCGTGCTTCTGGATTTCAGAAGGCTCCGGGGCGCTATAGACAACTCTCAGTTGCATGCCTTCCTTGCAGAGAGCGGTGTTCAAACGCTCGTAGAAAGGCCGGCGATATCGTTTGATCTGCTCCTCGACGATCAGAATTTTCTTTATCAATGAATCGCTTCCTTACAGGTTTCCGCTGCCGTGCGCGCAACCTCACCCCGCTTCGACGAACGTGAACACTTCTTTTCGGGGGCAAACATAAGAAATTCTCATTCCGTGTCCCTCGAGCAACGCCAGGGCGCGCCTGGTCTTGTCAGTTCCCACCGAAGAAAGCCGGTGATGAAATTCCACGAGCAACTGCGTGACAGGAATCTCCTCCCGCACGATCTCCTCAATCACTTCGTATTCGGCGCCTTCGATGTCCATTTTGAGAACGTCGATTCTGTGGTGACCTTGCAGTTGCATGGCGGTGGTCAGCCGCGACACGGGAAAGCAGACCGATTCGCGTCCGTATTGCCGCGCTGGAATCAGGGAGTGCGAAACCCAGTCTTCACGCGGCGGAAGATAGAAAGTCTCTTCGCCATCGTGCGCAGCGATTCCCAGAGGGTGAAAACGAAATTGCGGCGGCAAAGATTGCGTAGCCAGCCATTTCTTAACCTTGGGAATGGGATCGAACGCCTGAACTTCCACACCACAACGCTCGATCAGAGCCAGGTCAAAGGAAATGTCCTCGCCAATTCCAAGAGAATAGACAATCGCTGAGGAGGGGATCATCGAAGCGTCCAGCCAGTACCCGCCGTATTCCGAACCAAGCTTCTGCAATCCACGCGCAGGGCGCGCCCTCGGCGGCGTAAGCTTCCATTGCCAGAGCAAATGCACATCTTTCCGAACTTGCGAGTAGATATTCATTTCAAGACGTGGTCTCCGCGAGCGCAGACCTTCCTGGCGGGTTGACTGCCGAGGCCAAGGGTTTCTTCAAACAAAACAGAGCGGAGCCAATGGCAAACAGATACCAGGACGCACCCGGGTACCGCAGAGGTTCTGTCGTAAAACTCAAGAGCGCGAAAGCCGCGAGCATGGGCAGCATCATCTGCCCCAGAGCCCGCGTAAATGGATCCGGCGAGCGAAGCCGGCGAATCGCCGCTGCGCAAAAATGACCCAGAACGGATAGATAGATGGAGAACCCCGCAATACCATAGGCATGCAAAATGCGGATGTAATCGCTATGCGGCTCGTTGGGGCTGAGGACATAGTTGATGTCTGGATCCAAGTCCGCGATGACGGATCCGCCATTGCCGAAAACCCAGTGAAACGGACCGCTCGAGACGTAAGAGTTCAGATAAAGAAACCACTGATAGCCTCGTCCACGGAGAAACTGGTCGCTGGTTATTTCATCGTTTCCGTGAAGAGCTTGCCGTAACGGGTCATAGAGCGAGACGAGCCAACTGCTCGAAATCGCTGCGATCAGGACGAGTACTCCGGCGAGCACGAGGACCGCTCCCTTGCCTCGCTTCAAGTACAGCCAGAACAATCCCTCTAAAGAAATGGCGATGTAACCGACGCGGTGATAAGTGAAAGCGGTGGAAACCGACGCTGCGAGCAGGAAGATTCTTGCCATTCCTTTCGTAACCGGGGAATGGTTTTTTCCGCTGGCGAGATACATAGCTAGCGGAAAAACATAGATTAGAAGGAAAATCAAACTCAGGGGAGTTTCGTAAGCTCCGCTAGCTCTGCCTATCTGCACGCCTTCGATCCAGTCCCAATAGTCGTACTCAAGAAGCCCCGCCCGCTGCAGGAAACTCAAGAAAACGGGAACTGCCGCCACCACCAAAAGTGCTCTTGCGAAACGATCAAACCGCTCGGCCTCGGCCAGTAAGGGTCCCGCGGTATAGAAGAAGGTGACTCCCGCAAACAGGCGAAGGAGTTCGTTGAAAGCCCATGATGAGGGAGTGACCATCACGGAAAAAGCGGCACAGCCGAGAAAAACCAGCACGCGGCGAGGCAATATGCGCCAGCGATTACTCGAAAGCATGGCGACACCATTCATACCCAGAACGAGAAGACTGACGAACGTCTGAATATTGACGCCCTGTTCGGAGAATTCGAAAAATCTCACTCGCCAAGTCAAGTCAATCAGCGGCTTGGTCACCAGAAAGAAAAGAACCCAGCCTTGAGAATTGACGATCCAACTCACCACTCCCCCCGAAACCGCAAACAGGCCCACGGTAGCCGCACCGAATAGCGTCTCCGCAGCGGTCGCCGCACGGCTGCCCATGGAGGGGGCAGTGCTGGTGAATTTGCGAAAACTCTCTAACCTTTCCATCGAAGAACCTGCAATGTGCAGATTGCGAATGCGTGCTGCTTCCCACTACCCCAACGGCGAATGGCCCTATCGTTGTGTCTCGTTCGAGTCATGCTCCCTTCTTATTTCCGTCCTGATTCTTCTGAGGGGAGCTGCTGCGCCGGCGTTTCTCGTGCATCTTTCGAGGAATACGGATTCCCGATTCCGCTTGTATTTCGTTTTTCGCTGCGCGGTTCGGATATTTTCCGCGCGACCACCCAGTACGCCAAAGCAAGCAAATACATCCAACGTAAAGGAAGACGTTGCATCCAGGAGAGCCACGGCTGTCCGCGTATGATCCGCGGCTCGAAGTAAAGGCGTAGAACCTCAAAGCCTGTTTTCTTCAGCAAGACATCGATATTCTCGAGGCTGAAACTGTAAAGATGCCCGGGATGATGGTAGAAATAGCGCTGGCCGCGAATGCGGTTCACGAGACTTGTTTCGATCGGCAATCCCAGCAAAAGCAAACCCTGCTCCGGGAGAATCCGCCGGCATTCGCGCAGCAAAGCGATGGGCGCATCCACGTGCTCGAGAACGTGCGAACAGAAAATCACCGGGAAGCTGCCGGAAGAAAATAGTAGCGGACAATTCAAATCGGCTGCCACGACTTGTAAGCCTAGTTCCTCGCAGCGTTCCAGGTTTGGATTGGAAACATCGACGCCAATGGACCCCTGGGAGAATTGCCGCAGGTAAGCTCCCTTCGCGCATCCTAGGTCCAACACCGGGAGGTCGCGATACCAGGGCCGCAGATATCGAAAGGACAACAATTGGTCCTCGGTAGCGGCAAGCTCCAAGTAGTGCTTTGTGGTTTCGCAGTATCCGGACTCGCGCGGGAGAGCCGCATAGTCCCTGGCAAACGCCGGCGATGCCGACTGCTCTGTGGTTGTTGCGTTGCCATTTCCCATGCTTACGGCCTCCGTTTCGTCAGCAGTGTTCCTCGCTGCAACATACCGTCGGATCATCCTCGCCGTTTCCCGCATGTCCCTGGCTTTGGTAAAAATAATAAACAGCCGCTGCCAGCACCGCGGTGCTGGCAACAAGGCTGGCAACGGCGCCGCGAAGACCCCAGTGAGGCAACAGCAGCACGCTCGAGAAAATTGCCGTAAAAGCGGAGAGTACATAGGCCAGGAGCTCGTAACGGGATTTTCCTAACGTTCGCAAGGCATAGGAGAAACTGGAAGAACAGCCGGTAAAAACCGGAACGAAAGCCAACAGGGGAATCGCCCAAGCAAAGGACTTGAATCTGCCGCCGTACAACACCTGCTCAGCCTGGCCGGAGAAGAGAAACAGCCCGATCGCGAAGAGCAATCCCAGGGTGCCGAGAAAGGCAGACGCCAAAACCGCCTTTTGATGGAGGCGCACGAAATTTCGGCGCCGCAACTCGCGCGCGAGACTTGGCAGGACCAGCAGTGACGTTGCCGAAATAATTTGCGCCATAGCCATCGAAGGAAGCTGCATCGCACGCAGAATTCCGGCCGAAGTCAGGCCGAGAAGACTTGCGGTGAGGAAAATTTGCACTTGCACCGAGACCCAGGACAATAGCGTCGTAAGCGTAAGCCACCGCCCGTAAGTCCAGTTCTGCCGCAACACGTAGCGCCACGAAATCCGTGCATCACCCGCGCTGCTCTTCAACACACCGAGATGACGCAACAGCAGGAAGCTTGTCAGCAGGCTTCCGCAACCCATCAGAAGAAATGTTGACAGCGAATTGGTCTGGTTGAAGCGACGAAGCAGAAACATTCCGGCGGCAACCAGCGTGAGATACGATGTAGCGCCAAGCGCGGCAATTCCGGGGCGCTGCACCACATAGCACATGCGCCGTGCCAGCCAGAGCAAGAGCAGGGACGGCAGCGCCAACCCGCTCCCCAGCATCGCTCCGGCCAACGCACTGTGAGGAACCAGCAGCCGGAGAATTCCTGCAGTGAGCAGAACAACCGCCGAAAACAATGCGGTCAAGACCAAATGGACAACGACTTGTGCACGAAAATACTCGCCGAGTCGGCCCCAGTGCTCCGAAGATCCCATCACAGTGAGCGGTTCCAGCAAAAGGACGTTGTGGAAACCGGAAACGAAAAGACACATCGAAAACGCCAGCGTGAACGCGCCGAAGGATTCGACGCGGATCGAGCGCGCCAGAAGAATGCTTATGCCGAAACTCGATGCGGATGTCATCGCCTGATCTAATAGAGAAAGCGCCGATTGCCAGCCCCAGAACCGTAATTTGCCGCGCGTGAGCGTCAGCTTCGTGGCCGAACCGGCTGGGGGCACCTCTACTTGAGCTGTCTCGAGAACGACGGATATCGTTGCCAGGCTCATCTGATCGCGCTAATTCCCTTCTCCTTGCAGAACTGCCGGTAGTGTTTTCAGCAGGATTTTGAGATCCAGACACAAGCTCCAGTTTTCGATGTATTCGAGATCCAGCACCATGTTGGTGTCAAAGGAAGGATCGCGCCGCGCCGTCACTTGCCACAGGCCCGTCACGCCGGGCTTCACGTCCAAACGCCGCAGATGCTCGATGGTGTAGCGCTCGAAGTCGTCCACCGGATGTGGACGCGGGCCTACCAGGCTCATATCGCCTCGCAGGACATTAAAGAGTTGCGGAAGTTCGTCGATGCTGAACTTGCGCAGCCAGCGCCCGGAACGTGTGACTCTTGGATCGTTCTCCATTTTGAAAAACGGGCCGTTGCGCTCGTTCGTTTTTCGCAGCGTGTCTTTTTGCGCGTCGGCTTCCTCGACCATGGTTCGCAGCTTGTAACACAGGAATTTCTTTCCTTTTTTTCCGACGCGCATGGCCGCATAAAAAACCGGTCCAGGAGAATCGCAGCGGATCCACATAGCGGCGAGCGCTAGCAACGGCGCAGTCAGCAAGAGCATCGCCGCGGCTCCGAAAAGGTCGATCCCACACTTTACGGCCAAGCCTAAAACCGGTATCGGCTCGCCGTGAAGCTCGATCACCGGGAAGCCGCCAATGGTTTCAATCGGAGCGCGCCAGCCCAATCCGTCGTAGAGGTCAGGCACCACGTTCAAGCCCAGGCGCAAACGGCGCGCTTCGAGAAAAATTTCTTTCACCATTTCGCGGTCGGCGGGAAGCGTGATAAATAGTTGATCAGCGAACTGCCCGAGCGCGACAGTGCGCAAATCCCGCACCGAGCCCAAAACACGCTCGTCTCCATTTGGGTGTGAATCGAGGAATCCACAGACTTGATAGCCCAACTGGCGATTTTCTTCGAGCCAGGCCGCAAACGCGCGTCCCAGCTTTCCTGCTCCCACAATGAGCACGCGAGAGACGCCTTCGCCACGCTGCGCCCGCCGAAGCACATAATTCCGCTTCGCGTAACGCCATCCCGCTAACGCGAGCGCGCTCAGCGCCCCCGCACCGGCCACGACTAGCCGCGAAATGTCTTTGTTTCCCGAGGTGAAAATGAATAGGGCCAGAAGCGCGGTGGCAAATCCAACCGCCCTCGCCACGTTGCCGCTTTCTTCCCAGGCGCTTCGTTCTCTCGCTGTGCGATACAAGTCCTGGCTCATGCACGCCAGCACCACAAGCCCGGCATAAAGAAAAAGAAAACTGAGGTAGTTGGCGGACCAGATTTCGTTCGTGAGGGTGCCGAGCGAAAGATTCATTCGAGCAAGCGGATTGGCCAAACCAAACCGCAACCAAAAAACGGCAACGCCAGCGGCAGAGACCACGGCAAAGTCAATCGCCACATAGGCGGATTGGCGCGCCAGGCTGGCGGGATCGCGGACCGCTTTTGCGTGTTCGGGCCGGACGTCGGCGCCAGACAGCCACATTTCTGGCGCGAATTCGCGAACACCCGCTTTGTTTGCGGCGGATGATGATCGAGTCCGGCGTGCGGCTGTTCCGTTCATTTGCTCCTATCCCAAACCGTTTCGTGCCGCGCGCACCAGATCGGAAGCGGCGGCGGATTTCTCTTCTTCTTCATGCTTTGAGCGGTGCGAACGCCTCCTCACCCGCGCCAGCATTTGCACCAGCGCTGCCGCTGCGGGCGCGAGGCGTAAAGCATCCGCGCGAAGCGTTCCAGCAATTTCCATCGCAAACTGTTTTCCAGGATCCTGTGGATCGATTTCCCGCCACGTCTGCCGGAGCAGAATCCATGCACACATGGCGAGAAACGCCATGACCGCGCCCGCTATCGTCAGCTGTCCTCTAGGCGGAAACGATTTCTTAGTTGGCACGACTGCCGCATCGAGCACTTTGACGCTCGGCACTTCTTTGGCTTCTTGCACTTTGGCCAGCTCGTATTGCTGCGTCAGAAGCTCGTAAACGGTTTCCTGAATTTTTGTCTGGCGAAACAAGTCGGCGTACGTCACGCCAAGCAACGGAAGCTGGCGGATCGCGGGATACAACGAAGCATCCGTCTCCGACGACGGAGCCGCGGAGGTTCCGCTCTGTCCGCCCATTTTTCCCAGCTGGGCGCGCAACTCGGCCACTCTTGCGCGAAGCGCGCGCACCCGCACATTCTGCTCGGTGTACATCGCTTCCAAGCTGTGCAGCTCGGCTTCCGCTGCGATGAGTTGTCCTTCGAGCGTTGCCGCCGCTTCCACCATGGCTTTGCTTTGCGCGGGAATGTCGATTGCGGTGTTCTTGCTCGCGAAGATGCTGAATTTCTGCGCGGCGCTGTCGAGGTCCAGCTTCACCGCGCGAAGCCTTTCTTCCAGAAAAATACGTTCCCGCCGCGCCGACGACGTGCTCACCTGTTCCACAAGCCGATCGAGTTCGTCGACATACGCGCGCGCCATCGCCGCCGCCATCCGCGGATCGTGATCCGTCACGGTGACGGCGATAATCCCGCTCTTGCGGTCTTCCGCGATATGCGTGTGCGCACCGAGCGCCGCGCGTGCGTCTTCCATTTTTGTGGCGTGATAGTGTCGCTGGAGCTCGAATTGAGCGACGAGCCGGTCTTGCACCGTCCGGCTTTCGAGAATCCCCACAAATAACGCGCCAGAATTTTTTACGCCAAGCAAATCCCCGGCAACTCCTCCCAGCGCGCCGGCACGACCCGCTACCGCCGAAAGCATCGCCATCCCGGAACTCGACTGCCCGTCCGGCGGCATCAATTGCGTCGTCGCGTCATATCGCGAGGGGATCAGCAACGCAAGACCCAGGCTCGCCAACGCGCCCAGTACAAACGCTGCAGCGAGCAGCCTGCGCCCGTCCCAAAACAAGCGAAGCCGGCGAATGACCCGCTGACGCGCGTTGCGCGTTTCCGTTCCGCTTGCGTCGCGCTCTGGCTCTGTAGGCAACATGCTCACGCTCTTCGGGCGTCCTTTCCTTCGGATTCTCTCGAGTGAATCTTCCAGCCGCGCTCCGGCATCAAGGAATGGCTACAGCTGCCGCGAGCGCTCCCGCTTGCGCGATTTGCGCAATAGCTACCAGGTTTTTCCAGACGCTGCTGCCAACGGTGGCTCGTTCTGGAACCACAATCGTGTCGCCCGGACCAATCGGCGATGACTCCACGCCGCCCGACCACATGCCGCCTCCTCCGCTGGTCACCGAACCGCTCGCGCGAATAATGAAGATGGCGCGCTTGTTGGCTAGCGAAGTAGCGCCTCCCGCTCTCGACAGGTACCACGCGGTGTTCTTTCCTGGCGTGTACGTGATAGCGTTCGAGTTATAAACCTGACCGACGATCAGCACGAATCCCGGCTGCTTGGGAATTTCGAGCGAGTCTCCCGCGCGCAGTTCAATGTCGTCCGGCGAACCCTGAAAATCTTTCTGCCCTTGCCGGATATGCACCACTAGGCGCCCGCTGATCGGAGCGCGCCGCAGCGCGTCGACAACTCGCTGGCGCTGCTGCACCGCGGCTTGCTGCAGCGCGGCCTCTTCGGAACCGCTGGTCGTAATAGCCGTCTTCACCACCGTCGATTCCTGCTCCAATCGCTGAATCAACTCCTGCCTGCTTTGCTCCTGCATCTTGCGCACTTCGATGCGTTCAAAGAGCGCAGCTTGTGGATAGGCTGACGGAAGCATTCCGCCCGCTCGCCGCAGCAAGGAACTCAACCGCTCGCCTGGCTCAATTCCGTACACTCCCGGCTTCGCGACTTCGCCTCCGAGCGTCACTGTCGCTCCGATATCTTTCCAACCGGTCTGCTGCGGCACCGTCAGCACGTCGCCATCATTTAAGAAAACGTTGGCGCTCAAGTCCCCACCAAGCGCGCTAGCCAAATTAACCGACTGCTCCCCAGACGACCGCACGGCAGTGCCTTCCAAAACGACGTAGTGCACCAAATCCGCGCTCGCGGAATTCGCGCTCCTCAAGATTCCTCCGGCGGAACGCACCAGGTCCGAGACGCGCATGTCGGACGTCAGCGGATAACGTCCGGGACGAGCGACTTCTCCGCGCACGTACACGCTCGCTGGATTGACTCGTTCCGGCTGGCGATGCACGAGAATCCGGTCGCGCGGCTCAACCAGAATGTTATTCAGCGGATCGCCTGCCAAAGCTTCGCCGAGTGAAATGCTGAAGACTTTCGTTGTTCCGTCGGGCAACGCGCGAAACAGCTGCGCCGATTCGAGCCAGCTCTCCGTCGTGACGCCTCCCGCCTGGTAAATCGCGTCGCGCAAATGCTCCTGGCCTGAAGTTCGATAACGTCCTGCCGCGGCAACTTCGCCGGTCACTAAAATCTCCGGAGCAGCTTCGAGGTCATAACGGCCAAAGATGCGCACCGTATCGAGAGCGGCGAGCTTTGGCGCCTGTTCCGGATGTTCCAACGCTGCGCCCAGGTTGAAGCTTTCCACCACTGGCCGATTGTCCGGCCCGGCAATTCGAACGATCTCCGCATAACGCTCCGCTGGCTCCGGCAACAACTCTTTATAAGAAGACACCAGGTCGGTGAGCCGCATGCCCTCGTGAAACGAGTACTTCCCAGGGCGCAATACGTGCCCCTCCAGATAAACGCTTTCGCTGTTGTACGGAGCAATCGGGAAAATGTGGATTTCGTCGCTGTCCTGGATCTGGAATTTTTCAAACGCCGCTTGCAAGGCATCCTTGTCGCTGGTTTCCCCGACATCCAGGCTCAGCATCGTGCGCTTTTCGTGCGCTTCCATCCGTTGCACTTCGATGTGCCGCAACGCCGCTGCCGGCAAAATGCCTCCGGCGAGGTCCAACACCTCGTTCAGATTCTTTTCTCCGTGGAGTTCGTAAATCGCCGGACGCCGCACCATTCCTTCGACCGTGACGCTCGCCCCCACCGGAGGCACGCGGAGCGAATCGCCATTTTCGAGACGGCGCAAATCTCCGCGAATTCCATGCAGTAGGAGATCGTACGCATCGACTTCTTCGAGCAGCGTTTTTCCGCGGTAGTGTTCGATCGCCCGCAGCGATCCCTGCGCAGTGACTCCGCCCGCCGCAAAAAGCGCATTCAGGGGCGTTGAAAGTGAACTTACGTCGTAAGCCCCGGGCTCCGCGACTTCTCCAACGACATAAACGCGCACCGTGCGCAGCCGCAGCAGCGAAACGTCCGCGGAAACATCGCGAAACTGCGTTCGCAGCAGGCGCTGCACGGATTCCTGGACTTCGCCAAGCGATTTTCCCGAGACCAGCAACGGTCCTGCTTCAGGCAGCAGCAAGCGCCCTTCGCGATCCACGGTGCGAAACAGTCTTTGCGAGACCCCGCCCCACAAATCGATCGAGAGACCGTCTCCGGGCCCGACCACGTAATCAGGCCCCACAGGGAGATCCATCGGCAATGCGCCAGTGTTCGCACGATCGTTCTGGAAAACATCCAGTCCAAAGCGTTTCGAATGCTGCGAAGGAGCAGAAGCCTGGACATACAGGTCATAAAGAGAAGGCGCGTCGGCGTAAGGATTTGCCCGGTGGACCATTCGAACTGGTTCGAACGAGGCAGCGAGGTCCGAGGCGGCGCTGTTCGACTTCCTGCGCTCCGCATAGTTGGTGCCATTGCGGAGTCCTGAGGAATTGTCCGGCTGCGCGAGGCTCGGCGCTCTTGATGGCGCGAACTCAACCAAACTACCGCCTTCGCTCTCTCTCGATCCAGATCCTCCGCGAGCCGCGGAATTCGCGCCACCGGTGACACCCTGGGTCAGCGATGCCGGAATCGTTTCGCCTGTATCCGAAACGGAAAGATCCGCGCGCAGTTCTCGCGGCGATTGCGGCGAGTCCGTCCGGGATGGCGCTCCCGGATAGCTTTCGTAAGGACTGGCTGGCTCCGCAGGACGGCTCTGTTGCCCTTCGCCATCCGCCGGCGTAAAAGTACGGTTGGATGGCCGCGGAGGAAAATCACAATCAGAAGGCCGCTCCGGATCGCAGCTCCACGTCTGCGTTACCGGAGAAGCTGCGCGCGGTTCAGCGTCATGTTCAGATGCATGCGCGACAGCGTACGCTCGCTGTTGCAACACAAGGGCGTGCTCCGCCCCCAAATCAGAGTCCGGATTTACCTTCGGCAGCAAATACCCGTACCTTTGCAAGAGCCTGGTCGCAAGAACCCGTGCGCGCAAATCTTCCTTCAGCCGTTCGCTGACCGCCAAGTCCGTTAGGTCGGCGTCATCAACAATTTGCCCCGCCGCCCCGGCGTCCTGCGCCAAAAGCCTTTTAAACTCCACCATCAGGCCCGCATCTTTGTTCAAAAGTTCGAGGATCTGTATCGCCGTAGCAGCCACGCGGTCAAGATTGTCAGTAACGATGTCCGGAGAAGGCCGCACAGCGCGATTTCCCTGCGGTGGCAATGCTGATCTTTTCTCTTGTTGTCCTTTTCCCGATTCGCCCCCCGCGGCGGACCCCTGCGCAAAAGCTCCACTAGGCGTAATCCACCAGCCGCACAGAACGGCCAGCAATACACTCAGCGCGAAGCGATTCAGCCAGTTCACTGCCCCGACGCGCAAAGAACCTGTCTCCATCAGGACACTCCTCAGCCTGTCCGTGCCGGCTTGCCGCGCATCACGTCCAGCAGCGCTTCTTCACTTGCTTCCATCGTTGTCGAGTGAATATCCAGCGACGCCCAGTAGAAAATCCCCACGTTTGTGTTCGGCGCCACGGCAATAATCCGCAGTGTAGGAAATCTCTTCAAAAGCTGGTCGCACAGCGGCGGACGGCGCCTCGATTCATCCAGCGCAATCACCAGAAAATCCGGTTTTGTTTCCGCCACCAGGGAAGGCACATCGTTTTCATTCTCGGCTTCGCCAACGATGCTTATTCCCGCTTGCTCCGAGAGAGTCGACAGAACCAACTCCCTCAACAGCCGGGGACGGTTGGCCACCAGAACGCGGACATTCGTTTCCATGGGTCCTCCCCTGCCGAATCAGGCTAGAGGGAATTGTGGTTGGGGGGCAGGCTGCAAACAGTACGGGGTGAGTACTCTGGAGAACGGGACCGGAGGAGTACTAAATTAGTATTTTGGATTCGTTATTTCGGCGAGATATTGTCCGCCGCTATTCCTGCCAGGCGTTCCGCCGGCAACAACGGTCGCAAAGAAAAGAACTTATGCCGGCACGGTGCGCATCGTGCCGCCGGCAATCTCAGGAGACTTCCAACCAGGAAGAGCACACCAGTAACTTTGTCTCGCGAGATGCGCTGTAGCTCCAGGTTGCCACAAATGCCACACCGCGCATACAAAAGATGGCGGAGCGGTATAGCCCTGGCGTGAAAGCGCGTCTCGCAAGCGGCGCAACGCCATGGAAGGACACCCACGACGCTGCACAAATATTCCGAAACGGACCGCCGTCTGGATCGCCGGCAAGCCCCGGCTTGACATGCTGGACACTTCATCGAAAGATTCTGGAGGGCCTCTTCGCCAGAGGATAGGGGATGTGCCGCGTTTGGGCAAGGGCCTGTCGCGTGGAAGTCACCTATCCACGTACAATAGGAACCGTATGGCCGACTACACCGCTGATCACGCCCGCGCAGGAATCGAAACAAAATTGCCGAAGCTCGATACCTGGCCCAATCAATTTCCCGGCTACGTCATCACCACGCGTTTCCCCGAGTACACTTCCGTCTGCCCCAAAACGGGTATGCCCGACTATGGCACTATCATCATCCAATACATGCCGGATGAGGAGTGCATCGAGCTAAAGGCTCTTAAGATGTACCTGCTCGCCTATCGCGACCTGGGCATCTTTTATGAAAACGCGGTGAACAAGATTCTTCATGATATCGTCGCTGCGGTGCGCCCAGAGTGGTGCGTGGTGCGCGGAGAGTTCACGCCGCGTGGAGGCTTGACTACTTCGATCTTCGCTCGCTGGCCGGCTCGCTCTCCAGGCAGCAAATCCGCGAGCAAGGGCCGCTCGCCACGAGCCAAGTCCCGCTGAGCCCAGCCATAGACACAGCGCGGCTGGCGTTAGATAATTTCGGTGGTATCCAGATCCCAGCCTGGAGCCACGATTGAGGAGGGGGAATGAGCATTTCTCCAAATGTGCCGAGTCCAGAAGAGTCTTATCGCTACGAATCCACGGGGACACCGCGCTGGATCCCCGTGCTGTTTGTTGTACTTTTTGTCGTCATTGCGGCGCTCGGCTACGTAGGTTACTCCGGAATTTCCCGGCTAGAGGGAAACCTTGCCAAGGAGCAGGACAATAACAAAGTGTTGACCGCGCAGCTCGAGCAGGCCAATGCGCGTCTTGCCGATTTGAAGGGCCACATCGAAGTTACGGAACAAAAAGTTGGCATGACCGTTTCCGAGCTGGCGCAAGCCAAGAGCCGCGCGGAATCCATCCGCAAGGAGCAGGTTGCCTCGGATCAGAAACTTACCGCGCAATTGTCTGAGGCCAAGAAAGAAAGCCAGGAACAGATTGGCGCAGTAGCGACCGAAGTCGGTGGCGCGAAAAAAGATATCGAGGCAACGAAGACTGACCTCGAAGCCACCAAAGGCAAACTCGAACGCGCTTCTGGTGACATGGGTGTCATGAGCGGACTTATCGCCCGCAATCACGACGACCTCGAAGAATTGAAACGTCGCGGCGACCGCAACTACTACGAATTCACACTCACAAGATCGAAGAACGGGCAAAAGGTCGGGCCAACCCAGCTCACTCTCACCAAGACGGACCCGAAGAAGGGCAAGTACACGCTGACAGTTCTGGTGGATGACCGCACCATCGAAAAGAAAGATAAGACCACCGGCGAGCCCGTCCAGTTCTACGTCAAAGGCGCGTCGCGTATGGCGCCCTACGAAATCGTGGTTTTCGACGTGGGCAAAAATCAGGCGACCGGCTATCTTTCCACCCCGAAAGATGTCGGCACCAACGCCGCGGCGCCTGCAACTCCAGCGGCAGCTCCTGCGGCTGCTCCCACAAAGCCCTCGTCGCTCTAACCAACTCGCCGGTCGAACCAGGTGAAAATCGAATGCCCTGCTCTGCGTTCTGGAAACTCGACGCGGGGCGGGCTTCTGTCTTTCGGGCCGCCATTCTACGATTCCTATCGGACTATGTTTCGTTTCCCTCCACGACTCGCGACTCTCTTTGCGTCTTGCCTACTGTTGCTCGCTCCTTCCGCACTTCCCCAGCAATCGAGCCCATCGCCGCCCGACATTCGCATCAGCGTGGACCGTGTCGACGTAGGAGTCGTCGTCACCGATTCCACGGGTCAATTCATTGAGGGACTACGCCGCGAAGACTTCCGCCTTTTCGACGATGGCGCGGAACAACCGATCACCGATTTTCTCAGCATCGACGCGCCTGCCCAAGTCCTCGTCCTCATCGAAGCCGGCCCAGCCGTCTATCTGATCGAAGCCGGCCATCTTCGGGCTCTCAACGCGCTCCTCAACGGCCTCTCACCGAACGACCGCGTCGCCATCGCTCGCTACAACGAAGCACCTGAGCCCATCCTGAATTTCACTGCCGACAAACTCGCTGCTGCCGCGACGCTGGGTCAGTTGCGCTTCAACCTAGGCTTTGGTCAACTCAATCTCGCCTCCAGCCTGGGCACCGCCCTCGACTGGCTCGCACAAGTCCCCGGCAAAAAATCGCTGGTCTTGCTCTCGACCGGCATCGATACATCGCCCCCTGCCGCCGCGCAAAATCTCCTCGCCCGACTCAAATCCACCGACGTCCGCGTTCTCGCCATCTCCCTCGGCGGCGAACTTCGCGGCTCTGCGGCCCCCGATAAAAAACGCCCGAAAAAAGACCAGCCTACACCAGAAAAAATGCGCGCCACCGCCGAAGGCTTCGCTCAGGCGGACGAAGAGCTGAAATCAATCGCCTGCGCCAACGGAGGCCGCGTTTACTTCCCAACCTCAACGAAGGATTTTGCCGCAGTTTTCGCCGAGATCGCGCAACTCGTTCGCCACGAATATAGCCTGGGTTTCGTTCCACCAGCGCACGACGGCGAGCTGCACACAATCGACATCCGCATCACCGGACCTGCACCAGCGGCGGATTTGTCCTATCGGGTCGATCATCGTCCGGCCTACGTTGCCCCACAGTAGGACAGGCATTCTTGTCTCTCGGTTTGCTTTTGTTCTTTTCTGGAATTCTGCGCTGCGATAATCCTGAAGAAGTCTTGCCAGGTGACGATCCGAGCCGCCTCTACTCAAACTGCTTCAAGGTCTTCGCCATCTCACTCAGTTTTTCGTTCATCAACCCAAAAATCGTCCCCTCTTCGAACGTCCCATCGTCATTCCGCCGCCCGGCCGCTGACCGCGTCAAAATCTCAATCCCCTGCTCCACTCTTCCAACCGGCCATATATGAAACTTCCCCGCCGCCACGGCATCCATCACGTCTTCCCGCAGCATCAAGTCCTCGACATTCGACTCCGGCATCAAAATGCCCTGCGTCCCTGACAAACCTTTGATCCTGCACACGTCAAAAAATCCCTCGATCTTCTCGTTGATTCCGCCAATCGCCTGAATGTCGCCCTGCTGATTCATCGATCCGGTAACGGCAATGTCCTGCCGCAGCGGCATCCCGGAAAGCGCCGATGCCAGCGCATAAATCTCCGTCGAACTGGCGCTGTCTCCGTCTACTCCCGAATACGACTGTTCGAAACAAATGCTCGCCGAGAGCGACAAAGGCTTGTCCTGCGCAAATAAAGTACGCAAATATCCCGAAATAATGTGCACGCCCTTATCGTGAAAACGCCCGCTCAAGTTGGCTTCGCGCTCGATATTAATAACTCCCATCTTCCCCAGCGCCGCCGACGCCGTGATCCTCACGGGCTTTCCAAACGAGTACCCACCAATTTCCAGCACGCTCAACCCGTTCACCTGCCCCACGCGCTCCCCGGCCACGTCGACGAGCAACGTCCCTTCTTCGATCATTTCGCGAATGCGCGTCTCAATCAGGTTGTGCCGCTCCATCTTTGAAGCGAGCGCATCCCGCACGTGCGCCGCGCGCACCACATTTTCTCCCGCAGCCGCAGCCGCGTAATGCGCCTCGCGCGCCAGATCCGCGATGTCCACAAACCGCGCCGTCACCTTGTTCCGCCGCCCCGCCTTGCGAACCCCATACTCCAGCATCGCTGCAAACGCCCCGCGATCAAACGGCGACAATCCTTCTTTCTCCGACAGCGTCCGCAACCGCCCGGCATACTCCGCAATGACGCCGTCGCTCATCGGCATCTCTTCGTCAAACTCCACGCGCACCTTGAAAATTTTCTGAAAATCCTCCTCGTACTCATACAGCATTTCGTACAGCTGCCGGTCGCCAATCAAAATCACTTTGACGTTGATCTCCACCGCCTCCGGCTTCAACGCGCTTCCGCCAAACGGATAAAACATTTCGAGCGGCTGAATCTCCAACCTGTTGTGATTCAAAGTCCTCTTCAGCGCTCGCCAGACTCCCACTTCCGAAAGCGCTTCCAGCGAATACATAATCAAAAATCCGCCGTCCGCCCGCAAAAGCGAACCGCCGCGCAAATCCATAAAATCGCTCGTCCACCCGCCCCGCGTGTCATAAGCGCGCTGGATCGTCCCGAACAAATTCGCATACGTAGGCGTCGTTTCAAAAATCACCGGCGAACCTTCATCGTCGCCATGCGCCAAAATCACATTCACGCCATAGAGACGGAATGGATCGCGCTCCGGCCCGCCCGATCCAGGCATTTTCGGCAGCCCGTCTGGCGTCTCCCCGTCCGCTTCACCCTCACCTTCGCGCTCTTTAAAAGGATCGAGATTGTCCAGCAAGTGATGGCGAACCTCTTCCAAATACTCCGAAACGTTCGCCCCTGGATATTTCTCCTTCAACTCCTCAATCACTCCATCCACCAAAACCGACGCCGCCTCTTGCTCCAAATAACTCAGCTCGCTCGCCAACTCCCGCGACAGCGTCAAAGTCTTCCGGTAAACTACCGTAAATTCCTGCCGGAACTGTTCGTACTTCCTCTCAATATCTTCCGCCACCGGCGACTCAAGTTTTCCTTCATGCACCATCTTCGAAATGTCTTCAATCGGCACCATCTGCCCTTCCAGCACCGGAAAAATCTCCGGCAAAGCCACCGCACCCACCTGCATGTGCCCCAACGCAAACTGCTCCCTTGCAATCCTCCGCGTGAAATCGTCCATCAACTCTTTTTCGCGCACCGTAAACCGCTCGACAATTCGCCCCTTTTGCCGCTGAAACGGCTCGCCTTCAAACACCTGCGGTATCCGCCGCCGCAAAAAATCAATCCCCGCCTGCATATCCTTTTTAAACGCGTTCGCCTGCCCTCGCGGCAAAGAAAGCAGCCGAGGCCGGTCGGTAATCTTGAAATTGTTGACGTAGCAGCGGTCCAGCGAAGGCTTCGTCGGCGGGTGCAAATCCTCAATCATCTTCGCAATCGTCCCGCCACGGCTGGTTCCCGCCAATCCGCACACAAACACGTTGTAACCCGGCGCCGACAACTCCACGCCCATCTTCAAAGCACGTAGCGCGCGCTCTTGCCCAATGAAGCCTTCGCGCAACTCCGCCTGCGCCGTCGTTTCAAACGGTATGCGCGGCAACTCGCACCGCCAACGCAGTTTCGTCGGCGCGAGCTCCGTAGCAGCCGCAGCGGGTTTTATGTTCTTCGAACTCATCCGAGCCGGGTACTCTAGCACACCCATGCCGCACCAAACCGAGTTTCCCCGCGAACGTTTCTCAACGTGAAATCCTTCCTCACAAACATCGCAGCGCTATCACGCCTCCTTCGCCGCCAACTCATCGCGGTGCTCCATATAAACGCGAAACACCCCCATCGCCGCCGCCACAATCGTGGGCCCCGCCACCAACCCCAACAATCCAAAAGCCTCCAATCCGCCCAGCACCCCAATAAACAAAAGCAATTCGTTCAACCGCGTGCGATTCCGCAACAGCATCGGCCGCACAATGTTGTCGGCAATCGTGGACACCCCTCCGCAAATCACCACCACCAGCACGGCTTTCCCCCAATGCCCGCTAAGCCCAAGCCACAACGCCGCTGGCCCCCAAATCAAAGCCGACCCCACCACCGGCACCAGCGAAAAAAACGCGATCAACACGCCCCAAAAAACCGGCGTTGAAATTCCCGTCAGCGCAAACGACAACCCCCCCAGTAAACCCTGAATCGTCGCCACCAGCAACCCCACCGCCACGCTCGCAAAAATCAATTCCTTCGACTCTTCCAGCATGTCCGTCTGAATGTCTTCATCAAACGGCAGCAGGTGTTTCAATCCACGCACGATATCTTCGCCATCTCGAAACATAAAAAACAAAGCAAAAATCAAAATGAACAAATCCACAAAAAAGCTAACCACGTTCTTCAGCAAACTCCCAAACGCCGCCCCAAGAAACGCAGCAATCTTCTGAGCCGCCTGCTCCAGCGGATCGGTCACATCCATCACCCGCCACGATTCCGGCAACCTCATGCGAATCCATTCCTCAGCCCGCAAAATCAACCCTTCGCTCGGCCCTTGCCCATGCACCGCCAACTCGCTCTGCAAACGCGCCGTCGCAACCAATGCCTCGCGCGCCGTAAACACCAGCACCACAATCGCAGGAACAACCAGCAGCAACGTCACCCCCAAAGTGCTCGTCAAGGCCGCCCCGGTAGGTTTCATTTTCCGCAAAAGCTTTTCATGCAAAGGGTAGAAGAAAATCGCCAAAACCGCCGACCACGCCAGCGGCACCAGAAACGGCGACACAATCAAGAACACGAAATACCCCAAAAGCAGAATCGCTCCGTAAGAAAGAACGGTGGTTAACTGGCTACTTGTTGTAGTCTTCGGAGTCGTGACGGCTTTCATGCGCGGTATATAATCTCTCAGACCCTTGCGATCCAGGTTTCTCTTGGCAACTTGAGCAAAACAACTATGGCGTCGAACCCCACCCCGCTATCTTCCTATCAAATTCGACTCCTTGCTGTACTTGCTTTAATCAATTTTGTCAACTTCGCCGATCGACAGGTCGTCGTTCCCCTTCTTCCTCTTCTTCGCCAGCAGATGAGCCTCAGCGATTCTCAACTCGGCTCCCTGCAGACCGGCCTTCTCATCGTACTTGCGGCAGCCAGCATTCCCTGCGGGTTTTTCGCCGATCGCTGGAGTCGCACCAAAATCATCACCGCCGGCGTCATTTTCTGGAGCCTCGCCACCATCGCCTGCGGCTTCGCCGCCTCCTTCTCGCTACTCATCATCGCGCGCGCCCTCATCGGCGTCGGCGAGGCCGCCTACGCTCCCGCCGCTCAGTCCATGATTTCGGACTCCTTCCCCTATCAGCGACGCGCCATAGCTCAATCCATTTTTGCCGCTGGCATGCTTCTCGGTGGTGCCGGCGGTCAAGCCTTCGGCGGCATCATGGGCGAAGTTCACGGCTGGAGATACACGTTCATCCTCGTCGGCATCGTTTGCATGATCCCGGCGCTCTTTGTCTTCCGATTGCCCGAGCCTCCGCGCCGGCCCCGCTCCGAAGTTGTCCCCATCCTTAGCCTGCTCGCTGTCCCCGCGTATCTCGCCATGATCGTCGCAGGTACCTGCATCACCTTCGCCAGCGTCTCGCTGCTCACCTGGGGCACCGACTTCGCCGTCAACTACAAGGAATTCAGCCTTCGCGAAGCCTCTCTCTCCATTGCCGTCGTCGCTCTTCTCTCGCTACTCCTCGGCGTACTAACTGGCGGTTTTCTCGCCGATCGCCTCCAGCGAAAATATGCGTACGGCCGCATCCTCGTCATCGCCGGCGCCTTCCTCTTCGCCGCTCCTTTCGTCCTCCTCGCCATCCAGGCTGACGAAAAGTGGCTTTTCCTCGCCGCTCTCTTCATCGGTGGCTTTTTCATGTCCTGGTATCACGGCCCCGTCACCGCCGTCCTGCACGATCTCACACCCCAGCGCGCACACGCCACCTCCATCGGCGTCTACATGTTCGTCACGCAATTGTTAGGAGCTCTAGGACCGCAACTGATAGGAAGAATTTCCGACGCCAGCGACCTGCAGCTCGGCCTTCAAGTCGCCGTAGCCGTTATGGTTTTTGGCTCGCTGCTCATGTTCCTCGTAATTTACTTCGTCCGCCGCGACGGCCTGCATCATCCCCGCCTCGCCCAATTCCGCGCTGAACCCTGCGACTGACAACTACTTAATCCCAATCTCCTGAATCAACCGCAAAACATCCGCCTCGGTGACGTCATATACCGGCCGCTCATCCTCTTCTTCCAACCGTTCCCGCAAATACTCCGCTGCCACAAAACTCGCCTCGCGGTCCGTCAAATCCCGCCCAGTTTTCTCGCGAAATTTCACAAAAGCCGTGTGCGCCAATCCCACCACGTACTGTCCGCCCTCCACAAAAAATTTCGTATCGATCGTGTCGCTGTGCCGCGTCGCCACCCCATTCCACATATGCGAAAACCGGCACTGATACACCTTCCCGCTCAACTTCGACGTCACTTCAAAAGCCCCAACAAACTGGCTCATCGCCCCAGCATTCGCAAGTACCGGCCGTGTCGTCACAAGTCTCCCTCGCAGGTCTTTCTTTTCGCTTTTATCCTTACTTCGTTACCTCTCTACTTCATCCGTTCTTATCGACTCACCGCCGTCGCCGTCTCCACCTGCGAATAATTCCGAATCGCCGCCGCCACTCCCGCTCCTGCCGGCACTCGGAATCCCTGATCCGACAGCACTTTCTCAAACGCCGCGAGAAACAGCAACACGAACGGCTTCTGGCTGCAATGCCCCATCAACCCCACGCGCCAGATCTTCCCTTTCACCGGACCGAAACCACCCGCAATCTCAATGTTAAATTCATCCAGAAGCTGGTTCCGCACCTTCACATCATCAATCCCGTTCGGAATCATCACCGCCGTCACCGTTGGCAGCCGGTCCGCCTGATTCTTCACCAGTAGCCCCAGCCCCATCGCCTCAACGCCGGCAATCAGCGCCAACTGGTTCACGCGATGCCGCTCCCAGCGCGCCTCCAGCCCTTCCTCCATCACAATCCGCATCGCCTCTCGCAACGCGTATATCAAAGATATCGGCGGCGTGTGGTGATACAACCGTTCCTTCCCCCAATAATTCATCGCGGTCGTCAAATCAAAATACCAGCTCTGCACCTTCGTCTTCCGCTTCCGGAAAACTTCCTCCGCCGCGGGACTCACCGTAATCGGCGACATTCCCGGAGGCGCGCTGATCGCCTTCTGCGACCCGCTGAAACAAATATCGATTCTCTCGCGATCCACATGCAGTGGCACCGCGGCGAGCGACGCCACTGTATCCACGACAAGCAGCGCTCCCAATTCGTCCGCCACCTTCCGGTACGGCTCAACCTTCGTCAAGACCCCAGACGAAGTCTCCCCCTGCGCCAATCCGATCATCTTGATCTTCTTGCCTTTGCACGCCCGCCGAATATCTTCCGCATCCACAGGCAACCCGTAGGGCGCCTCCACCTTAATTACGTTCGGGGTAGCCCGCGAAGCTATCTCAAACATGCGCTCGGAGAAAACTCCATTCACCGCCACAATCGCTTCATCGCCGTCTTCCAGTGCGTTGAGCACCGAAGCTTCAATCCCGCCCGACCCCGACGCCGACAACGGCATCGTCAACCGGTTCTCGGTCTGGAACACTTGCCGCAACAAAACCTGCGTCTCGTCCATACACGTCTTGAACCACGGATCGAGATGCCCCACGAGTGGCGCGGCCATCGCGCGATATACCCTCGGGTCTATCGACGACGGGCCCGGCGTCAGCATTAATCGAGCCGGTGGATTGAGTTCGCCAATGGGTTGCGTCATATGTTTTGCCTTCTTTTCTATCACTTGGAAGCCGGAGCCGCCTCCGCGTGCGTTCCTTTCGGAGACCACGGGAACGCGGCAGGAGTCTTAATTTTCGCCCAAGCCCACCGTCTCCGCAACCGTCAAATTGGCTGGCACCGGGCGCAGAAATTCAATTTAGGCCGCCTGTTTCAACTGACTCAATCCACCCGCAAGAAACAACACCGCCACCGTCGCCGTTAGGTACACCCCTATGAATGGCCCCACGAAGTGCAGAAGTACTCCGACGTTGAAGACCATCACCGCGGCGCAAATCAGAACAATTCGCGCACCCTTGTCTATCCCGATCGCCACAATCGCGAGCACCCCTACTGCCACCATCTCGCCAGAAAGCGTTAGCCAACACCCGCGCAAAATCGCGTCTAGCGGAGCCTTCATTCCGCCTGCCTGAATCATCGCGTCGAGTTGTCCAAGCTTGGCCCCGTGCCCAAGTCCTGTCAGCAGCAAAATAACGCCACCGATTCCCGTCAAAAGTCGCCCTATTTTCATCTGCCGCCCTCTTGAGCCAAGTTCCTCACCCGCGTTCCGTCTGCGCCGGATTGTACAATGCCCCATCCCGTATTGGTATCCGCCTGCCCCAGAATACGCATTCCACGTTGGAACAGTTACTCTTTTGGATTATCTCCTTTCCTTCTTTCTTTCTGTGTCTGGTAATATCCGCTCTGGAAACGCATACTTAGGACAGAAACGGCACACTTCTCCGCTTCGGCGCCACGCAACACCTGAAGGAAAAGTAGAGGACACGCTTTGCAATGGCTGGAAAGAAAATTCTAATCGTCGAAGACGACAACCTCCAGCTGACCGCCCTTGCCCGCCGCCTCAAATCCGCCGGATTCGAAATCGTAGCTGCACGCGACGGCCTCACCGCCATCAGCACCGCACGCAAGGAACAGCCGGATGTTGTCGTCCTGGATCTAGGCATCCCCGCCGGAGACGGCTTTGTCGTCTTGCAGCGCCTCCAAATGCTGCTCAACACCGGTAGCATCCCCGTCATCGTCCTCTCCTCGCGCACCCCCGTCGGCAACAAGGATGCCGCCCTCAAAGCCGGAGCCATAGCCTATCTCCACAAGCCTGTCGATATCCCCGTCCTCCTCAAAACCATCAACGACGCCCTGGGCCTCGAAACGATCGAGCCTCCGCCCTCGCCTCCTCTACCATCCACTCCCGAATCCTAGGTCCTCATATTTCGCTTGACAAAAAGTGTGGTCGGAGATATAGTGGCCCTTAGGTAATATCTTGCCTTGCCTTCGTAACACCAGCGTCCGCTGGCGTCTTGATTTTCAGAAGCCTGCCAACTCGCGAGGCAGAAGGTCTTCCATCAATTCCAAAGCCATTCTTAACTCTTTTAGGATCAACACTTCTGCAAGTGTTCATTCTAGAGCCACTTAAACTCCCTTTGAAATCAACACTTACGCAAAAATAGGGGGAGGGGGGCCCTATGGGGAACGGACCGGGCACATCCCTGAAAAACAGACCGGGAGCATTCCTGACACTATTCGAGAATGGCGGGCGCTTGTAACCGAGCGCATGCCATCGAAACGAGCAGTGGCGATGCCAACTCCGCAGCAAGCTCTTCGCGCAGACGCCTGTCTAACTGTCGTATGGTGGATCAACCGCCGCACGCAGTAACCCTATCCAACGACACGCGTTAAAGCGCCGATGTGATCTGTCTCACAAAGGGCTGTGATTCGGGACATAGCGAAGCACCGGAATCGAGAGTATTTTTCGGGTGAAGTGGGTTAAACCAAGCTGAGTGACCCTCGGCTGCTGAGTGAGGTTCGGCTGATGTATAACGTGCTAAAACAACTCGAAGACGGTGTATTCGTTAAAGTGGCTTCTCGCGACGACCTGCAACAGGCGCTGCATCTCGCCCAGTCTCTCAACGAACACTGGCCTGGCAATTATGAGGTGCGGGATTCGCATTCCGGGGTGGTCGGACATCCGACGTCGCCCGGCTTGCTTATCCAACACCACCATTGAGTCTGATTCTTCCGGAAGTCTCGGATCAAACCCGCGCCCTCGGGTATATCAAACGACTTGAGGCGACGTCTTGCCCGCCCCTCGTTTCTGTCTCAAAGCCTCTTCTACCTTGCTGACCAGCGTGTCTCGCGAGAAAGGCTTCTGCAAAAAGTAGCTTCCTTCCACGAATTCATCATCGCCCTTATTGAATTCCAGGTATCCGGACATGAAGATGATTTTCAGGTCCTTCCGGCTCGCTTTCATATGCTTTGCAAGCTCTGGGCCTCTCATATTGGGCATCACGATGTCCGTCACCAGCACGCGAATTGGACCCGCTTGTTTCACGACTTCGAGGGCTTCCTTGCCATCCTTGGCGGTGAGCACCTTGTATCCGGCCGACTCCATAAATTCAGCGGCCAAATCTCTCACCGCTTCTTCATCCTCGACAATCAGCACCGCCGCCGAGCGGTGCGCCGCAACCTTCGATGTTCCCTCTGGTGCTGCGCTCTCCTCTTCCTCCTCTTCGACGACCGGCAGATACACTTCAAATCGGCTGCCTTTTCCGGGCTCCGACTCCACCCAAATGCATCCGCCGCTCTGCTTCACGACGCCGTAGACCGTTGCCAAACCCAGACCAGTTCCCTTTCCCATCTCCTTGGTCGTGAAGAAAGGCTCAAAGATTCGTTCTTTCGTCGCGGCGTCCATCCCGTGTCCCGTATCCTCGACGGTCAGTCCCACATATTCTCCCGGCAGCAGCGCCGGCCTGCTTTTGGCGAACGCTTCATCCACGGAAACATTTTTCGTTTCGACGGTCAATTTCCCGCCCGTTGGCATCGCGTCGCAGGCATTCACCGTCAGATTCATGATCACCTGTTCGATTTGCCCTGGGTCAGCCTTCACTCGCCCGAGCGATTCGCCGGCCTTGAACGTAAACGAAATGTCTTCGCGCACCAGCCGCTTCAGCAAACTACACATCTCCGCAACCAGCGCATTCAAGTCCAGGACCTTCGGTTCCAGCACCTGCATGCGGCTAAATGCCAGAAGCTGCCGAGTTAGTGAGGCGGCCCGGTTCGCCGCCTTCTCGATCTGGTTTGCGTTCCGTTGCAAAGGGTCGCTGTCTTGAAGCTTCTCCAGCATCAAGTCGCCGTGTCCCTTGATGATCGTCAGCAGGTTGTTAAAGTCATGCGCGACTCCGCCGGCCAGCCGCCCAACCGCTTCCATCTTTTGCGCCTGCCGCAACTGCTCCTGCAGCTGTCCTTTCTGCGTTTCATCGCTCTTCAACGTCTTGCGCATGCGATCGAATGCCCGAGTAACATGGGCCACTTCATCCGAACCCTCCGCCGCCACGGGGTAAGAAAAATCTCCTTTTTCCAGTGCCTGAACTCCCTCAAACAGGCGCGCGAGTGGACGCGTGAATCTGTCCGAGATCACAAAAACGAATACGCCTCCGACCACCACCGCCAGTATCCCCAGCGCGCCTAACTCCTGGTTCTGCTTTTCGAGATACGCCAGGGAATCGTTGTACGATTTCAGAACGATGATGCTGACGGGCTTCGCGCCGTCCGTCAGTTCCACGGAACTCACAAAAAACTTCTCGCTATCGAGTGTCACTCGCTCGTTCCACGGTTCTGACCGGAGTTTGCTTTCAAATTCCTGCTGCTTAAACAACGACAGAGTACTCGCCACTATGTCGTTGCCATACCGAAACGCGACGTGACTCGCGGCAACTCGCCGGAGCTCCGTCGCCTCTGGGTCGATTCCGTGGCCCACGATCACTGTCCCCAGCGAACTGCCCTTCGAGGGAGTACCGCTGTAGACGGGCTTCAAGAACACCTGATAAAGACGCGTCCCGCTGTACCACCATGTGGTTGTGTTTCGCTCTTTGAGGGCGTGGCCGAGAAGCTCCTGCGCAATGGGCTGGGGAAACTCGTCCATCGTCGTGTGGAGCGCAACAATCTTCCCGCTCGCGTCCGAAAACACCAGCAAATCGCACTCGTCCGAATGCCATGGATCCTTACCGACATCTTCAATGGATGCTGGGTCACCATTTCTCATGGCCACCAGCGAAGCCAGCAAATCCGCCTTGCGCATCAACGCAACCAGATGCCCGTGCTGCAGCACCTGAAAGGTGATCATGGCGTTCTGTGACTCTTCCTGGATTTCCCGCTGGACGCGGCCCTCGGCGGTCCGCCGGACAACGAACAAAGTGGCATACGTGAGCAGGGCGGTCACCACGGCAAGCGACACCATGAATTTTGCGCGCAGTCTCAAATCAATCCTCGTTTTGCCCGGGATTCGATCGCCAGGGACACATCACCCGATTCCGCCTGGCAGCGTTCCCTAGACTGTACTGTTCCAGAATGAACCCCGAGAATAGGCTTGAAGTACCAGTGTTCTAGCACCCGCAACCTTGCGCCGTAGATTCTAGACGGAGTCCAGGGGTACTTAATAGGTTAAAAAACAGGGAGTCGATCCGGGTACTTGGGGTACCCTGCAAGATCACGGCGCGGCTTGTATGCTTTGGACGTGGATCGTTTTTGTGTCGCCGTTGTAGGTTCCTATGATCGTTACGTTCTGACCCGCAAAACTCTTGGGCTTTTCCTGATCGTCGAGCTGATAGACAGTCTTGTTAGCCGTGGCGTAGAGCACGAACGTGCCACCCGCGTTGACGCATCCCAAGGTGCAATCTTTAGGGCTCTTGAAGCCTTCCTTCTTCATCATCGCGTCGTGGGAGCGCTGCATAGCGCACTCGTTGTCCATCAATTCGCCAGCAAACGACATTGGAGTATTGTTCTGCTGGCGGAGAGGATTTCCAGCAAACGCGGCCAAGGAAATTGCCGCGGCGAACAAGACGAGCGTAAAACCAATGGCAATCCGCCTCATGATCATCCTCAAATGCAAACGACCCTACATTTTGTACCGAGCTGAGACGCGAGGCCCTAAGCTAAACCCTGTATTTCCTGAGGCCTCGAAGAAGCCCCCGAAATGAGAGGGCGGAAATCAGCTAGAATGTGGGGTCTTGATGTGGCGCGGAGACGGTCCGCCGCTTCAAGCCAAAAGAGACCGGTTTCGAGCCGTCGAGCGGTCAGGGTTTGTGTTTGTGAGGGAAAGCAAGGAGCAGAGGAACAATGGCAGAGCGTCCCGTACTTGTCGGACTTGTACCGCAGGCGGTTGTTCTCGACCCTGGAGACCAGGTGTCCTGGATTTCCGACGCCGGAAATCTTCGCGTGGAATTCGATGTCAACCGCTGCCCATTTTCTTCCAACATTTTTCAAGCGCCGGCGGGGATGCGTTTGCTGAGCGGGCCGCCGCGCGTTGGGCTCAAAAGCGCGACCTATAAGTACCGGGTGTGGCTCAACGATCAGCTTGTCGGCCAGGGCGAAGTGATTCTCCGCGAAAAATAACCAGTGAAATTAGAGAGCCCGGCAGTGGAAGCTGCCGGGTCCACCAAATCACCGGCTTTAGGGGCAGCTTGCGCCGTGGCGAGGTTGGGTTGGGCGGCTGCTGCTGGGGCATGGGAATAGGCGGCGGTTACGGCTAAAAACGAGGATTAGAGTTGCCAGAACCAGGTTGATCGTTTGTTTCTTCATTCTCGGTCTCTCGTTCTTCTGGACAAAATCCACGAGCTAGAACGGACCCCCTCAGAAGGCGGTCCCTGCCGGCTATTTGGCGGGTTTGTAGCCGGCCTTGATGGCGTCTGCTTCGAGCATGTACTTGCCGTGCTTCGTCTTTCCATACCAGCGCGTTCCCTGTTTGTGGTAGACGCCGGTATCCGTGTTGACCCAGACGGCACCCGCGGCATTCGGGGCCGGGGTTTGTGGCTTTGGCGAAGTCTGCGACGTGTTAGCAGCAGTTGCTTCCGGCTTGTCCGAGCTCGGTTGCTGAGATTGCGCTAGCAGTGGCGGACCACCCGCAACGAGCAAAGCCACGAAGAGCGCGGAAGACGCGAGCAGGGCTAGATACAGCTTCCTGGCGTTGCGTTTCATCGCTTGGCATTCTCACTGGAATGCGCCCGCTGGGACGCGGGTCGCTCGAATTCCGGCATGATGGCGAAGAACGTGAGTGAAGTCAATATGGAAAGGTGCAGATTCGCTGCCCGACCGGACACTGAACGGTGCGTCTAAACGGGTTTGCTCTGGGAGGTGGTTTTCAGGAGACACAACGGCGGCTAGATCGCGCCGGTCAGACGGCGGCTGAGTCAGTCTGCCGCATCGGCCCCGCGAACCATTTCGACCGATTCAGCTAGCCCGCGGCGGACAGGGCCCAGCACAAACGCCGGGACTTCGCGCTCGGGAGCCAGCGAAAGACTTGTGGCTTTCCGGGGGAACTCGAGGCGGTGATCCAGCTTGAGGCCCGCCTCGCGGAGGAACTCAGCCGAAAAGCCCATATCTTCGGCACGGTCCACGCCCCAGAACCAGAGCTTCTCCTCATGGCGCTGGAGGAAGTCCAGACCCTCCTCAAGCTTCTTCATGGCGCGGTCGAAGGACGAAGCCAGGAA
>DASXMM010000048.1:0-3706 GCA_036495665.1 Candidatus Acidiferrum sp. | reverse complement strand
CTTGCAGGGCGCAGTGGCCAGCGCTGCTGCGCTCGCTTTGCCGCACTGGTCGCGCGCGGCCGGGCGTCCAGCCCTGCCAGCCGATGAAATGGATGGGATTCGCGCTGAAATCGGGAAACGCCACGACGAAGCGGTGAAGCGCTTGCAGACCTGGATCCAGCAGCCCTCCATCGCCGCGGAAAATCGCGGCATGAACGAAGGCTGCGAACTGACGATGAATATGCTGCGCGAAGCTGGCTTCGGGCAAGTGACGAAAGTTCCGACGGACGGCCAGCCGGGAATTTTTGCAACGCTGGACGCAGGCGCGCCGCGTACCGTTGGGCTTTATTTCATGTACGACGTGAAGCAGGCCGATCCGGCGGAGTGGAGTTCGCCGCCGTTTGACGCAGCGCTTGTGGATAAGCCCGGGCTGGGTAAAGTGCTGGTCGGACGCGGTGCCGTAAACCAAAAGGGCCCTGAAGTGACTTTCCTTGCAGCTCTCCACGCGATGAAAGGTGCAGGGAAGAAAATGCCGGTGAATTTTGTGTTTGTGGCCGAAGGCGAAGAAGAAATCGGGTCGCCGCATTTTCCGCAAGTCGTGAGAAAACCGGAAGTGGCGGCTGCACTGAAAAAGTGCACATCGGTTTTTATGCCGTATGCGGCGCAGGGACTGAGTGGCGACGTGACGATGACCCTTGGCGCGAAGGGGGTTGTTGAGCTTGAGCTCGTCTCTAGCGGGGCGCGCTGGGGCCGCGGACCAAAGAAGGATTTGCACTCGAGCAACAAAGCTCGTGTGGACAGTCCAGCGTGGCATCTGGTCGAAGCTTTGGCATCGCTCGTTTCTGCTGACGGCAATGATCCTGTGATCGAAGGATTCGCCGCTAAGGCGCGGCCTCTTTCGGACACCGATAAGAAAATGATCGCCGAAGCGGCGCGCCGCCTGAGCGAAGCCGACGCAAAAAAACAAATGGGCGTCGACCGCTGGGTGCACGACGTAAGCTGGCAAGAATCGCTCGAGCTGCTTTGCTCGCGTCCTACGGTGAATATTGAAGGACTGGTCGGCGGCTATACCGGCCCTGGAGGCAAGACGATTCTGCCGGGCCGAGCCGTCGCAAAAATCGATATGCGCCTCGTGCCCGATATGACGGCACCCGAAGCGCTCGCCGCTCTGAAAGCTCACCTGGCCAAAAAAGGATTTGGCGATATCGAAGTCAACATGAGCGGCGGGTACGACCCGACGAGCACGCCCGCCGATTCCTCGATCATTCGCGCGTCCATCGCGGTCTATAAGAAAAACGGCATCGACCCCGTGCTGCTACCGCGGCTCGCCGGTTCCTGGCCCGGCTACGTTTTCACGGGCGAGCCTTTGCACCTTCCGGCAGGGCACTTTGGCATGGGCCACGGCAACGGCGCCCACGCTCCCGATGAGTATTACCTCATCGAATCAACCAACGCTAAAGTCGCCGGAATGGATGATGCCGTGCGTTCTCATGTGGAATTTTTCTACGAACTCGCCCGAACGGCCTAAACGGCCCAAAACTGGGCTGAAACGTCGATTAATTTACTGCCAGAATGGGAACCATTCCGCCCGGCTGACGTCTTAGTGGGTATGGACCGGTGTGGAGGTTGGCATGAGAACCTTAGGGCAAGATTTGCGTTTTGCGTGGCGCCAGTTCGTGAAGTCGCCCGGGTTCGCCATAAGCGCAGTGCTTTCCCTGATGTTGGGGATTGGCGCGACCACAGCCATCTTCAGCGTCGTCTACGGCGTGCTCCTCGACCCGTATCCCTACAAAGACGCCAAGCGCATGGTGCACGTGGAACTCAAGGACAAGAATGGCCGCGGGCCTCTGCTGATTGTCAACGGCAGTCAAGCCCAAGAGCTTCGCAAGGCGGCTTCGGTCGATGACTTTTTCCTTCAGGACGAGAAGCGGGAAAACCTTACGGGGGAGAAATTCCCCGTCACCGTTCTGGTGGGACTTTATTCTCCGAATACCTTCGACTACATGGGAGTGCCGCCGATGCTGGGGCGGGAGTTCACTTCTGCCGACGCTCCGGGGGGAAATCCCGCGCCGGTGGCGGTGCTAAGTTATCTCTTCTGGCAGCGGCAGTATGGCGGCAGCCGCGACGTGATTGGAAAGACGATTGAACTGGACCACAGGCCGTACACCGTCATTGGAGTGGTGCCGCCGCGATTCACTTGGGGCGATTCGGACGTGTACCTCCCCGCTCTGCCTAGCGCCGATCCGCACTATTACTGGCTGGCGTTTCTCAAGCTGAAGCCAGGGACGAAATATCCGGTGGCGCAGGCGGAGATGCAAGTGCTGGTGGACCGGTTCGCGAAGGAAGATCCGAAGAATTATCCGCAGGACATGAAGGCGAAGATTGTCACGCTGAATGAAGAGGTCTTGGGACGGTTTGCGGGGACAATCGTGTTTTTGTTTGGCGCCGTGGTGGTGCTGCTGGTCATTGGCTGCGCAAACGTTTCCATCCTTCTGCTCGCCCGGGGAGCGGCGAGGCAGCACGAGTTTGCCGTACGTACCTCGGTGGGCGCGGGGCGCGGACGGCTGATCCGGCAACTGCTTACAGAGTCGGTGATGCTCTCGGTGACGGGCGCGGCACTGGGTGTGCTTGCCGCCTATTGGGGCGTGAAAGCCCTTTCCACGATGCTGCCGTATTATTCATTTCCGCACGAGGCGGCGATCCATGTGAACGCCATGGTGCTGATTTTTAGCGCGGCGATTGCCCTGATGACCGGGATGCTTTTTGGGATCTCGCCAGCATACCAGCTTTCCCGGCCACAGCTTGGTGCGCTGATCCAGGCGAGCAACGCCAAACTCACCGGCAGCGCGCGCAGTCGAAATACACATCGGTTCCTGATCGCCACGCAAGTGGCTTTGACATTGCTTCTCCTCGCCGGAGCGGGGGGCGCGGTGAAAACGTTTCTAGCGAAAGTGCACACCCCATTGGGTTTTGACCCCGACCACGTTTTTGCGATGGACGTCTCGATGCCGAAGGGAACGACCTCGACCTGGCAGGCGCGCATCAATGAGTTCGAAATGGTGCGGTTAGCCGTAGCGCAAGCGCCAGGAGTGGCCGAAGCGGGAGTTTCGGACAGTTGGTTTCCGGGATTCGGAGGATTTACTGGGAAGATTGAGATTCAAAGCAAGCCGACGTTGACGGATGCACAAGCCATGCTGACGCTCATCAGTCCGCAATTGCTTTCGGCGCTGCGCATGCCGTTATTGAGGGGGAGAATTTTTGACGATGCCGAATCGAGGCGCGGAGCGCACTTGGCGATGGTGAATCAGGTATTCGTGAGGCAGTATTTTGGAGATCTCGACCCTATTGGACAGAGCGTTCGGTGTCCACCGCTGAAGATGCAGCAACCGGAATTGTTGACGGCTCAGGGTCCAGACGATTGGTTGGAAGTGATTGGGGTGGTCGGGGACGCAAAAAATGACGGATTGGATCACCCGGTGAAGCCGGCGGTTTTTCTACCCTACAGTTTTGTCATCGGGTCCGGTGGTGAATCGTTCCTTGTACGTGCGAGCGAGGATCCGGAGACAACAATCCACTCGGTCAAAGAGCGTCTGCACGACCTCAACGCCGAGTTTGTGGTTAGCCGGGACCACACGCTTGCGTGGTGGCTTAGTACCGACGGCTGGGGCCGCGAGCGATTCATCGCTACGCTCTTTGGACTTTTCGCGGCGCTCGCACTCGTGCTGGC
>DASXMM010000047.1:0-3329 GCA_036495665.1 Candidatus Acidiferrum sp. | reverse complement strand
ACGCCGGCCGACGGCGACGGAATTTCCGCATCCACCTTGTCCGTCGAAATCTCAAACAAAGGCTCGTCGCGCTCCACCTTATCGCCGGGCTTCTTCAGCCACTTGGTGATCGTCCCTTCAAAAATGCTTTCGCCCATCTGCGGCATTACGACGTCTGTGGCCATCTGCATTCTCCTGTCGGGCAACAATTTCTGTGTATGGGCGCAGCATGCTGCGCCCCTGCAAGCAAAATCTAATAACGCGCGAGCTCTTTCGCGGCGTCAAAAACTTTCTTCGCGTTCGGCAAAAAATGCTCCTCAAGCGATGGTGCGTACGGCACCGGCGTGTCCAGGGCCGTCACGCGCATCAGCGGCCCATCCAGATCGCCGAAGGCCTTCTCACAAAGAATCGCCGCGATTTCTCCCGCGATTCCCCCGGTCTTCGTATCTTCGTGCACCACCAAACACCGGTTCGTCTTGCGCACCGACTGCAAAATCGTCTCTTCGTCGAGCGGCAGCAGAGTCCGCAAATCAATCACCTCGGCCTCGATGCCTTCTTTCGCTAGTGCTTCTGCCGCCTCAAGAGAGGTGTGCATCATCGCCGCGTAAGAAACAATCGTCAGGTGCTTGCCCTCGCGCCGCACGATCGCTTTCCCGATCGGGACAGTGTAATCCTCGGTTGGAACTTCGCCCTTGATCCGCCGGTAAAGAAACTTGTGCTCGAAGAAGAGCACGGGGTTGTTATCGCGCACCGCAGCCTTCAGCAGTCCCTTCGCATCATACGGCGTCGAAGGATAAATCACCTTCAACCCCGGCGTGTGCACGAAATACATTTCCGGATTCGCCGAGTGAAACGGCCCGCCGTGCACGCCGCCGCCCGAAGGGCCGCGCATCACCATCGGCGCCGGCGCGTTCCAAAGGTAGTGTCCCTTGGCAACAAAATTCGTGATCTGGTTGAACGCGCATACGATGAAGTCGATAAACTGCAGCTCCGCGATTGGCCGCAGCCCCATGTAGCTCATTCCGCAAGCCGCCCCGATGATGGCGCTCTCGCTGATCGGTGTATCAATCACCCGCTCCCAGCCGAACCGCTCGAGCAATCCTTCGCTCGTCTTGAACGCCCCGCCATAAACTCCAACGTCCTCGCCCAGCAACACCACCGCCGGGTCGCGCTCCATCTCTTCAAACATCGCCTGCTTGATGGCTTCGAGAAACGTGATTTGTGTTCCGTTCGCTTCCGTCATAATCAGCCCCGGCCCTTTCTTGCCGCGGCAGACGCAGCAGCCGGCTTGGCGGATTTTTTCGCGGGCGATTTCGCCGCGGGCTTCGCTCCATTCGATCTTGCCGCGGGTGCCTTCACCATCGGCTTGGCACCGTTCGATTTCGTCGCTGCCGGCGTTCCGGGCGCTTCCGTTGCCAGCGAAGGCTTCGTATCGCCAAAGTGAATCGGCGCGTTCGCACCACCCGAACTTTTTCCAGACCCGAATCCCTCCACGGTCCAAACCGCTTTGACGCTCGATTTTGGCGGCGTCACTTCCGAAATGGGACGTTCCCACTTCGGCTGAATCTTGTGACAATCGTCGCCAGTACAATAAACCCCCGTCTCGGCAAACTCCGGAGGCGGCATCGGCGAATTCTCCGCAAACTCCCGCTCCGCAGCCAACAACTTCTCGATTTTCTCCTCGACTTCCTTCTTGCCCTTGGCGTCGAGCAATTTCTCGCCCATTAGAAACTTCTCATAAAGCGCGATGGGATCACGCCCTTCCCAGTAAGCCCGCATCTCCTTCGGCACATATTCCGCAGGATCATGCTGCGCATGGCCCAGCCGCCGGAAGCTCTTCGCTTCAATTAAAATCGGCCCTTCGCCCGCCCTTGCACGCGCCACTGCTTCCCGCGCTGTTGTAAAGACCTCGACGACATCGTTTCCGTCGATGGTGTAGCTCGAAATTCCATAGGCTTTCGCCCGATCCGCCAGGTTTTCCAGCGGCACCTGCCGCTTCACCGGCGTCGAATACGCCCATAAATTATTTTCCAGGATCAAAACAAACGGTGCCTTCTGTGTGGCTGCAAAATTCAATCCTTCGTGAAACACACCGGTCGAGCTTCCGCCGTCGCCAATCCACGTCATGGTCACAATCTTTTGTCCGAGGTAGCGCCCCGCCATCGCTACGCCGGTCATCACCGGAATTAAGTCGCCCAGCATCGAAATCGGCGAAACGATGTGCAGCTTTTCCAGATCGCCGAAATGGCTCGTCCCGTCCTTGCCCTTCGTCGGCGAGTCGTATTTCGCCATGTGCTGCATGAACACGTCGCGCGGCGGCACGCCCTTCACCAAAAGCGCCCCGATATTCCTGATCATCGGCGCCAGCCAGTCCTTCTTCTCCAGCGCGTACGCCGTCCCCACCGAAATCGCTTCCTGCCCCAGGCTCGAGTACAGCCCCCCGACAATCTTGTTCTGCCGGAAGAGCTTCACCATCGTGTCTTCGACAGTGCGATTCAGCCGCATGTAGTAGTACAAGTCCAGATACTGCTGCCGCGTCAATTCCTTCTTCATTGCAGCTCCCGTAGCACAGGCTTCAGCCTGAGCCCCACGTCAACCACGGCACGTTGCCAAAAATGAGCGTCCACGCTCACGA
Source organism: Candidatus Acidiferrum sp. (assembly GCA_036495665.1). GTDB lineage: Bacteria > Acidobacteriota > Terriglobia > Acidiferrales > UBA7541 > Acidiferrum. Next base: position 715 of record DASXMM010000047.1, on the reverse strand, counting down.
AACTGGAACCTCAACCGCTTGCTCTACGCGTTCCAATTGCTGGATCAATTCTTCGCGCGACCCTCGCCGCATCGCCAATCCAAACACTTCTCCAAAATGATTTGCAATTCGCGGCTTCACTTCCGCTGCATCCACAGCCCGCACCAGCAATTTCTCCAGCGAAGTCGCCTTCCGCCCCGCAATCCCGCACGCCACGATCAAATCAAAATTCCGCAAATCGGTCGCGACGTTATAAGCAAACCCATGCGAAGTCACCCACCGGCTGATATGCACCCCAATCGCTCCCAATTTCTCCGGCGCGCCACGCTCTTCCCTCTGCGCCCTCTGCGAACTCCGTGTCAGGTCCTTTTCTTCGCCGTTCGCAACCCAAATCCCAGTCTTCCCCGCCTCGCGAGAAGCCGCAATTCCAAATTCCGCCGTAACCCGGATCATGAGCTCTTCCAGCGACCGCACGTACCAAACTACATCCTTGCGAATCGCCGCGAGCTGCAAAATCGGATACCCGACGATCTGCCCCGGCCCGTGATAAGTCACATCCCCGCCGCGGCTAGTCTCGTAAAACTCCACGCCCCGCTGCCGCAGCCCACTCTCCGATACCAAAAGGTGTTCGCGCTTCCCGTTCCGCCCCTGCGTAATCACCGGAAAATGCTCGCAGAGCAAAAGCACATCCCCGATCGCATCCGCCTTGCGCGCCGCCACTACGCGCTTCTGCAAT
>DASXMM010000046.1:0-9819 GCA_036495665.1 Candidatus Acidiferrum sp. | reverse complement strand
AGGCGATCCCTCAGATCAAGCGCGACCTGGCGAAGAGAAAGAGCCGCTGGCTGCATAAGGCGAGCAAAAAGATGTGCAAAGCAACGCTAAAGGATTGGGAAGATTGGCGTAAAGGATGGAAGAAGTTAACGAAGTGAGTGCGTGCGCGATGTTTGGCGTGTCCTACCGAATTTCATAACGGAAGATCCAGAAACGCGAAAACCCGCTCCCTGTGCGGGTTCTTGCACCCTGTCCTTCGGCGGCTCCTTGCTACTTGAGAGCGGCTGAACCAAGACTGTCCCACGGGTCAGTAGATTCTCATAAACAGAGCGCGTAGGTTCATGAAGGACTGGGATGGGAACCGTAAACGCGACAATGCTCTCCGCTGTACCCAAACGGGTGAATGTGACATTTTCCTGGGCGACATTTCCTTCTTGGGGAACTTTTGATGAGTGACCTCGAAGTGGTCAATCCAGCCAAGCCCGGCGGCCGGATGGTGAGAGTCCTCTGTTTCTGCAGAACGCGGGCGAGTTTCCCGCTTCCCGGGGAGTCCTATTCTATACCCACCCTGAAGAGGTTGGGGGCAACGAGGTGAAGCGATGATGGACACAGAAGCTTTCCGCGAATTCAAAACCGGGTTGACGCTGCTGCGCGACAACTATGCAAACAAAGCGCTGGCGCATATGAAGCGCGCGGTAGACCTCGATAAAAACAATCCTTACTACATGTCCTATTTGGGAGTGGTGCTGGCACGGTCCGAGCAGAAGTGGGGCGAGGCCGAGCGGCTGTGCGACACGGCGGTGCGCATGAAGAGGAATCAGGCACAGCTTTATTTGAACCTGGCGGAAGTGTATGCGACAGCAGGGCGCCGCGACGAAGCGGTGGAAGCGCTACAGTCCGGGCTGAAATTTGCGAGGCGAGACGTGCGCTTGACGATTGCGATGAACCGGCTCGCGGCGCGGCGGCCTCCGGTGCTGACGTTCTTGACGCGGCAGAACCCGATCAACCGGCAACTCGGAATGCTGCGGCATAAGACGTTACAGATGTTCGGACAGGATTAATTTCGAGTTTTCTCCACCCCCCAACAACGAAAATGGCGGATGGCTCATGGCCATCCGCCTTTTTTGTTTTCAGAATGAGTTTAGCTGACTGCGGGCGAGCTATCTGCGCGTGGACCAGACGTCGTTCACCATGGGTTGCTGAATGCCCATTTCCATGAGGATTTTCAGGCCGACGCCGAACATTCCGGTGGGCAGAGAATCCCGGCGGACGACTTCGGCGAGATACTCGCGGTTGAGCGACATAGGAGCCATGGAGTACGGCAGAGTGACGAAAAGGCGCATGCCGATTTCATAGCCGGCTTCGCTGGTTTGGAAAAAAACTCCGCTGCGAGAAACGCTGAGGGTTCCGCGCATGTCTTCGAAATGGTCTTTTTCCGGATCCGAAGGGCGGATGCGCATAAGCTGTGTAATTTTGCAGCGGCGACTGCCGCGTCGCTCCGCGGTTTTGGATGTAGATGTGGCCGTGCCGGTGGTGCTGGGTGTCTTGGCCATAATGCTTGACTGGGTCTCCATGAATGCCTTGCCTCTCGCCTTCAGGACGCTTGTAGAGAGAGTGTAAGGCCTGGCGCAACGCAAACCTATAGAGGAGACGTACCGGTAAAGAAACAGGACGCTCCCAGAAGATCATAGTACGGAAGTACTGCGAAAGGAAGAGAGCGAGCGCGTCTATTTTCGAGTAAAGAACAGAATAAGAAGGATTTAATGGGTAGTTCCGAACTGAATTGGTGGCGGAGGATTGGTACCGATGTGGGACTAGGTACAAATACGATGGGAGGATGGCAGGGGCTCTAAGAGATAGGTACGATGGGGGATAGATGGGGAGTGTGGATGGAATGAGGAAAAAGGCGCGGCTGCGTAATTGCAATGGTTGATTACCTGCGGTGGATGCGGATTCCTCGAGCGGAATCCCGTCGCAGCGGAACAGCGAAGAGCGAGGAAGGAAACTCGACCATGAATCCAGCAGCACGCCGAAGCACGTATCCGTCAGACGGTGGTCAGCCGCGAGAAATGGTGCGTGGGGCGCGGAAAGGAAATACACCGGTCGAGCCAGAAGCGCCTCGTTTCGTGACGAACGTTGCAGCAGGAGTCGAGCGCAGGGCGCGCGTGTATATAGCGGCGGCGAACCGCCTCTTGCGCGAAGCGTTGTCGCGGATGCTGACGCGGCAGGGGGACATTGAAGTGGTGGGGCTGGAAGCGTCGGGTCCGTTTCGCGTGGAGGGATTGAGCGAGGAGAAAGCCGACATTTTGCTGCTGACGTCGCGCGGGAGTCTGGTGGAAGACATTTTTGTAATACGGCAAGTGCGATTGAAGGCGCCGACGGTGCGCATCCTGCTGGTGGGCATGACCGAAGATGAGGTGGAATTTTTTCAGTATGTGAGAGCGGGGATCAAGGGGTACTTGCCGCGGGATGCGTCGGCGGAGGACGTGCTGGAGGCGATGCATGCGGTGCAAGCGGGGGACGCGGTTTGTCCTGGCTCGCTGTGCGCGCTGTTGTTCCGATTCTTTGAGCGCGAGGCCACCTCGGTGCACTCGGCGACGATTCATCCGCGGCTGGGTTTGACGCGCCGGGAACAGCAAATTGTTCCGCTGATTGCGCAGGGATTGACGAATAAAGAGATTGCGAATCAGTTTTGTTTGTCTGAGCAGACGGTAAAGAATCATTTGTACCGGATGAAGCATAAAGTTGGAGCGGGCGACCGGTTTGGGATTGTGCATCTTTGCAGGACACAGGGATTTTTGGTTTAGTGAATCGGTCCCCGAGCACTTGAGCACTTCCCTGCCCTCGGCAGGCAGAAATTCGCAGCCCCCTCGCGATTGGCGCTCTTGTTTTTGAGACGATCGCGTTTCCCCACCTGTACGTGACTTCTCTCTGACTTTTATGCGATTCTCTTCCTCGATAAAACATCAAGGAAGAGCCAATGCTCAAAAAATTCAAGGATTTAACTGAAAAAGAGATTCTGGCGCTGGCGATCGCGTCGGAAGAAGAAGACAGCCGGATCTTCGGCGAATTTGCGGACGCACTGCGGGAAACGTACCCGGCAACAGCGAAAATGTTTGAGGAGATGCGCGAGGAAGAAGTCGTGCATCGGGACCGGCTGCTGGCGATGTTCCGGCAACGGTTTGGCGACCACATTCCACTGATCCGACGCGAAAACGTGAAGGGATTCTTGCAGCGGCGGCCGACATGGCTGGTGCGGCCGCTGGGTGTTAACGTAGCGCGGAAACAAGCAAAAATAATGGAGATGGAGGCAGCGCGCTTCTACGGGCGAGCAGTGAGCCGCGTGACGGATGCACCGACGCGCGAGCTGCTGAACAAGCTGGCCGACGAAGAGCGGAAGCACGAGGCGACTGCGGACGGGCTTGAGGAGAAGCACCTGACGGAGCCTGCCAAGGCGCAAGAAGCGGAATCGCACCGCAAGCTAATCTTGCTTCAAGTCGTGCAGCCGGGGCTCGCGGGATTGATGGACGGCTCGGTATCGACGTTGGCGCCACTGTTCGCTTCGGCGTTCGCCACGCATCAGAGCTGGGACGCATTTCGAGTGGGGCTGGCGGCTTCCATCGGCGCAGGTATTTCGATGGCTTTTTCCGAGGGACTCTCCGACGATGGATCGTTGACGGGGCGAGGATCGCCGTGGCTGCGAGGCACGGTGACGGGAGCGATGACGACCGCCGGAGGAATCGGGCATACGCTACCGTTTTTGATTGCGAATTTTCATATCGCGACGATCGTGGCGGTGATTGTCGTGTGTGTCGAGCTGGCCGTCATCAGCTTCATCCGTCACCGGTACATGGATACGCCGTTCTTGCAGGCTGCGTTTCAGGTAATTGTTGGGGGCGTGCTGGTTTTCTTCACGGGATATTTCATCGGGAGCTCTTAGCGGGGCGAACTGCCCGCCAGAAGGATGAAGCTCGTCGCGCCGCGGGGCGTTTAAGTGCGGATTTATTAGGTTCGGTAGATATCAAGTCGTTCGCTAGTTTGCTCGGTTCATCGGCAGGGAAAAGTTCCCGCGCAACGCTACGCAGGCCATGTGATTGCAAATTAGTCCGTCTCGGCTGGCAGCGGATCCTGCGCGTGGCCGTGTTTGCGGAAGCCCTGAAGCCACGTCTGGAGGCGGTCCATATAGATGTAAACGATGGGTGTCGTGAAGAGCGTGAGCATTTGGCTGACGATCAGACCGCCGATGATGGTGATGCCCAGCGGGCGGCGAAGTTCGGAGCCCACGCCATTGCCGAGGGCGAGAGGAAGCGCGCCGAAGAGTGCGGCCATGGTGGTCATCAGGATAGGGCGGAAACGCAGCAGGCAGGCTTTGTAAATCGCGTCCAGAGGCGAAGTATGCTCCTCGCGCTCGAGCTGCACGGCAAAATCAATCATGAGGATGGCGTTTTTCTTGACGATGCCGATCAGAAGGATGATCCCGATCAGCGCAATCATGTTCAGGTCGGTGCCGGCGACTTTAATGGCGAGAATCGCTCCGATGCCAGCAGAAGGAATTGTAGAAAGAATCGTGATGGGATGAATGAAACTCTCGTAGAGGATGCCGAGAACGATGTAAACGGCTACGAGAGCGGTGATGACAAGAATGAGCTGCGAGGAACGTGAATCCTGATAGGCCTGAGCGGTGCCCTGAAAAGTGGCATGGACGGTGGGCGGAACACCGAGTTCGTGAGTGGCCGCTTCGATATTTTGAACGGCGGGACCGAGAGACGCCCCGGGCGCAAGATTGAACGATATCGTGATCGCCGGAAAGATGCCCTGATGATTCACGGACAGCGCCGTGTTGGAGGGCTCGTAGTGCGCGAAGGCGCTGAGAGGCACGAGCTTGCCACCAATGGCCGGTACATAGATGGATTTGAGAGCGGCGGGATCTTGCTGAGCGCTGGGCATGACTTCCAGGACGACGTAGTACTGGTTGAGTCCCTTATAAATGGTAGAGACCTCACGCTGGCCGAAAGCGTCGTTCAATGTGTTGTCGATGGCCTGCATGGAGACGCCGAGACGGCCGGCGGTGTCGCGGTCGACGAAAAGTGAAGTCTCGAGGCCGTGGGTCTGCTGGTCGGAGTTCACGTCCCGAAGCTCGGGAATTTTCGCCAGGCGCGCCTGAAGCAACGGCGCCCAGTGGTTGAGGTCATCCAGACTGTCCGCCTGAAGGGTGTACTGGTATTGAGCTGCAGCGAAGCGGCCGCCAACGTTGAGATCCTGGACGGATTGAAGAAAAAGCATGGCGCCGGGAACGCGCTCCGTGGCGTTACGAATGCGCGCGATAACCTCGTCGGAGCTGATTTTGCGCTCACTGAGAGGCTTTAACTGGCCGAACATGCGGGCCGAACTGCCGCCGCTGCCGCCGCCGGTGAAGCATGTAAGCGTGTCAACGGCGGGGTCTTTCATCACGATGTCGGCGAAGGCGCGCATTTTTTGCGACATGGCCGTGAAGGACAAGTCCTGATCGCCCTGAATGCTGCCGCTGAAGCGACCGGTATCCTGCTGCGGGAAAAAGCCGGAATTCACAGTGCCCGCCAGATAAACGCACAGGACCGCGGTGAGGAAGGTCATGCCAAGAATGAATAACTGGCGGCGAAGAACCCAGCGGAGTGAAATATCGTAAAGATGCAGGAGACCCGTAAACGCCTTCTCAAAGAAATTGTAGATGAAGTTGTGGGGTCCGGATTCGTGCTTCAAGAAAAGGGCGCACATCATGGGCGTGGTGGTGAGAGAAACGAAGAGCGAGACCACGATTGCGACGCTGAGGACGACGGCAAATTCGCGGAAAAGGCGGCCAACAATGCCCGGCATCATCAGAATAGGGATAAACACGGCGACGAGCGAGGTGCTCATGGAGAGCACGGTGAATCCGATTTCGCTGGAGCCCTTGAGGGCGGCCGCGAAGGGCTTCACGCCATTTTCGATGTGACGCGTGATGTTTTCGATGACTACGATGGCGTCGTCGACGACGAAACCGGTGCAGATGGTGAGGGCCATCAGCGAAAGATTGTCCAGGCTATAGCCGCAGAGGTACATGACGCCGAAGGTGCCGACAAGGGAAAGCGGAACAGCAACGCTGGGGATGATGGTGGCCCAGGTATTCCGAAGAAAAGCGAAAACCACAAGAATGACCAGGATGACCGAAATGATCAGCGTGATTTCGACGTCGTGAACGGAAGCGCGAATCGTGACGCTGCGATCGATGGCGACGTTCAAATGGAGCGAAGGCGAGATGGACGCTCGCAAAAGGGGAAGGATAGCCATGATGCGGTCGACCGTTTCGATCATGTTCGCGCCAGGCTGGCGAAAGATGGCTAGGAGTACGCAGCGCTTTCCCCCGGATAGGCCCAGGTTGCGAGTGTCCGCGGTGGAGTCCACAACTTCGGCGATGTCACGGAGGCGAACGGGAGCGCCCGTATGGCCGGCCACGATAAGCGGCTGGTATTCGTAGGCCTTGAAGAGCTGGTCAGTGTCGGCGACGTTCCAGGTTTTGTGTGCGTCGGAGAGAGCGCCCTTGGCAAGATTGGAATTCGCGGATTGCAGTGAGGCCCGGATCGCTTCAAGGCTGATGCCGTAGCTGTTGAGCTGGTAGGGATTAGCTTCGATGCGGACCGCTGGGCTGGCGCTTCCCCAAGTGAAGACCTGCCCGACGCCTTCGACCTGAGCGAGCTTTTGCGCCAGGATCGAATCGGCGGCGTCATAGATTTGAGCGGGCGGAATATTGTCCGAATTCAAAGAGAGAATCAGGATCGGAGCGTCAGCGGGATTGATTTTGCGGTAGGTAGGCTGGCCGGGAAGGTCGGCGGGGAGTTGCGTGCGCGAAGCGTTGATGGCGGCCTGGACGTCGCGGGCCGCCGCGTTGATATCGCGATTGAGATCGAACTGGAGGGTGATGCCCGTTGAGCCGAGGCCGCTCGAGGAGGTCATCTGCGTGACTCCGGCGATCCGGCCGAACTGGCGCTCGAGCGGAGTCGCTACGGAGGAGGCCATCGTTTCCGGGCTGGCTCCTGGCAGGTTGGCGCCCACCGAAATCGTGGGGAAATCCACTTGAGGAAGCGGAGCGACTGGGAGGAAACGAAAGGCGACGACGCCAGAAAGAAAAATGGCAATGGTAATGAGCGAAGTGGCCACGGGCCGGCGAATGAACGGAGCCGAGAAATTGGTTGAGGAGGAGGTCATTGCTTAATCCTCAAAAGTTCAATCGCCATGAGCGGGCTCTTCCGTAGGATTCCCGATTTGGAACGCAAAGCGGTGCGCCAGCCAATCGAAAGCCAGGTAGACCACCGGCGTGGTGTATAGAGTGAGCAGCTGGCTCAGGATGAGTCCGCCGACGATGGTGACTCCAAGGGGACGGCGGAGCTCCGAGCCGACACCGGTACCAAGTGCTAGAGGCAGGGCACCGAGCAAAGCGGCCATGGTGGTCATCAGGATGGGGCGAAAACGAAGCAGGCACGCTTCGTAAATCGCGTCGAGCGGCGTTTTGCCATCCTTGCGCTCGGCTTCGAGAGCGAAGTCGATCATCATGATGGCATTTTTCTGGACGATTCCTATGAGAAGAATGATGCCGATGAGGGATATGACGCTGAACTCCATGTGAAAGAGGAGCAGGGCGAGGATGGCTCCGACGCCAGCGGAAGGTAGCGTGGAGAGGATAGTGATGGGGTGAATATAGCTTTCGTAGAGGACGCCGAGAACGATATAGACCGTGATGAGGGCAGCGAGGATGAGGATCGGCTCGTTGGCGAGGGAATTGAGAAAGGCTGCCGCAGTGCCTTGAAAGGTCGCTTGGAGGCTTGCGGGCATGTTCAATTGTGATCTGGCGGTGTTGATGGCGTTGACGGCGTCGCCGAGAGCGGCGCCGGGAGCCAGGTTGAACGAGATCGTAACAACGGGAAATTGGCCTTGGTGATTAATCGCGAGCACGGTGGCGCCGGGCTCGAAACGCGTAAACGCGCTCAGCGGAACTTGCGGGCTGGGAGCGGAAGTAATGTTCGCTTGCGCGGCGTTCGTGATGTTGGCTGTGGAGCCGGAGGAGGCTTGCAGAACACCCGAAGAGCGCACGTAAATGCTTTTGAGCGAATCGGGATTCTGCTGGAACTGCGGATCGACCTCAAGGACGACGCGATACTGATTGAGCTGAGTGAAGATGGTGGAGACTTGCCGCTGGCCAAAGGCGTCGTAGAGCGTGTTGTCGATATCGGCGGGGAGAACGCCGAGGCGAGAGGCGGTGTCGCGGTCGATGACTAGACTCGCCAGGAGGCCCTGGTTGAGTTCGTCGCTGGCGACGTCGCGCACCGCAGGAAGAGAACGCAGCTTGTCCATAAAAAGAGGCGTCCAGTGGGCAAGCTCTTTGGCGTCAACATCTTCGAGGCTGTACTGGAATTCAGTACGGCTGACGCGGTCCTCCACGGTGAGGTCCTGAACCGGTTGCATGAAGAGAGAGATGCCGTCGACTTTGGCGAGCTGGGGCTGGAGTCGGCGAATCACTTCGGACGCGCTGATGTGGCGTTCGGCAAGTGATTTGAGATTGATTTGAATGCGGCCGGTGTTGAGTGTGGTGTTCGTGCCATCTACACCGATGAAGGAGGAGAGGCTTTCGACTGCGGGATCTTTGAGAATTACGTCAGCGAGGGCGCGCTGGTGGCCGGACATAGCTGTAAAGGAAATGTTTTGAGCGGCTTCCGAGACGCCGAGGATGAGGCCGGTGTCTTGCACCGGAAAGAAACCTTTGGGGATGTAAATAAAGAGCAGGATAGTGCCGACCAGCGTGCCAACCGTGACGAGCAGAGTGGCCTTGCGGAATTGCAGCACGAATTGGAGGGTGCGTCCGTAGAAAGCGATGATGGATTTAAAGGCGAGTTCGGACTTGTGGTAGAACCACGTTTGGTCTTCCTCTTTTTGATGGCGGAGGAGTTTAGCGCACATCATCGGAGTGAGCGTGAGGGAGACGAAGGCGGAAATAAGAATCGTAATGGCGAGAGTGATGGCAAATTCGCGGAAGAGGCGGCCAACGATGTCACCCATGAAAAGAAGGGGGATAAGCACGGCGATGAGCGACACGGTGAGCGAGATAATCGTAAAACCGATTTGATCGGAGCCTTTCAGCGCAGCTTGGAGCGGGGATTCGCCGTCTTCGATGTAGCGGCTGATATTTTCGATCATGACGATGGCGTCATCGACGACAAAGCCGGTGGAAATGGTAAGCGCCATGAGGGAGAGGTTGTTGAGCGTATAGCCGCAGAGATACATTACAGCAAAGGTGCCGACGATGGAGAGAGGGACCGCCAAAGCGGGGATTACGGTGGCGCGGAGACTGCGCAAGAAAAGGAAAATCACCATGACGACGAGCCCAATCGTTAGCATCAGGGTGAATTCGACGTCTTCGACGGAGGCGCGAATGGTGGAGGTGCGGTCGGTGAGAATGTCGATTTTGATGGAAGCGGGGAGCCCGGCCTGGAGCTGCGGGAGGAGCTTTTTAACGCGGTCGACCACGGCGATAATGTTGGCGCCGGGTTGGCGCTGAATATTTAGAATGACGGCGGGCGTTTTGCCGGCCCAGGCGGCTTGTTTGGTGTTTTCCACTCCATCGAAGACTGTGGCGACATCGCTGAGGCGCACGGGAGCGCCGTTGCGATAAGCGACGATGAGGGGCCGGTAGCTTTCACTGGTGATGAGCTGGTCGTTTGCGCCGATGGTGTAGGCTTGATGGGCGCCATCGAAGGTACCTTTGGCTTGATCGACGTTGGCCGCGCCGAGGGCTGTGCGCAAATCTTCCAGACTTAAGCCGTAGGAGGCGAG
>DASXMM010000045.1:0-6387 GCA_036495665.1 Candidatus Acidiferrum sp. | reverse complement strand
AAGAATACGCGACCGAGGTTGCCGCGCGACCGGCGTCTCCCCCCACGCCGGTCGTTCCTGTCTCTCCAGAACGGGCCCAAGCGGATGTGCAAGAATCACAGAGAACTAGCTTATGAATGGATCAGAATGGGGGGCAGGTCAAGGACCTTGGATGTGTGTGGTATAAATATGGCTCAAGTATCGGACTAACAACCAGTGGGAGCACCCGGAGGGCGACCGTGGTGAAGCAAACGATCACTTTCGCGATGTGCCGCGTAGTCCTCGATGCGGAGTCGGGCCGTCGTGACGGCGCAGTTGAGGGAGCAAGGCCATGCACAAATATATAATTCGACTCTCATCAGTTGCAGTCGTCTTGTTCGGGCTGATTGCACCCGTAGCTTGGGCGCAAAACACGGTGCAAACGATTGCCGGCGGCGGGCCCAACAATCTGCCCGCCTTGAAGTCGAGCATGGGCTCTCCCACGAGCGTCACGCTGGACAGCGTGGGGAACCTTTACGTCACAGACATCAACTCCAATCGGGTATTCAAAGTGGCGACCACTGGCATCGTTACCGTGGTAGCGGGCAATGGCCAGCATGGAGGCTTTACCACCGGTGATGGCGGCCCAGCTATCGCCGGCACGCTAACCGATCCCAACGGCGCAGCCGTGGATAGCTCCGGCAACCTCTTTATTGCGGACAAAACTTATTGCAGAATTCGTGAGGTATCCGCACAGACCGGCAATATCTCCACGATCGCGGGCACCGGCGGCTGTTTGTACTCCGGCGATGGCGGGCCGGCCACCAGCGCCGCGTTGAATGATCCCTCTGGCGTGGCCCTGGATAACTCCGGGAACATCATCATAGCGGATAGCGGTAACTGCTTGATTCGTAGGATCTCGGCCTCCACCGGCGTCATCTCCACCATAGCTGGGACTCCGCCAGATCTAACGGGGTTGCTACACTGCGGAGACACGGGGGATGGCGGCCCAGCCATCAGCTCCAAGGTTGGATTTGTTAATGGCTTGGCCGTGGACGGCTCCGGGAATATCTTCGTCGCAGATCCCAGTAGTTGCTTGATTCGCAAGATTTCCGTCTCCACCAACATCATCTCCACAGTGGCGGGCACCGGCGGAAGTTGTGGATACTCCGGCGATGGCGGGCTGGCCGCCAGCGCCCAGCTCAACCAGCCCTACGGTGTAGCCGTGGATAGCTTGGGAAACGTCTTCATAGCGGACACCACAAACTGCGTGATCCGCAAGGTCTCTGCTTCCAGCCTCCGAATTTCCACCGTGGGAGGGGAATTTAGCCTCGGCTGTGAATACTCCGGCGATGAATCTTTGGCCACCAGCGCCCAGATCAACCAACCCTACGGCGTAGCCGTGGATAGCTCTGGTGACATGTTCATCGCGGATTACAGCAACTCTGTGATCCGTGAAGTTTCTGCCGCTACCGGCAACATCTCCACCTTCGCCGGCGTGACCGTGCCCGATCCAAACCACGCCGGCCATCTCATCGGATTGGCCGCGTACAGCGGCGACGGCTACCTTGCCAAGGATGCCCAGCTCAGCTTTCTGAACGATTCTCCTTTTGGTTCAGGCATGGCTACGGACCGTTTTGGGAACGTGTTTATTGCCGATACCGCCAACCACGCCATCCGCGAGGTATCTGCCGCCACAGGCCTCATGACCACTCTGGCCGGAAATGGCCTGATTGGACACGCCGGCGATGGCGGCCCTGCTGCCGAAGCCCAACTCTTTTACCCCAGGGACGTGGCTGTGGATGGCTCCGGAAACATCTTTATCATGGACACTGGAAACTGTGTGATTCGGAAAATCACCGCCTCGACCGGCATCATCTCTACCGCGGCGGGGACGCTACCGGACAGTTCTGGTAATTACTATTGTGGTTTTTCAGGCGACGGCGGGCTAGCCACCAGCGCCGAGCTGAATCCCATCGACTTGTTGATACCGGCAGGAGGTGTAGCCGTCGATAGTTCCGGCAATATCTTCATCGCCGACACCGGCAATGGCGTGATTCGCAAGGTTTCTGCGTCCACGGGAATCATTACTACCGTGGCCGGAATCGCTAACAGCATCGAGGTCGGCGGCGGCGACGGCGGACCTGCCACTAGCGCCACGCTGTTCGCTCCCTACGGCGTGGCCGTGGATGGCTCTGGGAACATCTTTATCGCCGACACCGGCGACTTCGAAATCCGCGAGGTAGCGGCAGTCAACGGCAACATCTACACCGTCGCCGGCAACTTGACCTTGGGTCAAGGCTTTTGCGGTGACGGCGGCCCGGCCGGCTCAGCGCAGATTCGCGACGTCTTCGGCGGATTGTTCATCGACCCCGCAGGCAATCTCTTCATCCCCGACCCAGCCAATTGCGTGATTCGCCAGGTTTCCGGCTCCACAGGTATCATTTCTACCGTGGCTGGGACGCCGAATACCAACGGCGATTATTATTGCGGATTTTCGGGCGACGGCGGGCCGGCCCTAAGCGCCGTCTTTGACAATCCATCTGCTGCCGGGGCAGACACTTCCGGCGACCTGCTAGTGCTGGACAACGTCCGGGTTCGTTCTGTGGCGGGCCTGGTACAAGCACCCGCCGCATCCGCCGTTCCTTTTCCCGACCCTCTGGTGTTCCCCGGCCAATCGCTGGGGAGTTCCAACACGCTTACGGTAATGCTAAGCGATCGAGGCTCCCTAACAACCAATGTCTCCGCCGTGGCTATCTCCGGAACGAATGCCTCCGACTTCTCAGAGATGGACAGTTGCCTTGGTCACTCCCTCGCCGCGGGTGGAGGTTCCTGTGCTGTCAACGTGAAATTCACCCCATCCCTCGCTGCCATGGAGAGCGCTCTGCTCACCATCACCGACGCTGCGGGCACGCAAACAGTTGGCCTGACCGGCACTGGAATGGCCCCGCCAGGGTTCTCTATCGGTCTCGCGCCCGGCGCCTCGGCCACAGCCACTGTGCCGGCGGGAAGTCCAGCCAACTATAACCTGCAGATAACACCGATCAGCGGATTCAATGAAACGGTCTCGTTGAGTTGCACCGGCGCGCCCGCCGACTCGACCTGCCTGCCGTCAGAACCTTCGGCTGAGATGAATGGAATTACTGCCTCGGCGTTTTCTGTGCAAGTTACGACTACGGCCCCTGCCATTGCTCCGCCAGGTGTCGTTCCGCAGCGTCGTCCACTCGACGGTTTGCGCATCTTGCCGGTTGCGCTTATTGTTGCTCTTGCGTTGACGCTGCTGGCTTTTGGTTCTCGCTTCCGAGGCGCCGCGGCAAAGTGGCGACGTGCTTACGCCTTGGCCTTCCCTCTTGGCTTCCTGCTGCTCGCCATCATGCTGATCGGCTGCGGCGGCGGTGGCTCGACAGTCCTACCTCCGCCGTCGGGCGGCACGCCAGCCGGAAACTATATGCTTACGGTCACAGCCTCGTCCGGAAGCGTCAGCCACACTACTCAACTCACGCTTATCGTAACTGCCGCGCAGTAAGCAGCAGGTCTGTACACTCGATTTGTGCACGCGGAGGCCCACCCAAGGGCAATCCTTCGTTTTTCGACGTTGTGCCTGATTAACGCAGTTACCGGAAAAGTGGGTTCCGGTACTAAGATGTCCGGTTACTCGCCCTTATGACGACCGATAAAACAAGGTTCTTCGAACTGGTAGACGATTATGCCAGAACTCGACACCAATGCTTTTTGGCTGAGATGGATCTCCGCACAGAAGAGCTCGGGTATTTCCTGTGCTTTCGCCCGCTGGGCGCAAGCGACGCATATAAGTATTTGATGGTCTCAACGGAACACGTAAAAGCGACTGTCAGTCGGCGACAACTTCCGACTTCCTTAGTCGATCAACTGGATGCCGAACTCCCAAAATTGAAGCAAGAGATATGAGCTACCCATTCTGGATACGTCTGCCGTCAACAGCTGCATGATGCTCTGCCAAGTGCCTGAATCGTTATCTCATCCCCATTTTCTATGACAGAAGCGCACTCGTTAGGATTCTGTCCACCTCCAATGGCGGAGGTTACCAACAGACCGGCCAAGAAAAACGCGAAGCCGCGCACGCCGGCAAGTATAGTACAGCTGTCAACCGTTATGAGAGCCCTGCCAGCCTGCGAAGCGGCGCTGCCCCACCCTTTCAAAACCAAATGCGAAGGGGTGGCCATTCTGCGCTTGGTTCTCCTTGCGTGACGTAGGATGGCGGGGCGGTGTTTTCCTTAACTGCTTACCGATTGTAGTGCTGGTCGAGGTGAGGCTGTCTCCGCACGTTGAGGGGATGGCGAATGACGTGTAGCATGACGCTTATGAAGAAAGCCAAAACAGGCAAGCACAAGGCAGGAAAAGGCACAGGGGCGGCCAAGAAGACCGCTCCGAAAACGGGCACTGCGAAGACCCGCTGGTCGACGACCGTTAAGGAATATCTTGCTGGCGTGCCCCAAGCGACGGAGAACCATTTTGACCAGCTTCGCGCGGCGGTGCTCTCGGTTGTGCCGGCCGAGGCTACCGAGACGATCAGCTACGGGATTCCAGCAATTCGCCACGGCAAGGTGGTGGTGTGGTACGCGGCGTTTGCGAAGCACTGCAGTTTGTTTCCGACAGCCGCGGTGATTGAGGAGTTTAAGAGCGAGCTTACGGGGTATACAACGTCAAAGGGCACGATTCAGTTCCCTATTGATAAGCCGCTGCCCGTTGCCCTCGTTAAGAAAATTGTGAAGGCTCGGCTAGCACGAGTTGGAAGGACGAAAAAGCAGTAAATCGGCGGCGGAGTCCGAGATTGCGGAATGTTTGCGACGGTAAAAGTCGATTTCGCCGGCGTTGCGGGCGACGGCCATTATTGCTACTCTGGATAACGTGAGGCGTTATGGCTGACACAAAAATCCGGTCTGCCGAAGAAATCGCTGACGAATTGACAGCGATCGCTGTCGAGCACTTGGACAAACTTCCTCCGGAGGAACGAGAGAAGCGGGTCCAAGCGTTTGAAAAGAGGGTAGCTACTTCCGGCCGCGCGACTCGTACCAAAGATTCATCATCCGCTTGTACTCCTCCGACTCCGGTGCATGCCCGAGATCGAGAACGCAGTTAACAAAATCCTGCTCGTTGCAATCCTTGATTGCTTTTAGCATTCCTGCTCGTACTCGTCTTATTTGGTCCGCGCTTGTCGAGTGCACGGGAGGTTTTCCCCGCCCGGCACGAATCTCGTCGTGCATCACATCTTTGATATCGTCTTCGTCACTAACCATTGTTAAAAATCTCGCAAGTCGGAGACTCTAACAGTCCAGATCGGCACGATCAAGGGGCTATCTGGCCGAGCCGCGACAGAGCGCGGCGAGGAGCGTGGCGCTCATCGTGGTCTCCCGGCGAAACCGGATTCGCACCGCTCAGAGATTGGTCTTGGGTTCTTTGAGGAATTCGTCGAGCTTCAGGAATTTGCGGCCGAGCGCGGGGCTGTAGGTGGACCACTCGTCTTCGCCAGAGTCGTTCGCCAGGGCGCTGCGCACCGCGGACATTTTCGAGTCCATATCGTCGAGATAGTGGAACACCATGGCCTCGCGGATCATCGGCAACTTTGGCGAGCCAAATTCGTATTGGCCGTGATGGCTGATGAGCAGATGCTGAACGACCGTTTTTAAATTGGCCGGAAAGCCCGCGATCGTGTTCATCGCGTTGCTGACGGTTTCCAGCTCCATCACGATGTGGCCGAGGAGTTGGCCTTCGGTGGTGTAGCCGATGGCGCGGTCGTAGCAGAGTTCTTCCAGTTTGCCGACGTCGTGCAGGATAGCCACCGTCAGGAGCAGATCGAGACTGAGTTCGGGATAATGCTGCGCCGCGAGTTTGGCGAGGCCGCAAAGGCCGACGACGTGTTCGAGAAGGCCACCGATGAAGGCGTGATGCATGACTTTGGCGGCAGGGGCGCGTTTGTAACACGCAGCGACGGTGGGATCGCCGAGGATGGTGTTGACTAATCGTTTGAGCCAGGGATTTTCGATGGAGTTCGCGTACTCGAGAAGCTGCGCCCAAAGCTTGCCGACGTCTTCTTTGGTGTGTGCCAGAAAGTCGGCGATGTCAACTTCTTCGGGCTTGGCGCGTCGCACTTGCAGTAGCGCGAGTTGCGGCTTGTTGCGGTAAATTTCGACGCGCGCCTGCACTTTTACAAAATCGTCGCGGGCGAATTCCTTCGCGATAGCCTCAAATTGATCCCACATGCGGGCTTCGATGGTCCCGCTGCGGTCACCGAGTTCGAGGCGAAGATACTGCTTACCTTCGCGCGTGTTGCGAATTTCTTTTTCGTGGACGAGGAAAAAAGTGGTGATGCTCTGCTCAGTGGCCAGATCGCTGACGAAAGGCGTCTTCATCAAGCTCCTGTGTCGGCGGCGCGCTTACCGAAGAGCAGGT
>DASXMM010000044.1:0-3224 GCA_036495665.1 Candidatus Acidiferrum sp. | reverse complement strand
GCGGGCTGACCAGCAACACTCGCCTTTCAAGGTCCTGCCCGCCTAGCCTGAATCGCGACACAACGGCCTTCCTGCTCTCCACCGCTCCACCCAGGCTCCGGACCATCGCCTGCCCTCTCAGCGTGTAATTTTCAAGAGATGACGCAAGGCCGCGTTCATAAACAACAGTCCCTGCCATTCCCGTGTCGGCGATCATCCAAACGAGCCTGCCGTCCAGTTCTGCCTCGACGCATAGCTCAGTCCCGCCCGCGCGCAGGGGCGCGGTGCGCATCCCGCTGCTCGCCGTCGCTCCGAATACCACGCGCTTCCTCGCATAGTCGACTAGGAAGTTCTTCCGGTGCAGCAGGTCCAGCCCGATGATGCCGTCCACTGGCGCTCCGCCCGGACGTAAATACCGCAGGTCTTCAATCAAGACTCGGACGTCGGAAGCCTCTTCAGGGCCGTACGTAATTTCCGGGACTTCTCCCGACTCTACCGCTATCGTCTTGTCAAAATTGATGACCTTGGCCTGTTGCCCGAGGACTCCCAGCCGCTTTGCCAGGCGCCGGTCGATGGCGGTCATGCTGGTCCCCGTATCCAGTAGAAAACTCAGGCCATGCAGCTCCCCAACATTGACTTCCGCGACGATCAGGTACCCATCGCAGATCTCCATAGCTAGTTCGTTACTTCCGCCTTCTGTTTTTGCCTTGCTTGCCGAAGCGTTCGACGTCGCCAACAACCCGAAGGCCATCCCCAACGTAATCGCTCTTCTCCAGCCCATGACGCCACCTCAACCGCGGTTGCGGTAGCGTCAAACCTCGCCGACATACAACTGCAGCTCCATAGTGGCCCCCTGACCCCGCAATGGAACTTCTCTGACACGCTAAGCCAATTTTTTCCAAGCAGTTGCAAGTCGTCCTGACACACGCCAAAGAAACACTTTCGGCAGCAGCCCCGTCTATACGGGCAAGGGAATCACTCATGTCAGTTACTCCACAAGCCGTTTCCCTCCCGGCCCACCTCCCGCGATATCGTTTTGGAACGTTCGAGTTGGACGCCCATTCCGGAGAGCTCCGCCGGAATGGCGTAAAGCTAAGGCTTCAGGATCAGCCCTTCTTGGTTCTCCGCAAGCTGCTCGAGGCCGCCGGCACGATCGTCGCCCGTGAAGATCTGCATGCTACGCTTTGGCCCGCCGACACCTTCGTCGACTTTGACACCAGCTTGAACACCGCCATCAAGCGCCTGCGGGAAGTGCTGGGGGATTCAGCGGAGGTCCCCGTCTTTATCGAGACGATTCCGCGCCGTGGTTACCGCTTCCTGGCTCCTGTTCAAGTCCTTAGAAACGGAGCGCCTTTCCCTCTTCAGACGTCGGTTGCCGAGGCCGCAATCCTTTCTGCACCGCCCCGCCAACTTCGAGTCGGAATCTTTGCCGGAGGCTTGTTCCTCGCCGCAATCGTCGGCGGCCTGGCCGTAACGCTCCGCTCATCCCCGCCAGTGCCGAGGGTGAGCGACTCGACACAAATCACCTTCGATGGACTGGCGAAAGACAACCTTCACGTGCGCGGCGGCCAAGTTTATTTCAATGAGGAAACGTTCAACCGGGCTTCTCTCGTGCAGGTTCCGGCAGCCGGAGGCCCCCCGACGGTGCTTTCCTCGTCTTTTCCCGGCCTGTTTTTAGGAGACATCTCGGCGGACGGAACGAAGTTGCTGGTTGGGTCCTCTGCAGATGATATGGGTAGGGGCCCATTTCGGCTAAAGCTTATGGATTTGGCTTCCGGTTCCCTGCAAAACATCGACGGCATCGCATGTAACGATGCCTCTTGGGCTCCAGGCGACAAGCTCGTATGTGTTAAGGGCAGCGACATTTTTCTGGCCGATGCCGATGGCTCCGCCCCGCGCAAGCTTCTCACCGCTCCCGGTCCGGCGAGCCACGCCCGATTCTCCCCCGACGGCACACGGCTGCGTTTTACGGTGGGCAACAAGCACGTTGAGCTGCACAAGATTTGGGAAGCGCGCGCCGACGGCACCGGAGTCCACGAAATTCTCACGAGCCTGACGGATTCGGAAGACCGCTGCTGCGGGGAGTGGTCTCCGGATGGCCGCTATTATTTTTTTCAATCGGAGCGCAACGGAGCGACCAGGATTTGGGTCCTACCAGAGCGCCATTCGTTCTGGACGAAGACTCCCGCTCCGGTCGAACTCACCACCGTTCCGCCCAACTTTTATATGGGCGGCACGAGCGCCGACGGAAAAAAACTCTACGTCACCGCCTCGCAACCACGGGCCGAGCTCATCCGTTACGATACCATTTCGCGCCAATTCATGCCTTTTCTCTCCGGCATATCCGCGGGCGACGTCGAGGCCTCGCGTGACGGCCTCTTTTTCACCTACGTCCGCTACCCCGAAGCCGCACTCTGGCGCGCGAAGGCAGATGGCTCGGAGGCCGCCCAACTCACCGGCCCGTCCCTTCGCGCGGGGCTCCCGCACTGGTCCCCGGATGGCAGTCACATCGCCTTTTCTGGCTCGCGCCCCGGCCGGCCGTGGAACATCTTCCTGATCCCCTCTGCGGGAGGTCCGGCGGAGCAAATTACCAGTGGCGCCATCGCCGATCTGGATCCCACGTGGTCGCCTGACGGGTGGACGCTCGCCTTCGGCCAAACGCGCAGCGACGACAACCAGCTAACCGTCTCCATTCAGATCCTGGACCTGCGTTCTCGACACACAACTCTCCTCCCTGGTTCGGAAGGCATCTGCTGCCCGCGCTGGTCTCCCGATGGCCGCTTTCTGGTGGCAGCTCATCCTAACGGCGAAGATCTTCTGCTCTACGAATTTGCCACCGGCAAGTGGAGTGTCCTCGTCAAAGATCTCGGCCGCACGGGGTATATGCAGTGGTCGAAAGACAGCAAAGAAATATTCTTTGACACGATTAAGGTGCCGGAGCCGGGCTTCTATCGCGTGCGAATTTCCGATTCGCACGTGCAGTCGATCGTCAATATTAGCAGCATTCACCCGTACTACGGTCCGTTTGGTCCCTGGACAGGCGCCGCGCCCGACGGCTCTCCCCTGCTCGTGAGCGATATTAGCAACGTTGAGGTTTATTCGCTCGACCTCCAGCTCCCCTAAGCGAAAACGAGTTCGCTGCCCCGGATGACGCATGCAGCCGCCGAATCTGATAGTGTTCTCTCCCGCAGTTTGTTGCTGTTTATTTTTATGGAGCGGAACTGTGAATTGGAGATTTGGCATGG
>DASXMM010000043.1:0-12836 GCA_036495665.1 Candidatus Acidiferrum sp. | reverse complement strand
TCCCGACAAGCCCGTTCAGCGGCCATCAAGATAGTGCGTTTCGGCCAAGTTGCGCAATCTCGCGGCGGCACCCTCGGCAGTGATATCCCGCTGTGGGCCGGCGAGCAGTTCGTAGCCGACCATGAATTTCTGCACCGTGGCAGACCGCAGAAGCGGGGGAAAAAAGTGCGCGTGAAAATGAAACTCGGGATGACTCTCACCGTCTGTCGGTTCCTGGTGAAAACCCATCGAATAAGGAAACGCAGTCTCAAATAAATTGTCGTAGCGAATCGTCAATCTGCGCAGGATATCGGCGAGATCTCCCTGCTCTGCTTCGCTCAAATCCGTAAGACTCGCCAAATGGCGGCGGCTCAGTATCATCGCTTCAAAGGGCCAAACCGCCCAGTACGGCACGACCGCTACAAAGCCCTCGTTCTGGCAAACGATACGCTCGCCGTCTTCGATTTCCAGCCGAAGGTATTCGCACAACATGCATCTCTGATTACCTGAAAAAAAGTCGCGCATGGACGCAAGTTCTCGCACCGAGATATTCGGCAATTCTCCATTGGCCCAGATTTGGCAATGCGGGTGCGGATTGCTGGCGCCCATTAACGCTCCGCGATTTTCAAAGATTTGCACGTGCTTCACCCAAGGCAGTTCGCGCAACTCTCGATATTGCTGAGTCCACACCTCGACAACTCGGCGCACTTCTTCCTGTTGCATCAGCGGTATCGTCAAATCGTGGCGAGGGGAAAAGCAGACCACGCGGCAAACGCCTCTTTCAACGCGCGCCACGATCAACCCCTCAAGGTCCATCTCGCTCGGAAAAACATTTGGCAGCATCGCGGGATAGTCGTTGTCGAAAACAAAGGTCTCGGTGTACGCGGGATTGTGCAAGCCTTCCGCGCGGACGTTGCCTGGACACAAGTAGCACTCCGGATCATATTGGACGGCCGACGGCGGCGCGGTCTTGTCGATCTTCCCGAGCCATGGCCGCTGCGTACGATGTGGCGAAACCAGCACCCATTCGCGCAGAAGCGGATTCCATCGCCGGTGAGGAGTCGCGCGAAGATCGGTCTCATTCATATTCTGTTTCGCCCGGCTTGGCGGCGCATCCAACGCGCAAACGCGGAGCGTAATTTATCCTTTGGATAATTCGTTGAGGAAAGCGAGAGACGGGGGAATGGCGCGCCCGGAGAGACTCGAACTCCCGACCTTCTGGTTCGTAGCCAGACGCTCTGATCCAACTGAGCTACGGGCGCGCGGTTCAGAAATATTAACATAGCGGTGCGCTGCTCATCCACCCGCGGGCAAAACTCACTGTGAAATTGGCGCCCGCGCGGCTCGCCCGGGAAACACGCCATCGACAAGGTTGCCATCCTTCAGGACCACGACTCCGTTGACGAGCACAAATTGTATGCCTTGCGAATACTCCAGGGGGTCGTCGTACGTTGCTTTGTCGATGACGCGGTCCGGGTCGAAAACGGTGATATCAGCGTCGGCTCCGACGCGAATTCGTCCTTTTTCCTTGAATGCAGGCGCCCGCTTCTCCAGCCGTCGCGCGGGCATCAGCGTCATTTTGCGCAGCGCGGTCATCAGGTCGAGCGCTTTTTCTTCGCGAACGTAGTGCCCCAGAACGCGCGAAAATGTTCCTTGCCCGCGAGGATGAACTTTTGCTCCCGTGAGCGGCATGCCGTCGCTGGCAATCATCACGATTGGATTCGACACGGCTGCTCGCGCCGCCTCTTCGGGAATCGAGTGGATCACCACGATGCCGCCTTGCTTTCGATATTTCTGGAACGTTTCCGCGGTCAATCGCTCGCCCGTATCGGTCCACTGAAGGTCTTTATACGTGATCCCCATATTTTCCTGCCAGCCGGGATCGAAAATCGCCGATTGCAGTGCCGTGCTCCCAGCAGTGTAGGGATAGCATTCCGTGGTCACATCGAGTCCGTGGTGTTGCGCACCTTCGACCATCGCAATGAGTTGCGGCGTGAATTTCAGACCCATGCTCGTGATGTGCACGACGTGCAGTGGTGCTCCTGTCGCAGCAGCCGCAGCCAAGACTTCTTCGAGCGCCGCCAGTCCCGTGTTGGGCTCTTTCAAGCCGCCGTAGCGTAGGTGCACATGAACCGAAGCGCCGTGACTGGCCGCGATTTTGAACATCTCGACGATTTCCCAGTGCGTCGCGTTCGGCGTGTAGTTGATGCCCATTCCTTCGGCCAATGCGCCCTGCCGGAATCCCGTTTCCATGTCGGCACGCATCTGCGCCAATTCTTCCGGCGTCGCGGCGCGATGAGCCGCATCGCCTGACGGCAATAGCGCGCTTGGTTCATGCATCGCCTTCATTCGCACCGGGATATGCCCGATGCTGACGCCAAAATTGATCAGCGACTTTCCTTCTCGCGCGGCGTACCAACCCGCTACATCTGCCGTTCCTGCTTCGAGTTCCAGCGAAGTGGTAACGCCGTCGTGGGCCTGGTATTGGTAGTTCTTGGGTTCTTGTCCGTGCTCGTGCATATCGATAAATCCGGGCGCGACGACGAGACCTTTGGCATCCATTATCGTCTTGCCTTGCAGTGTGTTTGAAGAGATCGCGCGAATCTTTCCTGCGCTGATCCCGATGTTGCGTACCGCGTCTAGCCCCGATTCGGGATCCATTACGCGACCGTTAGAAATAACAACGTCATAGGTCGCTTCGGCAGGGGTGCGTCCGGCCCGCGCGAAGCCGACTCGGACCGCATACGTTAAACCCAAACCGAAGAAAATCGCGATTGCCGCCGCCCGCGTTCTTCCTGATGACTTCCGCCCCATCTGCCCCACCCCCCGTAAGTTTGCGGCGCTAAGTCTCTTTCCCAACGCGCCCGGTGTCAAAGGAAATCTCGGGTGCTGCGCAAGAATCAGGCCCGAATTCCGAGTCCAGCACCAATGCGATGGTGAAAATGTATGGTTGAAACTTCCCGGAAAAGAAAAGCCCGGGTCGCTGGGGGGAGCGACCCGGGTGGGGGTTACTGCTGAGGGGGGCCGGAGGAAAACTCGAGAAATTTTCAGTTCACTTGGTGCACGGTCAACATACAAATCTTTCGCAGTTCTTCGTAGGTAAAGAACGTCTCTTCCTGTTCGCCCGCGCACTCTTTGTGGCCTAATCCCGATTCGTGCGAGAGCCTCGAGAGTTCGTCTTCCGAAATTCCCAGCAACAGGGCCGCGCGTCCTTGAGTCACATACTTTGGCACTTGGCTATTCATCGTCATCTCCTCACGCAGGAAGTAACGCCATAGCATCTTGTTCCACTGCTAGGATCATCGTTTTATAGATGTCCACATCCCAGCCTTCGCCAATTCTCATTCGAACCGTTTCGTTACCATCTTTCAGCAAGGTACCCCGTAGCGGCACCTTAATGTCGCCCAGCGCCACTTGCAGGACGACGGACTGCCCTAGCCATGTTGCGTATGAGCTGTCCATTCCCTCTCCCGCCTACGTTCAGGCCTCGCTGACGGGAACAGAATCGCTGAGCACGCATTTTCGGACAATGGTACAGAGAGGGTACTAGCCTAGTAAGTTGGTACTGCCTTTTTTCCCCTGCGAAAATTTGTTCCGTTTTAGCGCAGTACGCGCGTACTGTTTATTCAGGACGCTCGGTCCATTGGGTAATAAGGGAGCGAATGGCATTCTCTTGGCATGACGCGCCAAGACCATTCCGCACTGAACAGTGGGCCAGGGGGCCCGCCTCAAAGAACAGGTCTGGCTCTCGCTCTTGGCGGCGGTTTCGCCCGCGGATTCGCTCATCTCGGCGTCCTGCAAGTCTTGGAACAGTATCGCATCCCTATCTCTTATATAGCGGGCACCAGCGTCGGCAGCATTCTAGGAGCGGCCTATGCTAGCGGCGCACCGCTCGCCCGTATCATTGCTACTTGCCGTACGCTTCGTTTCCGCGACATCGCCAGGTGGCGCGTTTCCCGGCTGGGGCTCGCCAGCAATCACCGGCTGGCCGACCTCATCGAGCGGGTTTTCGAATCGCAGCGCTTCGAAGACCTACGCATTCCGATGGCTGTCGTGGCGACGGATTTGGCGAATGGCGAACCGGTAGTCTTCACACACGGAAATCTGTCGGAAGCGATTCGTGCGAGTTGTGCTTTCCCGGGATTGTTCGAGCCGGTACAAATTGGGACGCGCTGCCTCGCTGATGGCGGTCTTGTGGCCCAGGTTCCGGCTCGCGCTGCGCGTGAGCTGGGCGCCGCTCACGTGATCGGCGTCTCGGTCGGCCTTGAAGACGGCCACCAAGGCGCTCCATCCAATATCTTCCAGGTCGTCTGCCGCGCTGTGAGTGCCGCGCAGAAGCATCAGCTCGAAATCTGGGAACGCCACGCAGACCTGGTTCTCCGTCCTGATGTACAGTCTCTCGCATGGGATGATTTTGACCGTGCGGACGAGGCCATTGAGGCAGGTGCGGCAGTCACCCGTCGTGCGCTCCCGCGGATTGAGAAACTCCTAAACCCTACGCCGCATTCTGCGCTGGAATTCGAAGCTCGGCTCGAGGCCGAAGCTCATAGTTACCTTTGGCTCGCGGAGGCATCCCGATGATTCGCCTTACAGCCTTGGTTGCGGCCGTTATGACTTCGATCGTTCTGTGGCACGAATGCGGAGAAGACTTCGGCGTTTTCTGTTACCGTATCGGATTGGGTGCTTTTGCGACGTTGCGTTCTCGCACGCTCGTCCCGGTGCCCGTTTCTCAAATCAATGTTTCGAGGACCCGCTCCGCTTGCTCCAATCGATCCTCCACTTTCTCCAATCGCTTTACAGCCCCGAGGGACTTCGAGAGCTAATCCGCTCCGGAGGCGCTCCTCTCGTTTGCACCATCGTTTTCATTGAAACGGGCTTTTTCGTTGGCTTTTTTCTTCCCGGCGACTCTCTTCTCATCACTGCCGGTATCTTCTCCTACGCGGGCGTCATTCCTCTCAAGTGGCTCTTGCTCCCGGTAATGCTCTGCGCCATCGCCGGCGATCAAGTCGGCTACTGGATTGGCCGTTCCGCCGGAGCTGCCCTTTACCGCCGGGAAGACTCTTTATTTTTTCGCCGGAGCCACCTCCAGCGCGCTCACGATTTCTATGCGAAATATGGTGGCAGGGCCGTAATTCTCGCGCGCTTTGTGCCCATCGTGCGAACGTTCTGCCCGCCTGTCGCCGGTGCCGCGAAGATGCCGTATTCGCGCTATTTGCTCTTCGATGTTGTCGGCGGTGTTTGCTGGATTAGCGCTACGGTCCTGGGCGGGTACACGCTGGGACATTTCGTTCCGAACATCGGCAAGTACATTCATCTCGTCATTGGCGTAGTCGTCGTCGTTTCGATTCTTCCTGCCGTCATTGGTCTACTCCGTTCGCGAAGGGCCCCTGGTAGCGCATCCGGACCAGCAGTAGCAGGTCCCCAGGTGAAATAAGCCGTGTCCGCGCCGAAATTACGAGCCGTCATCTTCGATATAGGCCGCGTTCTGGTCCGAATTGATGTTTCGCGGGCCATGCAAGGTTTGGCTGACGGGACCTCTCTCTCTCCCGCCGAGCTTTGGGCCGCCATCGAGAAGGATCCGCGATGGCCCGACTGGCAAGAGGGCCGCATGTCGCCCCGAGATTGGTATCTCCATCTAGGTAAACGCTTTGGTAGCGGCCTTTCGTTCGAGCAGTTCGCCGAGGTCTGGAATCGCGTGCTCGACCCCGTTCCAATCCACGAAGACGCCTTCTTCAAGCCTCTATCCAAAAACTATCGGCTCGCGCTCCTCTCCAACACCGACCCGATCCATGTGCAATATATGGAATCCGCCTACAGTTTTTTCCAGTTCTTTCCGGCGCGTGTCTACTCCTGCGCCGTCGGCGCGAGTAAACCCAATCCGCTGATCTACCAGGAAGTCTTGCGAGCCCTGAAAGTCCAGGCTCAGGAAGCCGTGTACATCGATGACATTGCTGCCTACGTCGAAGCCGCTCAGCGGCTTGGTATGCAGGGAATCCAGTTCCAGTCCCCTGCCCAACTCGTCTCTTCTCTCAAGACCTTGGGCGTCGATTCGCACTGAGCTAATCAGGAAGAGTAAGAAACACCGAAACAGGTATCATTAGCGTAAAGATTGCTAGGACTAGTACTGCCTCCTTCCAGAAGACCGTCAGAGCGTCGTCGAGCAACCTGCTTTTATTCATCAATTTACAGTCGGGCGGCCCTGTCCTCTAGGGCAGGTCCTTTGGCTTCCTACTTGCTATCTCTTCTGTTACGGGCCGATCAAAAAATCAAATCTTTGGCCCACATTAGGGTCACATTAGGGTGAGGAGAGAAAAAGTTTATGGTAGAGGAACACATCGACACGAGAAATGGTTCATCTTGGCAGTTGCCCGCGATTATTGTTTTGGGCTTGGTCGCGATTGCCGGGTTGGGATTCGGATGGAACGCATCGTCCAAGCTCACTGACACGCAGCAAGCCGTTGCCACACAGGTTAAGACCGAGCAGCAATCCGTCCAGCAGGATATGTCTTCCTTGAAGGACCGGATCTCGCAGGATGAGAAAGCCAACGCGGACCTCCAGGGCGACTTGAAGGTTGTCACCGACAAGCTCAAGATTACCCAGGGGCAACTCAAGAAGGCTCGCCTCCAGGCGGAAGCTGCCACGAAGCAGAATGATGAGACCACGCAGAAGCTCAGCGCTCTCGACACCTCCGTGCACACGGAATTGGCCACCAAGGCTGGGACTGACGACGTGAAGAACGTAGACACCAAAGTCACTGCCGTCAGCACCGACCTGAACAGCACGAAAGAAGACCTGAAGATGGCCAAGAGCGAGATGGGTACTCTTATCGCCCGCAACCATGACGAAGTTGACCAACTCCGCCGCCTCGGCGAACGCGACTACGTCGAATTCACCCTCAACGGCAAGAACAAGCCCCAGAAGGTCGGCAACGTCACCGTAGAGTTGAAGGGCGTCAACCAGAAGAAGAACCAAGTGAACCTGGCCATGACCGTCGAAGACAAGCGCTTCGACAAGAAGAACCGGGCGCTGAATGAGCCTATCTTCTTCTACCTCTCGGGCACGCACATTCCGGAAGAGATCGTTATCAACAAGGTTGGTAAGGATCAGGTCAGCGGCTACGTCAGCATCCCGAAGGCGAACGCGCAGCAATCCAGCGCTTCGACCACCTCCGGGAACTAACAACGTCCCTCGGCCATTTCGGCCAATGGGCTAGAAAGCGGGCAGGAATCCTGCCCGCTTTCTTTTCTGGCCCTCGTTTCGCAGCCCTCTTCACTGCCCACTTCCGCCCACGTCTTTTTGCTTCCTGCCGACGCTCTCCAGTAATCTCCGCTAAGATAGAAGCCCGAACAGCGGAGACCCTATTGCACCAGACTTCCTTCATCCTTTACATCGCCATCGACGCCCTGATTCCACCTCACGGAAAAAGTGTCCCTGGCCTCGACGAATTCACTGCCGCACTCGACCACCGCGGCGTTCCTGCCGTCTGGCTCACGAGCCGCACCCGCCTTCAGATGGACGATCCCCGCCGTAAATTGGCCCACACGCACCCATTCATCGCCGAAGATGGCTGTGGCGTTTTCCTCCCTGAAGACTACTTCCACCTCAGGCCGCAAGCGTCTCGTTCCCAGCCGCGTGGCACGGCCACGGTCCGACTGGGCCGGTTTACCTGCATCCCCATTGCCGAGCAACAGCCGGCAGCTTCGGAAGCCCTGGATGCGCTTGCCGCCGAGACCGGCGTGTCGGTCGTATCGCTGCGCTCCCTTGCTCCTCGAGAGCTAGCCCAGAACACTAACTTGCCTCAACGAGAAGCGGAGTTGGCTCGGCAACGCGACTTTGACGAGCTTTTTTTCTTTGCGGGAGCCTCGGAGCAGGACATCCAGCGCTTTACAGCGGCTTCGAACGCACGAAACGTTCAACTTCGCCAGCGGGACGTTCTATGGTCTTTGGCCATCGGCGCCAGTGTTCGCCGCTGCGTTGGTGAGCTATCGAAGCTCTACGATCGTGCTTTGCGTTCTCACGCCAAAACCGTCGGCATCGCCACTCCGGGCCAAGAAGCGGCGCTTTTCTCCGCCTGTGATCGCACCATTTTGTTGACCGACAAGAGCGCTGACGGGCCGGGCCCTGCTCCTAGTGAGACTAGCAACCGAGGCCATCGAGTTATAGAACTACCACTCCGAGCCGATGATACTTGGGATCAGGTCCTCGACAATCTCTCGCCGCGGCGCTAGAAAATCGCGCGAGTTCGCGGAGCCTGTTGGAAACAAAGTGTCTGTATTACGACTCCTTTTCCTCACACCTAACTTAACTCTCACAAATCTACTTGCTGCTCGAACGACAAATCTCTTGTTTTCGCGAACATAGCAGTTCCGCTGCATCCAATTTCGTGGCCATTCGATTGCTTTTTGTTAATCGCGTGTCGCGCGCTAGTCTATAGGTTTAAGCCCTCGATCTAGGACGATTCATCAAGGATTTAGCGGGCCGAGTACTAGGAGAACCCCAACTATGGCATGGCTCACTCGCAAGCTGCGCATTCCGGCCTCTGAATCTTCCATGGGTGTTGTTCTGACGTTTTGCATCCTCACCATGGGCATTATGTCTGTTGCTCTGTTGTGGCAGGCTCAGATCATTGCTAATCAACGCGACGCTATCCAGTGGCTCGAGACTCTTAAGTTTGGTGGATAAAGTTCCTGCCTAGCCCCTGCTAATGCCAGGCGCGCCCCCCCTCAGCGTGCCTGGCATCCCCTCTCGTCCTCGCCGCGCAGCCCGCTCGTCAAGTAGTGGTAGTTGTTTATGAATTCAACCAAATAATCGCACACGACTTTTTCGTATAGTTATGCTTCAATGCTTTCATCGGGGATTTCATTTTGGGGGGATATACCGTGAAACTGATCGTAAGTCTTGTCGTACTAGCAGCGGCACCGGCGCTTTTTGTTTCTGCATCGCAAGCCAAACCCCAGTCGCAAGGGGCTCTGACACAAACGGCCGATCATGGCCAGTCTGCTTCCTCCAATCGGGCTTCAGCGCACGACCGGCACAATCGCCGGCATCGGAGCCGGCGCCGTAAACACCACCGCCCTGCGGCAAGCGCTAACCGGTAGATAAGAAAAGGGGAGCCGCGTGGCTCCCCTTTTTTCTAATTTGCTGTGTCGTCTCCGAAGCGCGCTAACTGCACGTATGTTTCGCGAGCGACGCGCACCGCGAGA
Organism: Candidatus Acidiferrum sp.; assembly: GCA_036495665.1. Lineage (GTDB taxonomy): Bacteria > Acidobacteriota > Terriglobia > Acidiferrales > UBA7541 > Acidiferrum. The sequence continues at coordinate 3,653 of DASXMM010000043.1, read as the reverse complement.
GCGGTGTGTTCAGCTTTGGTTCGGCTCTAAGCCCGGTGGAGTCATGTCCCCTCCGGAGCTCATCGAGCTCTCACCTTCGGTTTACTCTCTCTTTTCGCCAATTGCAAGCGAAGAATTTTCAATCGTGGACAGCATGGATACAGAAATCCTGCGGATCGTTCTTCTGCGGTCGAAAATCGAATCTCACTTGATGAACAGAGTTTCGCGGAGCTGATCCCGGCTCACGAACGATTTCATCGTGCGAAACCGGCTGAACAGATCTTGTATTTCGCGGTTCTGGTATACCTTCTGCGCGGGGCAAAGCACGCTCGCCGAAATAATCTGCAGAGAGTTCGAATCCGCAATGCGGTAGCGTTGAAATGCGTCCGGCTTTTTGCTGTGGAACAAAGCGAAAACCACACCACCGGGGCGCAACAGTTCGGTCAAATTCGCGATCGTTTGCTTCGCCAGGGCGGGCTCCAGATAATCGATCAGATCCCAGATCAATACCGCATCGAAGGACGCCCGCGGATACTGGAGATTCGATTCCAGGAATCTCGTGGCGCGGCCCGTCGGAGTCATATCCAAAGTTTCGGGCACCGCGCTGGCCCCGCTTAGCCGCAATTCCTCTTCGCTCAGAAAATCTTTCCATTCGCGCAATATATCTTCCGAAGAGACCCGGAATCCCCGCTCGATGAAAAAACTAAGCGTGGTCTGCCAGGCTGGCCCCAGATCCAGAAGGGTTCCCCGTCCAAGCCCGTCCAGATTCCACAAGAGTTCTTTCAATCCGTTGGAGATCCGCGACGAACTGGGGGCTTCTGGCGCACGAGGCGAGCCAACCGCGGGGACATTGGCAGCGGATCGCGTTCGTCCTGGTTGAGGGATAGCGCGAGAGACTTCTCGACTGGTTCCAGTTCCGATGCCAAGTTTGTGCAGGAAGCTCATGGATCAATCCGCCGCCGATTCGGAAACCGCGCTGGACGACTTGCCCGCCGCAGCCGCAGCTTCCGCCATCTTGGCGGGCTGTTTTCCTGCTTCGACCTTGCCGCGCAGCGATGCGCCATCTTCAATAGCCAGGCGGGCCGTCTGCACCTCACCGGTCACCTGACCAGTGCTCCACAGTTGGACTCTGTCTCGCCCTGAGACCTTGCCGTCGATCCTTCCGCGAACAATCACTTCGCGCGCGGTGACGTCAGCCTTCACGTGCCCGTTCGGCCCAACGGTTAAGCTGCCATTCGTAAGGCTCAACTTCCCATCCACGTGGCCGTCCACAAATAGGTCTTCGCTACCTGTAACCTCTCCACGTATTTTGATGCCGTGACTGATACAAGCGGATGCGTTTAATGAGACCGGCATTTCTTTTGGAGCCTCACGCGTGGGAAATGAACTTATGCTCGAGCTGGGCACACTAGCGGGACCCGCGGGTGTTGTGGAGATCTCGGGCGCTCCCTGAGGCTTTCCGTCTTCTTTTTTCCACATCTGACACCTCGACATCGAAAATTGGATTCTCGAAGCCGCCGATCGCGTGCTGGGGGAGAGCTGCGACTGCGAAGCGTGAACATAGTACAGGACTTAGCTGGAGTAAACAAGTATGCGGTGTAGCAAATCTAGCGTGTTTCCTAAAACGCTACACCATACTTGGTGGTTTCGGTCCGGCTATATCCACAACCGATTGCGATGTTGTTCGACCTCCTTTGCAGCCCCATGAACTCCCATTTGCGAACAATGCATTCACTGCAACGCTACCAGTTCAGGTGCTCGCGAGATCGCAGTTTTGATACCTATTCACCGGGAGGCAATCGCTGCCACTGCGCACGATTCTGGAAATTCTGATCACAAAACGCGCACCATTGAAATGTTCATCAATTTGGATCCAAACTTCGCAAGTGCGCCGCCGCTTGCTCGGGCAACTCCGCGTTGAAGTATACTTCTTTGATGCTGTAGGATTTGCTTCGCCTCTCCACAATCGGCATAATTTCAATGTGCCAGTGGTAGTCCTCTGCAAGCGTTTTCCAATAGCCCGCCAACTCGCCCTTCTTGCTCTTGGTGTTCGGCGCCGTGTGGACCACAAGATGATAAGCTGGCGCCACTTTTTCGAGCCGCCGGATTACGCGACCCAGCAGCGCCGCGAGCTGCTTGCGATTTGAACCTGGCCGAGGCTGTTCGAATAATTGATTGTGCCGCCGGTGCATGACCCAGACTTCGTAAGGCACTCGCGAGGCATAAGGGCACAACGCGTAGTAATCTCCCTGCACATCGACGATCCGTTTTCCCTGTTTTTCTTCTTGGCGTACGACATCGCAAAAAATGCAGCGCTCTTTATCCTTAAACCAATCATGCGCCGCGTGCAGCTCGTATTTGATTCGCCTCGGCACAAAAATCGTCGCGGTCACTTCGGAGTGTGCGTGAGGCCATTCCTCTCCCGCCGTCACACCCTGGTTCTTGAAGACGCTCACATATTTGAACCGCGAGTCTTTTTTCAGGTCGGCAATCCTCACGCCCCAGACCCACAGAACGCGCTCCATCTCTTCATCACTGAGTTGCGCGAATCGTTTATCGTGGCTCGGCGTCTCGACAATGACCTCGTGCGCTCCGAGCGGGCCCATTTTGTCGTACATGCCCTCGGCCAAGCGCCCAGGATCGCCTTCCACGCGGTACAGAGGTTCCGGATGCGGCACTACGCGGATTTGCCATTGCCCTTCCGCGGGCCAACTCATAATCGGCGTCAATTTTCCGATCTTTTCCGGCTCGAAGGGGCATTCTGATAGCGCCTCGCTGGCCGTTTCGCGGTGGCCTAATATGATCCAGCTTTGGGTGATGGGATCTTTTCGGAGTTCCATTCAAGTGTCTTCAGCGGCTCTGGAACTTGCGACGCGCCGTAGCATGGATTTCTTGGCGACATGCAAGCAAATCGATTCGCGACGCTGGCAACGGGTGCTTTCTCATGCGCGTAGTTTGTTTCTCCCCCACAAAATTGTCAAGCAAACGCGTTTTCGCGTGTTATCCTCAGGCTAAATATGGAAATCCTCGACGCCGACATTTCCTTCATGCACCTGGCCCTCGAGGAAGCCCGTTCCGCCGCCGCCGCGGGAGAAGTTCCCATCGGCGCGCTCGTTGTTCATGACGGCAAAGTTCTTGCGCGCTCCGGGAACCGCACCATTCGCGATTGCGATCCCACGGCGCATGCCGAAATCATCGCGATCCGTGAAGCCGCTCGCGTCCTCGAAAACTACCGCATGCCTGCAACAACACTCTACGTGACGCTCGAGCCGTGCAGCATGTGCGCCGGCGCAATCGTCCAGGCCCGCATCCCTCGGCTCGTGTACGGAGCGGATGATGCCAAGGGCGGCGCCGTCCGTTCCTGTTTCGCAGTCCTCACCAGCTCCGCCCTCAATCACCAAGTGGAAATCACCGCAGGCGTTCTCGATACCGACTGCGCTTCCCTGCTGCAATCTTTTTTCGCGGCGCGCCGCTGACGTCTGCTAAATCGCCGCCGAACATACCGGCGCACTGCCATTATCTCGGGAACCACAGGATTGCCCGAACCCCGAACCCTTGCTACGATTGAGCTGGCCACAACCGCGGAGAGGTGACTGAGCGGTTGAAAGTACTCGCCTCGAAAGCGAGCGTACGGGAAACCGTACCGTGGGTTCGAATCCCACCCTCTCCGCCAT
>DASXMM010000042.1:0-14412 GCA_036495665.1 Candidatus Acidiferrum sp. | reverse complement strand
TTTTCGAGCGAAATCGACGAGCAGCCCGTGGAACACGTCCACTTCCACGCCGGGCCACTTCTTCGTCACCTCGCGCAGCATCTCGACGCGCTCCGGCACGGTAAAGAGCGGCTGCTTTTCGGCGTTGTTCAACACCGCGACAATTACGAGGTCAAACATTTTCTCGCCGCGCTCGATCAAGTCGAGATGCCCGTTCGTGACGGGGTCAAACGAGCCTGGATAGATGGCGATGGATGTTTTCATGGGCGCCGCATCGATTCGTTTTATTCTAACTCAGGCTGGGAAAATGGTGCGCCGCAAAGTTCGGCTCCCCGCTAAGGCTGCGGAATTCCAGCGGGCAGATTTTCGCTTCGCGGCGGAGTGTGACTATGACAGTATCTTCGTTGCTGTGCGGCGTGCGAATCGCGCCGTATTTATTCGCGCTCGCGATTTCAAAAGGAGTCTCGAAAACATGGTTTCTGGCCCCTCGATGCGAGGTTTCGGTTTGCTTGTGCTGGGAGTTTTGATGATGACGCCGCTGGCGAAAGCGCAGGAGCAGCGGCCGCTTTATCTCATGCCGGTTCCTTCGAGCGTCCAAATTGGCAGCGGGCGGCTCATCGTGGATACGAAATTCTCCGTTGCATCGACGGGCTACACCGAGCCGCGGCTCGACCGTGCCATCGAGCGATTTCTGCGCCAGCTCTCCAGGCAGACAGCGATTCCACTGTCTCGCAAACAAAGTACGGCGGCGAAAGCCGTGCTCGTGATTCAAACCGACCACGCCAGCAAGGAAATTCAGGAACTAGGTGAGGACGAGTCGTATGAGCTCGAGGTAAGCGCCAGCAGTGCCAAGCTGACCGCGCAAACGCCGCTGGGTACGCTGCACGGCTTGCAGACCTTTCTCCAACTCGTCGAAGTTTCGCCTGATGGGTTCGCCGCGCCCGCCGTTACGATCAACGACAAGCCGCGTTTTCCGTGGCGCGGCCTGATGATCGACTCCGCGCGGCATTTTGTGCCGCTCGATGTGCTGCGAAGAAATATCGACGGTCTCGAAGCCGTGAAGATGAATGTGTTCCACTGGCACCTCTCCGAAAACCAGGGTTTCCGCGTGGAGAGCAAAAAATTTCCCAAGCTTCATGAGATGGGCTCCGACGGCCTTTACTACACGCAGGAGGAAATCCACGAGCTGATCGAGTACGCGCGCGACCGCGGCATTCGCGTCATTCCGGAGTTCGACGTGCCGGGCCACAGCACGGCCTGGTTTGTCGGCTATCCGGAACTCGCCAGCGCGCCCGGTCCCTACGAAATCGAGAGGAAATGGGGCGTGTTCGATCCCGCGTTCGATCCTACCAGCGAGAAAACGTACAAATTTCTCGATCAATTCGTCGGCGAAATGGCGAAGCTCTTTTCCGACCACTTTTTTCACGTGGGCGGCGATGAAGTGAACGGCAAGCAGTGGGACGCCAATCCGAAAATTCAGGAATTCATCAAGGCGCACGATTTAAAAAACAACCAAGGCCTGCAATCGTATTTCAACAAACGGCTTGAACCGATTGTGAGCAAGCACGGCAAAAGTATGGTTGGCTGGGACGAGGTGCTCGATCCGACTCTTCCCAAAGATATCGTAATCCAGTCCTGGCGCGGGCCGGATTCTCTTGCAGCCGCCGCGAAGCAAGGCTTTCGCGGCATTCTGTCGAATGGCTATTACCTTGATCTCGGCTGGCCTGCGGCGCGCCACTATGCGGTGGACCCGATGAGCGGCGCGGCGGCGAATCTCGCTCCCGAAGAGAAGGCGCGAATCCTTGGCGGCGAATCCTGCATGTGGGCGGAGTACATCAATCCCGAAAACATCGATTCGCGCATCTGGCCGCGCAATGCGGCCATCGCGGAGCGCCTCTGGTCGCCGCAGGAGGTTACCGATGTGGCCTCCATGCACACGCGCATGGAACTTATCGGCGAGCGGTTGGAATGGATCGGCTTGACGCACAGAATTTCACATCGCCAGATGCTTCAGCGCATCGCTGGCCCGAGCAGCCCGGAAGAGTTTGCAGCGCTCAGCACGCTCGCAAGCGTTGTCGAGCCGGTGAAAGACTACGCGCGCGAAGAAACCGCAATCGCCGAGCCTACGAGCGCCACGCCGCTGAATCGCCTGGTGGATGCCGTGCCACTGGAAAGCGCCGCAGCCCGCCATTTCGCTGAATCGGTCGACAAGTTCATCGCCGCTTCGTGCCATGATTCTGTCGCGGACGCGCGCCTTCGCGCGCAACTCGCCGCCTGGCGGGACAACGACGCGAAACTTCAGCCGCTGGCACAGCGGTCGTTCCTGGTGAAGGAAGTGGCAGCCAGCTCGCAGGACCTTTCCACGCTCGGCACCATCGGACTCGCGGCTCTGGATTTTATCGCGAAGGGCCAGAAAGCTCCGGATGACTGGAAGGCTCAGCAACTCGCATCAATTCAACAAATCCAAAAGCCAAAGGCCCAACTATTGCTGATGCCCGCTCCCGCCGTACAAAAGCTGGTGGAAGCCGCCTCAAACGGCGGCGCCTGCTCAAAATAGTTTTGTAGGGGCGCGGCTTGTTTGCCCTGAGATCGTCGAAGGGCCCCGCCCGAGCGGCATAGGGACGCGCTTCCTATTTCTGGCTAGGGTGTGTGCGGCATATGCCGGAGCCCGAGTCGGTAAACGTCTTGCCCTCTTCCGGAATAAACTGCCAAGTGTAATGGCCAGGTGTCAGCGTCAATTTGATAATCCCATACGTATCCGTATTCCGGACTTCACTATTGGCAGTCGCAAAGCCCAGCGGATCGTGGCTTTTGCCGCCGGTACCGACCACAATCTCGCGGATTCCACTGTTGGGGTCGGCATTTCCATCAGGATCCTGCGGCGCAAAGCGCTCGTACGAATGCTCGTGTCCCGCCAGGACCAACGCAGCATGAGCTGCATACAGGTCCCGCCAGAGTACTTTCAATTCCGGATGAACGGCGTGGCTCTTGAACACGCCGCTACTAAAAAGCGCGTGATGCCCATAGGCAAGCACGCAACCGTCGGGATGCGCTGCCAAGTCTTTCCGCAACCATTCCTCTTGAGGTGATCCCGCGCCACAACCGCCCAATCCTTGCGCGTTGCAGTTCGTGTTCAGCGCCACGATGTGCCACGACCCTAGGTCGAAACTGTAATACCCCTTGCCCGGAGCACCGGCTTGCGACCCCCAATATTGAAAATAGCCTGAAGCCGTTGGCTCGGCATATTCGTGATTGCCGGGTATTGGCCGCGTACGACCCTTAAACTCGCCCCAAGTGGTGCCATAACAATTCTGAAATTCGGCCGCGCTCCCTCGCTCGTAAGCGAGGTCCCCGGCGGCAAAAACTGTCCCCGGTATCTGCTCGAGGAGTTTAGCAGTGGCTCGGGCCCCGTCCAGGTTTTTACACCCAGCGATATCGCCCGCGCCTACAAGCACGAAGGTTTGCCCATCAGTGGAAGTCGAGGCCTGGAAAGGGGAGGGATCTACCGCACGCTCTCTCGGCGAAGTTCGCGCCGTATCGGAACATCCGGTAACGTACAGAGGAACCAGTAGGAGGGCCAGCAAGAGCACGGGCCAAACCACTGGGCGGATGTAAGTGCGGTCTAACCTCCGAGCAAACGTGACTTCATCTCGTTCTATTTTCGTCATATTTTCTTCGACTAGCCTACCACGACGGTTGAGTAGCACTCCAACGTACCGTTGAACGCTCAAAATCATCCGTCCGTTGCGGAATAAGACGTTTCGCCGCAAAATCGCTAGCATGTCCGACTAATTTAGTCTTATTATAAGCCACACGAAATAAAGGGTTTGGAGGTAACTATTCGGCCCGCTCGTTTGACTTGGAATGCGAAACAGAGTATCCTCGTATTGCGACTGAATCAGTCGCATATCCTGCGGGGGCAGGAACCCGAGTGAGAAATGTTTAAGCTATCCAAAAAAGCGGACTACGGCCTGATTGCCGTCAAGCATTTGGCCATGCACCGCCAGGAACACGCTTGCAGCGCCAACGAGATTGCCGAGGAATACGGAATTTCCGTCACGCTGATGGCAAAAGTGCTGCAGCGTTTGGCTCGCGAAGGTGTAGTGGCAGCGAAGCATGGGTCCACCGGGGGCTATCAGTTAGCAAAAGACCCGGCAAATGTGAGCGCGCTCGATGTTATTTCAGCCATCGATGGCCCCGTTCTCATCACATCTTGTGTGACGAGCCACGGAAACTGCGAAACCACGGAGAGGTGCTCGGTTCGCGAGCCGCTCCGCAGAGTGAACGAAAGCATTTTGGGAGTTTTGAGTACTGTAACGATTGCGCAGATGAGCGAGGACCCGAATGAGCCCGCGCTTGTCGCACTGTCGGGCTCGATGAGATCGAGTTCGCATATGAGTTCGAGTTAGGAGAGTCTGGAAATGTCAGTCAAGCTGCCGATTTACATGGATAATCATGCGACCACGCCGGTGGATCCTCGCGTCGTGGAAGCGATGCTGCCTTATTTCACGGAGAAGTTCGGGAACGCCGCAAGCCGCAACCACAGTTTCGGCTGGGCTGGCGAGGAAGCGGTCGAAACCGCACGTCAGCAAATTGCTTCGCTGATTGGCGCCACGCCGAAGGAGATCATCTTCACCAGCGGCGCGACCGAATCCGACAACCTGATGATCAAGGGCATCGCCGAGATGTTCCGCGAAAAGGGCAATCACATCATCACGCAGTCGATCGAGCACAAAGCGGTGCTGGATACCTGCAAACGCCTGGAAAAAGAGGGCTTTGAGGTCACCTACCTGCCGGTGCAGAAGGACGGACGCGTCAATCTGGATGAGCTGAAAGCGGCGATCCGGCCGACCACCATCCTGATCACCATCATGTACGCCAACAACGAAATCGGGATCATCAACCCGATCGCGGAAATCGGCAAAATTGCCAAGGAACACGGCATTTTCTTCGCGGTGGACGGCGTGCAAGCCGTTGGCAAGATTCCCGTGGACGTTCAGAAGGACAATATCGACCTGCTGGCCATCAGCGGGCACAAGATTTACGGCCCTAAGGGCGTTGGCGCGCTGTATGTTCGTCGCCGTAACCCGCGTGTGCAACTCTCTGCCATCATCGATGGCGGCGGCCACGAGCGCGGCATGCGCTCCGGCACGCTCAACGTGACCGGCATCGTCGGCCTCGGCAAAGCCTGCGAGCTTTGCCAACAGGAAATGGCGACCGAAGCTGTTCGCCTCGCCGGCCTGCGCGACCGCCTGAAAAAGGGCCTCGAAGCCAAGCTGGACGAGGTTTTCATCAACGGCTCGTTGGAGCATCGCCTGCCCAACAACCTGAATATGAGCTTTGCCTACGTCGAAGGCGAATCGCTCCTAATGGGTATTAACGACATTGCCGTATCGAGCGGTTCGGCCTGCACCTCTGCCACCCTGGAGCCCAGCTATGTGCTTAAGGCGTTGGGCGTCGGCGAAGACCTGGCCCACACCTCGATCCGCTTCGGTCTCGGACGCTTTAATACGCAGGAGGAAGTCGACTACGTCATCGACAAGATGGTCCAGGTCGTCACCAAGCTGCGGGAACTGTCGCCCCTTTACGAGATGGCCAAGGAAGGCATCGATATCTCGAAGATGAAGTGGCAAACGGCCTAGACCCAGCATCTAATAGAGTTAGGCAGGAAAAGATCTCAAGAAGAGAAGGAAAGACGATGGCAAACGAAGGCACAATCCGCATTCACCGCTCGATCGGCGGCACAGGAGCCGCTTTTCGAGTCACATTCGTACCCTATGAAGAAGGCGAAGAGGCTCCCGCAGCCGGGGAGCGCTCGTTCCACGAACTCCAGCAGGTTCGCGCCTTTTTGAAGATGCTTGGCGTCGGCGCCGAATTCATCAAGGACGCCCTCCGCCAGCTTACCGCTGGTCGCTCGGCCTCCGTACCGAACGTTACGCTTACCGAAAAGGCCGTGAAGAGCGCGGGCTTTGGAAATCTCGTCAACAATTTGGCAAGGAGCAATAGCTAATGGCATATAGCGACAAGGTGGTTGAGCACTACAACAATCCGCGCAACGTCGGAAGCTTGCCGAAGGAAGACCCCAATGTTGGAACGGGGCTCGTCGGCGCGCCCGAGTGCGGCGACGTGATGAAGCTGCAGATGAAGATCAATCCCGATACGCAGGTCATCGAAGAGGCGAAGTTCAAGACCTTCGGCTGCGGCTCGGCGATTGCCAGCTCATCGCTTGCTACGGAATGGGTCAAAGGCAAAACGGTCGAGGAAGCGCTTTCGATCAAGAACACGGACATCGTGCGCGAGCTTTCGCTCCCGCCGGTGAAGATTCACTGTTCTGTGCTTGCCGAAGACGCCATCAAGGCCGCCATCGGCGACTGGAAGAAGAAGCACGGCATCGAAGCGCCGGTAGCCGAGAAGGCCGCGCACTAGTTTCGGCGGCAGGGTTGCAACACGCGCTCGCGCCTGCCGGTTTGTGATTTGTAGGGGCGCAGCATGATGCCCCCCACTTCGGCGGGACGTAGTGTGCACAAGTCTCTGGAGTTTTTGATCATGGCAACAGAAGTCGCGAATCCGACAGCCGCGAAGATCCACCTCAGCGAGCGAGCCGCGAAGAAAATCCGCCAACTCCTCGAAAAGGAAGGCGTCTCGCCCGAACAAGGCGGTCTACGTGTGGGCGTGCAAGGCGGCGGCTGCTCGGGTTTGTCTTATGCGATGCGTCTGGACACGCAAGCCCGCGATCGCGACAAGATCTTTGAAGAATTCGGCGCGCGCCTTTTCGTAGACCCCAAGAGTTTTCTGTATCTCAATGGCACAACACTCGAATACGAAGAAACGCTGATGCGCCAGGGTTTCGTGTTCCAAAATCCCAATGCCGCCAGAAACTGCGGCTGCGGCAGCTCCTTTACGGCGTAAGTAGCACGCGCACTCTTGCCGGTGCTCTTCGGGTTTAGAAGTAAATTCGGGTTTAGATGTGAATTCGGCGGGGGATCTAAAAACGCGACTCCTGACAAGTGGTTGGCAGCCGCACCCGCCAGCCACTTTTTTTGTGCCTTCGAGGTAGTCACAGATGCCGGAAATTCTCCAGCTCCTCGCCTCCTTTATTCTGGAATTTGGTGACTTGATTTTCGACATCTACCTCGCGTCGCGAAAGGGAAGAGGTTAGTTTCCAGCTTATGACCGCACCAAGCACAGCGACGAATATCACGCCGATGCGGGATTACTTCGCCATCTTTGGCATGCCTCACAAGCTTTGGATCGAGATGAACGCGCTGGAGCAAAAGTTCCTGCAGCTGAGCTGGAAGCTGCACCCGGACAATTTTGTAAACGCCACCGAGGAAGAGCGCGAACTTTCGCTGAAGCGCAGCTCCGAGCTGAACGACGCTTATCGCACGCTGCGCGATCCGGTCGCTCGCGTCGAATATTTGCTGGGCATCGAAAACATGCGCAAAGAAGGGGAGCACAAGCAGCAAGCTCCGCCCGAACTGCTCGAAGAAGTTTTTGAGTTGAACGAATCGCTGGACGAATTGCGCGAAGCCAAATCGGCGGGCGGCGATCTCAGCGGCCTGAAGCAGCGGCTGCAATCCGCGGAAAAGAACTTCGGCGAAAAGCTCGAAGAAGTTGACAGTGAGCTGCAATCCGTCGCTCGCGAATGGGATTCCGCCGTGGATGCGAACGGGGACGATGCCTCACGCAGGAAGTTGATGTCGCAAATGAATGACCTGTTGAACCGCCGTTCGTATATCCGGAATCTCGTCACGAACGTCGCGAAGGAATTGGGAGAGATCTGAGTTAGCACATGGGACGCATCGTTGGCATTGACTTGGGAACGACCAACAGCCTCGTCGCGTATATCGATCCGCAGACGAACCAGCCAAAGTGTATTCCGGGTCCATACGGTTCGACGCTGTGCCCGTCCGTCGTCAGTCTCGATGCGGACGGCAGCATCATTGTTGGCGAAGCCGCGCGCAACCGCCTTCTTACGCAACCCGAACGCACTATCTATTCGGTGAAGCGCCTCATGGGCCGCGGACCTGCGGACATTCAGAGTGAACTAAAGCTTTTCCCGTTCCGCATCGATCCCGCAAGTAAGAATGTCATTCGAGTGATGCTGGGCGACAAGGAATTCACACCGCCCGAAATTTCCGCGTTCATCTTGCGCGAACTGAAGAGCTGGGCCGAAGCCTACTTCGGCGAAACCGTTGACCGCGCTGTAATCACCGTGCCTGCGTATTTCAACGACGCACAGCGTCAAGCCACCAAAGATGCCGGCAAAATCGCGGGCCTCGAAGTCCTGCGCCTCGTCAATGAGCCAACCGCCGCTGCGCTTGCCTACGGACTGCACGAAAAGCAGCGCGGCCGCGTAGCGGTCTATGATCTCGGCGGCGGCACGTTTGATATTTCCGTGCTCAAACTGATTTCCACCGCCGAAGGCGATATCTATCAAGTTCTCTCGACCAACGGCGACACACACCTAGGCGGCGACGACATCGACAACCAGCTTCAATCGTTCGTACACGAACGGATTCATCAGGAAGACGATCTGGACTTCTCACCTCACGGCGAACTCGCGCAAGAGCTGCGCAAAGCCCTCATCGCTATCAAGCATCAACTTTCGGAATCTGAATCTGCCACGCTCCGTTTTCCGTTGCCTCACGGCTCGATCTTTATGAATGAATTTACGCGCGGCGCACTCGAAGCACTCATTCGTCCGGTTGTTGACCGCACGATGGGCCCCGTGAAACAAGCACTAGCCGATGCGCAGCTCAAGCCGGCGGATATCGAAGAAGTAGTATTAGTTGGTGGCACCACGCGCACGCCGCTGATCCGCCGCACCGTGCAGGAGTTTTTCGGCCGCAAGCCGCACACCGAGCTGAACCCCGACGAAGTCGTCGCCCTGGGCGCCGCCGTACAAGCCAATATTCTTGACCGCGGCGTTACCAACATGCTTTTGCTCGATGTCACGCCGCTTTCGCTTGGCATCGAGACTTATGGCGGCGCTGTCGCGAAGATCATCCCGCGCAACTCGACGATTCCTGCGAGCGCGCAGGAGCTTTACACCACCGGTGTCGACAACCAGACCGGCATCGACATTCACGTTCTGCAAGGCGAGCGCGAACTCGCGAAAGACTGCCGCTCACTGGCTCGCTTCACGTTGAAAACGCCGCCCGCCCCCGCAGGTCTTCCGCGCATCGAAGTGAAATTCCTGATCGACGCCAACGGCATCCTTCAAGTCGCTGCAAAAGATCTTCGTACCGGCGAACAACGTTTGATCGAAGTGCAACCGAGTTACGGCATCAGCGACAACGAAATCGAGCGCATGCTCGAAGAATCCATCGAATACGCCGAACAGGATTTTGCCGAACGCCAGGTGATCGAAGCGCGCACCGAATCCGAATCGATTCTGGCCGCAACCTCGAAAGCGCTCGCGAATCCGCAATCGGAGAATTTGCCGGCGGAAGAGCGCGCGGCAATTGATGCATCCATCGCCGCGTTGAAAGAAGCTGTCGGCAGCATTGACTACAAACTGATTCGCAAGCGCATCGACGAACTGAATCAGGCAACCGAGCACCTGGCGGAATTAATGATGAACAGCGCAGTCAACACCGCGCTGCAAGGTAAAAAACTGGCCGAAGTCTAGGCAAAGCTTTGTCTAGACAAAAGGTTTGTCATTCCGAGCAAAGCGAGGAATCTGCTTTTCTCTTCGCTCTCGCAGATGACCGCAAGTTAGAATTGGAGATACACATGGGCGGAAGCAATCCATACATCGAAGAAGTCAAATACACACCCGCCACGAAGAAATACAAAGTCACATTTCTTCCCAGCGGTAAAACCATCGAAGTCGACCCGGCGAAAATCCCCTACGGCCACAACGGCCTTCCCGGCAGCATTCTCGACATCTCCGAAGGCATCAAAGCAGGCCTCGACCATGCCTGCGGCGGCGTCTGCGCTTGCTCCACGTGTCACGTCATCGTCAAGCAAGGTCTCGAATCCTGCAATGAAGCCACGGACGCCGAACTCGATGAACTCGACATGGCTCCGGGGATCACGCAAAAGTCGCGCCTCGGCTGCCAAACCGTTCCGGACGGCACCACCGACATCGTCGTCGAGATTCCCGAGTGGAACAAGAATTACGCGAAAGAAGCCGACCACTAAGGAGCCGCTGTAAATGCCGCCAACATTCGGTTGGGATCAAATCGAAGACATCGCCATCGGCTTGACCGATAAATTTCCGGACACCGATCCGCTCGCCGTCCGCTTCACCGACATGCACAAATGGATCACCGAGCTTCCCGGTTTTTCCGGCGACCCCGCCGCCTCCAACGAAAGCAAACTCGAAGCGATCCAAATGGCGTGGCATGAAGAATTCCAGGATCGCCAGACCTAACCTGCGCCGCACCAAAACGGCTGCGAAATCAGAACAAAAATGGCATACTAGCCACCTACCGGGGAGTGAGTTATGAAGAAACCCGTTTTTCCTCCGTTGGCAGCATCCCTGCTCTTGCTAGGTTCTTCTGCTTTCGCACAAGCAACGCGAACGCCCCAACACGCGCCTGACGGCGGCACTCGCGAGACCTTCGCCAGTATTTTCATTCCGTCCACGCCGGATGCGCCATTCACCGCCACGGTGAACACCGAATGGATTCGCCAGCTGCCCGATGGCAACTCCATCACGCTCAAGAATCACAGGACTATCGCGCGCGATACCACCGGCCGCATCTTTCAAGAGCGCCGTTATTTTGTTCCCGACGACGGGAAGAAAGAATCTTTTGTGACGCAGACTGAGATCAGCGATCCCGCGTCGCATGAGCTATACATCTGCTTGCCCCGCGAACAGGTTTGCCGGTTGCGGCAGTTTTTCGGTGCCAACATTGGGTCCGCCCAGTTTGCGGGCGCATCTGCGAAGCAACCTGGCGCTCCCGCCGATGAATCTCTCGGTACGCAAACCATCGAAGGCTTGGAAGCGATTGGCACACGAGAGACAACCCTCACGGAGACGGGCGCCGTCGGCAATAATAGCCCCATCCTGGAAAAGCGGGAGTTTTGGTATTCGCCGCAACTAGGGATCAATCTCATCACCAAGCGCCAGGATGCGCGCTTCAGTTCGCAACAGAATTTCGAGGTGACTGGCATCGCTCTGGGTGAGCCTGATGCGAAGCTCTTTGCTCCGCCCGCCGGCTACAGGATTCTCGACATGCGGAATCCTCCGGAACTTACCTCTCCCACCGCTTCGTCTAAAGACTGAGTTGTGCAGTCAACGAGAATTGGTTTTGCGAGGAGTTCGTAGACGGGATCGTGTCTGGAGCCGCTTGTTCATTCTCCCGATTTCTCTTATCCTAGATAGGTTCCACACACCTACAAAATGTGGCGCTATGGTGCAACGGTTAGCACGCGGCCCTTTCAAGGCCGAAATACGGGTTCGATTCCCGTTAGCGCTACCAAATGATCCGCGAATCGCATTTGAAGCTTGCCTCATACGAGACATCTTTCCCGGCTATGATTCGGGACGATATACTCCGCGTCCACTGCTGTCACGCACCTTCGAGGAGCCGCTTTGAGCTACGTTGAAAAACATCTCATCTCTGGCGAAACGGTCCAATATCAGACCCAGCTGCATTGGATTGTCATGCTGGGCCATGTTGTGATCGCCGCGGTCCTCGCCGTGATTGGCGTCGGTCTGCTGATCACTCCGTGGAGCTCCGTCAATGGCAGCTTGGTTTCGTACGCGGTCGTGCTGCGATGGGCGGGCGGCGTCTTTCTGGTGATAGCGGCCATTTTCTTGGCAATTGGTATAGTCCGGCGCGGTGCCACGGTCATGGCGCTGACCAACAAGCGCGTCATTGTAAAAACCGGCCTCGCGAGCCGCCGCACGGTCGAGCTTCTCCTCTCCAGAATTGAAAGCGTCGTGGTAGAAGAGCCGGCGCTGGGTCGCGTCCTTGGCTACGGCACGGTGATTATTCGAGGCACAGGCGGCACTCCCGAAACGTTCGAGAAAATCTATCACCCGCTGCAATTCCGGGAACAAGTCCAAAGCCAAATCTCCAGCGCCCAAAAGCAGGCGTAACCCAACTTTTTGAACGCGCCGCCCCGGATCCTTTGCAGGGGCGCAGCAATGCTGCGCCTCATCTCGCCATGACGTACTGACCAAACCGCGATTCGGTTCGTTTGGATTGTGGATTGAGACGGAGTAAACTTAGGTTTACAGTTGTTCGGAGCACGTTTTCGGAGGCCACGATGGCGAGTTTTCTACGCACGTCCAATCCCGCTCTAAACGAAAAAGCGTTCAAAGGGCAAGTAGCGATCGGCGAAGCCATGACGCTGCAAGGCACCGTCAACAAGACGGGCGCGCTTTTGCTGTGCGTCGTCGCGACCGCAGCATGGACCTGGGGCCTCGGGCATTCCAATCAACCCGGGGCGGCCGTCCCCTGGATGATCGGCGGCATTCTCGGCGGATTCGTCACCGCCCTGGTGACGATTTTCAAGAAGACGTGGTCGCCAATCACGGCGCCAATTTATGCGCTACTCGAAGGACTAGCGCTCGGCGGAATCTCAGCCTTTTTTGAGCAGCGCTATCCCGGCATCGCGATTCAAGCCGTCGGCCTGACCTTCGGCACGCTCTTCGTCATGCTGCTCGCCTATAAGACCGGCGTGATTCGCGCCACGCAAGGTTTCAAGATTGGCGTGATCGCGGCCACCGGCGGCATCGCGGTTTTTTACCTGATCAGTATGGTCCTAAGAGCTTTCTTTCACTTCCCGGTGCCTCTTCTCTACAGCAGCGGGCCCTGGGGAATCGCGTTCAGCCT
The DNA here is from genome assembly GCA_036495665.1 of Candidatus Acidiferrum sp. GTDB lineage: Bacteria > Acidobacteriota > Terriglobia > Acidiferrales > UBA7541 > Acidiferrum. The sequence goes on along the minus strand of DASXMM010000042.1, from coordinate 1,636 downwards.
CTTCGTGGTGGTCATCGCGGCGCTGAATCTCGTACTCGATTTTGACATGATCGAGACCGGCGTAAACGGCGGCGCTCCGAAGTACATGGAGTGGTACGGCGCGTTCGGCCTGATGGTGACGCTGATTTGGCTCTATCTCGAAATTCTCCGCCTGCTGTCCAAAGCGCGCCGCAGGTAGCAGTGCCTCTCTGCACATCGCAGGGGCACGGCACGCCGTGCCCGCGCACGTCTAAAACGTCAACTTCAATCGCGCTGAAACGCTTCTCGGCGTGCCCACTGCCGTTCCTGAAAACAAGCTTGCAAAATTGATCACATTGACGTGGTCGCTTAGATTCTGCGCCTGAATTTCAAACGCCGCGCTGCGGTGTTCTTTGTGATACATCTCCGCCCCAGCCGCGACATCCAGCGAATAGTTCGGCCGCACGCGGCCCTTATCGAAGTTCACTTGATTGATGATCGCCGGTCCGAATTGCGAGAGAAGAAAGTTCAAATCGATTGCGCTGCTATTGATCTCGACAGGCAGCCCGCTGCCATATTCGCTGCTGAACGCCAGCCAGATGCGCTTCGTAGCCTCGTAGCGCACACGCGCGCGCAATGTGTTCCGCTGATCCTGTGAAACCGCAAACTTACTGGTGTTTGTCAGCCCGCTCGTCGCTTCGTCGCCGAGAAACAATCCGCCTGTGATAGGCCCTTGCCCGATTCCGGACTGGTTGGCGTAACTCACGTAGCCGGAAAAGCGGCCCCAGTGTGGCACTGCGAGGCGCACTTCTTCTCCTGCGATGCGCGCCTTGGCGAAAGCGATCGGAAAGCTCACGCTGGTGTCCAGCAGCGTGTCGTCATCCGAATAGTTTTGAAAATCGCGCCGAAACACGTTCGCATCGAGCCGCAAGTTTCCGAAGAAGGATTTCGTTACCCCAATCTCGTAGTAATTTGCCTGCGCCGGCTGCACCGGTAGGCGAAGCACAATCGGATCCACCGAATTGAGCTGCGGCGAGCTCGCCAAAAGCAGATTCTCCATGGCCGGAGTCTGAAACACTCGATCGTAAGAAGCGTGAACGAGCAAATTCAAGGAAGGCACATAACGCGCTACTCCCACGCGCGGACTCAGCGCCGATTTGTTCACGACAAATCCGTAGTGATCGAAGCGCAGCCCTGCGCTGACGTTCCAGTTGCCGCGATGCCATTGATCTTGCGCGTACGCCGACGGCTCAATGTCCCAGCGCCGGTCGGCGAATTGAAGCTGCTGCTGGGTGCCGGGATCGAACTGCGCCGGATCGGTGATGATGTATTGCAGCGCTTCATGCACTGGGCTGAAAATCCCATCCACGCCTGCTTTCCAGTCGTGATGCCCGTGATGGCCGGCGATGTCGCCGCGCACGTATCCTTCCCGATAGCCGCGGTTTTGCGAGACGATCACCGGTGTCGCAAGGGGGTTGGAGGTCAGCGTTGCACTGGTATCGCGCACACTGCCGGAAAAACTCAGAAACAAATCCGGTGAGATCGTGTGCTGAAAGAAAATCTGTCCCGCCGTTTCGCTGTTTGTAATGTCCTGCCGCTGCCCGGCTTGCCGCTGAATCAACTCGTTCGGGACGAGGAATCGCACTTCATTGTGGCTCAGCGTGATACGCAGCCGGTC